>JAFAKN010000313.1 GCA_019235415.1 Alphaproteobacteria bacterium
GCGGGGGTCATATCTGTTCTCTTCCCCTTCGCGGATGCCGCGAAGGGGAAGTGCCCTCGTCATACGAGGCCGTCGGGGTCATGAGCAACAGGAGAGGCCTGTGACCCTCCGTCGGCGTCTGACGCCGACACCTCCCCTTGCCGGGCTCCGGCAAGGGGAGGAAAAAAGGCTAAGGCACCAGCACCGCGCGGCCCATGATCAGGCCCTTGCGCAGGTCCTGGAGCGCCGCGTCCGCGTCGTCGAGGCGGCGCTTGATGACCGGCACCGGCTCGGCCTTGCCGGCGGTGACGAGGTCCATCATCTCCTTCATTTCGGCCGGCGTGCCGGTCACCGAGCCCATGATCTGGTTGCCGGTGAAGGCGAACATCGGCAGCGGCGTCGAGAACGTGCCGCCGAACAGGCCGACCACGATCAGCCGCCCGCCGCGGCCGAGCGCCCGCCAGCCGAACTGGGTCGAGGCCTCGGCGCCCACGAAGTCGAGGGCGGCGGCGACGCCGGTGCCGCCGGTGAGGTCCTGGATCTGTTTGCGCGCTTCCTTGTCGCGCGGATCGACCACTGCCTGCGCGCCGTTGGCGAGCGCCAGCTTGCGCTTGTTCTCGTCGATGTCGGCCACGATCGGCTCGCGGCCCATCACCGACTTGGCGAAGCGCACGCCCATCAGGCCGACGCCGCCTGCGCCGATGATCAGGATCGGTTTGCCGGCGTCATGGCCCACCGCCTTCTTGACTGCGCCGAACGCCGTGATGCCCGAACAGGCATAGAGGCAAGCGAGCTCGGTCGGCAGGTCGCCGTACGGGTACAGATACCTGGCATGCGGCACCATGACGTGGTCGGCGTAGCCGCCGTCCTTGTTGACGCCGAGCGCGCGCGGCGTCGAACAGAGATGTTCGATGCCGCTCTGGCAATACCAGCACTTGCCGCAGCCGATCCAGGGATAGACCACCGCCTTGTCGCCGACCTTGGCGCCGCCTGCGTCCGGCCCCAGCGCTTCGACCACGCCGACGATCTCGTGGCCCATGGTACGCGGCGGCGCCATGGTCTTCTCGGTCGAATATTTGTTGCCGCCGCCCATGTCGAAATAGCCTTCCCACAGATGGACGTCGCTGTGGCAGACGCCGGCGGCGGTGATGCGCACCAGCACCTCGCTGCCCTGCGGCGCGGGGTTGGGCTCCTCGACCTTCTGCAACGGCTTGCCGAACTCGACGACCTTGTAGCTCTTCATGGGCATGCTCCCTCGCGGCCTTTGCGGCGGAGCATAGAGCATCCTGCAGACGTTTGTGATAGTAGATGCCGCAACGGATTGTTTGGGAGGAAAACAAATGGTGAGACGCCAGCTGGCCGCCGCGCTCGCGGCCGTCGCGCTGCTCTCGTCGGCGGCGCAGGCCGAGGATGCCGTGAAAGTCGGTCTGATCCTGCCGATGACCGGCCAGCAGGCCTCGACCGGCAAGCAGATCGATGCCGCGGTGAAACTTTACCAGGCCGTGAACGGCAGCACCGCGGCCGGCAAGAAGATCGAGGTGATCCTCAAGGACGACACTGGCGTCGCCGACGTCGCCAAGCGGCTGGCCCAGGAGCTGGTGGTCAACGACAAGGTGGCGTTCCTCGCCGGCTTCGGCCTGACGCCGATTGCGCTCGCGGTGGCACCCATCGCGACCCAGGCCAAAGTGCCGGAAGTCGTGATGGCGGCGGGCACGTCGTCGATCACCGACGCGTCGCCGTTCGTCGTGCGCACCAGCTTCACCTTGGCGCAGTCGGCGGTGCCCATGGCCGAATGGGCCGTCAAGAACGGCATTAACAAGGTCGTCACCCTGGTCAGCGATTTCGGCCCGGGTATCGATGCCGAGAAGTCGTTCACCGAAAGATTCAAGTCAGATGGCGGCACGGTCATCGAGAGCCTGCGCGTGCCGCTGCGCAGCCCGGACTTTTCGCCGGTGCTGCAGAAGGCCGCCGACGCCAAGCCCGACGCGGTGTTCGTGTTCGTGCCGTCGGGGCAGGGCGCGCAATTCGTGAAGCAGTTCGTCGAGCGCGGGCTGGACAAGTCCGGCATCAAGCTGATCGCCACCGGCGACGTGACCGACGACGATCAGCTGAACGGCATGGGCGACGTGGTGATCGGCGTCATCAACACGCACAACTACTCCGCCGCGCACGACAGTGCCGCCAACAAGGCGTTCGTCGACGCCTTCAAGAAGGCCAACGCCGGCATGCGGCCGAACTTCATGGCGGTCGGCGGCTGGGATGGCATGCACCTGATCTACGAGGCGCTGAAGATGACCGGCGGTGCGACCGACGGCGACACGCTTTTGGCCGCGATGAAGGGCATGGCCTGGGAGAGCCCGCGCGGTCCGATCTCGATCGATCCGCAAACGCGCGACATCGTGCAGAACATCTACGTGCGCAAGGTCGAAAAGAAGGACGGCGAGCTCTACAACGTCGAGTTTGCGACCATCCCCAACGTCAAGGACCCGGTGAAGGCGGCGAAGAAGTGACAGCATGCGCAGCAGGCTGTCATGCCGAGCCCCCATGGCGAGGGATCCTTAAGGCAACAGGAAGGATCCCTCGCTTCGCTCGGGATGACAGATGCTGCTGCATCTGTACCTGCGCGCGATGAGCGCCATGGCCACCATCCTGTTCGACGGGGTCGCGTACGGCATGCTGCTGTTCGTTCTGGCGTGCGGGCTGGCCGTGACGCTCGGGCTGATGAACTTCGTGAACCTGGCGCATGGCGCCTTCGCCATGGCGGGCGGCTATGTCACGGTGGTCCTCATGGACCGGTTCGGCCTGCCGTTCCTCGCCTGCCTGCCGATCGCCTTCGCCGCCGCAGCGCTGCTCGGGCTGGTCCTGGAACGCACGCTGTACGTCCACATGTACGGCCGCTCGCCTCTCGACCAGGTGTTGTTCTCGATCGGCCTGGTGTTCATGGCCGTGGCCTTCGTCGACTGGGCGATGGGCTCGAGCCCGCAGAACATCAAGCTGCCGGCCTGGCTCCAGGGACGCCGCGACGTTTTCGGCGTCCAGGTCGGCATCTATCGCTCGTTCATCATCGTGATCTGCGGCGGGCTGGCGCTGGCCCTGCAGCTGGCCTTGATGCGCACGCGCTTCGGCAGCCGTTTGCGCGCGGCAGTCGACGATGCCCGCGTGGCGCGCGGTCTTGGCATACCAGTGAGCACCGTGTTCGCCGTCACCTTTGCGGTAGGCTCCGGCCTCGCCGGGCTCGGCGGCGCGCTGGGTGCGGAGATCCTGGGCCTCGATCCCAATTTTCCCCTGCGCTTCATGATCTATTTCCTGATCGTCGTGACGGTGGGCGGCACGTCCGGCATCGTGGGACCCTTCGCGGCCTCGCTGCTGCTCGGGGTCGCCGACGTTGCCGGCAAGTACTATCTGCCGGCGCTGGGTGCCTTCATGATCTACCTCGTGATGATCGCCGTGCTGGTGCTGCGGCCGCACGGCCTATTCGCCCGTCCGCGCTGATGGACGCGGCGGCGCTGGGCCTCGTGCGCCGCGCCCGCTGGCGCTGGCCCGAGGTCGTGCTCTGGCTGCTGGCCTATGCGGCGCTGCTGATGCCGCCCGGCAAGTTCCTGATCCTGAACGAGATCGCGATCCTCGCCCTGTTCGCCCTGTCGCTCGACCTGATCCTGGGCTACGCCGGAATCGTATCGCTGGGTCACGCGGCTTTCTTCGGCGTCGGCGCCTACACGGCGGGCTTGCTTGCCAAGCATGTGACCGGCGACCCGCTTGCTGGACTGCTTCTCGGCGCTGCGGTCGCGACGGTAGTGGGCTTTGCGACCAGTTTACTGGTGCTGCGCGGCAGCGACCTCACGCGGCTCATGGTGACCTTGGGCGTGGCCATGGTGCTCGGCGAAATCGCCAATGCCCTGCCCGGCCTATCCGGCGGTGCCGATGGGTTGCAGGGCGTCACCATGGGACCGCTGCTTGGCTGCTTCGACTTCGACCTGTTCGGCCGAACCGCCTACGCTTACAGCCTGACGACGCTCTTCCTGTTCACCCTCCTGGCGCGGCGCATCGTGCTATCGCCGTTCGGCCTGTCGCTGATGGCGATCAGGCGAAATCCCTTGCGGGCGGGCGCGCTCGGCGTTCCCGTCAACGCCCGCCTGATCGCCGTGTATACGCTGGCCGCCGCCTTCGCCGGCACCGCCGGCGCGCTGCTGGCACAGACGACGGCCTTCGTCTCGCTCGATGTCTTCGAGTTCCACCGCTCGGCCGATGTGCTGCTGGTGTTGATCATCGGCGGCGCCGGCTGGCTCTACGGCGGCATCGCAGGTGCGGTGATCTACACGCTGCTGCAGGACGGCATTGCGGCTTTCACGCCGCAGTATTGGCAGTTCTGGATCGGGCTCTTGCTGGTGGCGTTCGTGTTGGTGGGGCGCCAGCGCCTGGTCGGCGGCCTCTATGCGATGCTGGGCTGGGCTCGTCGGCGATGAGCGTGGTTCTCGAGACCCGGTCGCTCACCAAGCGATTCGGCGGCTTGCTCGCCACCGACAATGTCTCCTTCCAGCTGGAGCGTGGTGCCCGTCAGGCACTGATCGGGCCCAATGGCGCCGGCAAGACGACCTTCGTCAACCTCTTGACCGGGGTGCTGCCGGCGTCGTCCGGCGAGATCATGCTGCTGGGCGATCGCATAACGACGCTGCGTCCCGAAGCCCGCGTCCGCCGTGGGCTGGTTCGCACATTCCAGATCAACCAGCTGTTCGGCGATCTCACGCCGCTCGAGACCCTGGCGCTGGCGGTCAGCGAGCGCGTGAGTGGCGGCGGCGAATGGCGCCGTCGTCTCGGCGCCGTCGGCAGCGTCCCGGCGGAGGTCGAGCAGGTGGCCGGCCGCTTTGGCCTGCTCGATGTCCTGGAGCGGCGCACTGACACCTTGCCGTACGGCAAGCAGCGCCTGCTGGAGATCGCCGCGGCCTTTGCCTGCGCGCCGCAGGTGCTGCTTCTCGACGAGCCGGCGGCGGGAGTGCCCGAGGCGGAACGCCGCGACATCCTCGACGCCATCGCCGCCTTGCCCGAGGAGGTCTCTGTGCTGCTGATCGAGCACGACATGGATCTGGTCTTCAGCTTCGCCCGTCGTATCTCGGTGCTGGTCGATGGCGCCCTGCTGGTCGAGGGCGAGCCCGAGGCCATCGCCAAGGATGCCCGCGTGCGAGCCGTCTATCTCGGCGACGAAGCCCATGGCTGACCTGCTGGAGGTCGATCGGCTGTCGTCCGGCTATGGCCGCGCGGTCGTGTTGCAAGACGTGTCGTTGCGGTTGGGAGAAGGCGAGGCGCTGGCAGTGCTCGGGCGCAACGGCGTCGGCAAGACGACGCTGCTCGACAGCGTGATCGGCGTGACGCGCCGCTTCACGGGCCAGCTGCGGCTTGGCGGGCACGAGATCACTATCCTGGAGCCGGAGCATCGTGCCGCCGCCGGGATCGGCTGGGTGCCGCAGGAGCGGAACGTCTTCCGCTCGCTCAGCGTGGAGGAAAACATCACCGCCGTGGCGCGGCCGGGCGCATGGACCCTGGATCGGGTGTTCGACCTGTTTCCCAGGCTGAGCGAACGGCGCCGGCAAGGCGGCGGCTCGCTGTCCGGCGGCGAGCAGCAGATGCTGGCGATCGCCCGCGCGCTTGTCACCAACCCGCGCCTTCTGCTGCTCGACGAGCCGACCGAAGGGCTCGCGCCGATCATCGTGCAGGAATTGTTGGCCGCGCTGGCACGGCTGTTTCGCGAAGACAGGCTTTCCGCGATCATCGTCGAGCAGCATGCGCAGAAGATCCTGCCGATCACCGACCGAGCGCTCATCCTCGAGCGTGGCCGCATCGTGCATCAAGCCGACAGCGCGGCGTTGCTGGCGGACCGGGCGCCGCTCGACCGATTTCTCGGAGTTACGGAGCGGTAACGAGCCTACGCATTTGCCAAGCGGCGCAAGGCGTAACATCGTGGTTTCAGTGAGGAGTTTCGGACGACATGAGCAAGTACGGCATCGGCCAGCCTGTCCTGCGCTTCGAGGATCCGCGCCTGCTGCGCGGCCAGGGGCGCTACATCAACGACGTCAACATGCATGGCCAGGCCTTCGCGGTGTTCGTGCGCTCGCCGCACGCCCATGCGCGCATTCGCTCGATCGACGTCAAAGATGCGAAGGAGGCGCCCGGCGTGGTCGCGGTCTACACCGGCCATGACGTGGTGGCTGACGGGCTCGGCATGCCCAAGGCCAACATGCCGCGCAAGCGTCCCGACGGGAAGCCGATGTTCGCCCCGCAGCGCCCGCCGCTGGTCACCGACCGCGTGCGCTATGTCGGCGACCCGGTGGCCATGGTGATCGCCGAGACGCTCGCCGCGGCCAAGGACGCCGCCGAATTGGCGAACGTCGACTACGACGCCCTGCCCTCGGTGACGACGACCGAGGACACGGTGAAGCCGGGTGCGCCGGCGGTGTGGGACGATTGCCCCGACAACATCTCGAACCATGTCGAGCGCGGCAACAAGGCCGCGACCGACGAGGCCTTCAAGTCGGCCGCCAAGGTGGTCAAGCGACGCTACGTGATCAGCCGCGTGCACGCCCAGTTCATGGAGCCGCGCGGCACGCTCGGCGTCTACGACCAAGGCGAGGATCGCATGATCCTGTATGCCGACGTGCAATACCCCCATCGCGTGCGCAACATGCTGGCGCAAAGCGTGTTCAAGGTGCCGGAAAGCAAGATGCGCGTGATCGCCCAGGACGTGGGTGGCGGCTTCGGCACCAAGGGTTGGCAGTACATCGAGCATCGCCTGACCCTGTGGGCGGCGCGCAAGCTGCGCCGGCCGGTCAAATGGACCTGCGAGCGCAGCGAAGCGGTAATGGCCGACGAGCACGGCCGCGACAATATCGGCGAGATCGAGCTGGCGCTCGATAAGGACGACAAGTTCCTGGCGCTGAGGCTGAACATGCTCGCGAACATCGGCGCCTATGTCGGCTCCGACCGCAACCTCCTCTCGCCGTTCGGCATGATCGTCACAGTGCTCGGCGTCTATCGCATTCCGACGGCCTACATCAACGTGGTCGGCGTGCTCTCCAACACCAATCCGACGGCGCCCTATCGCGGCGCCGGTCGACCGGAGGCGATCTACCTGATCGAGCGACTGATCGACGATGCGGCGCGCGAGCTCGGCGTCGATCGCGTGGAGCTCAGGCGCAAGAACATCCTGCCCGAAGCGGCGCTGCCGTATCAAAGCCCGGTCGGGCCGTACTACGATTGCGGCCAGTTCGAGAAGAACATGGACATGGCGATCGAGCTCGCCGATGTCGCGGGCTTCAAGAAGCGCGCCGAGGAGTCCAAGAAACGCGGGAAACTGCGCGGACTGGGCATCGTCAATGCGATCGAGCAGGCGGCCGGCACGGCGCAACCAGAATATGCCGAGATACGCTTCAACCCCAGCGGCACCGCCGCACTCCTGATGGGCACCAAGGCGCAGGGCCAGGGTCACGAAACGATGTTCAAGCAGATCCTGAACGAGCGGCTGGGCATCGATCCCAACGACGTGCAGTTCATCGACGGCGACACCGACCGCGTGGCCTTCGGCATGGGCACCAACGGTTCGCGCTCGACGGTGCTGGGCGGCTCGGCCCTCTACCTCGCCGCCGACAAGGTCATCGAGAAGGGCAAGAAGCTTGCCAGCCATTTGCTGGAGGCGGGCGAGCAGGACATCGAGTTCACGGACGGCAGCTTCAAGGTGAAGGGCACCGACAAGGCGGTGACCATGAAGCAGGTGGCGATGGCGGCCTTCAACCCGACGCGCTGGCCCAAAGGAGTCGGCTTCGAAGGCGGGCTGTACGAACACGCCACATACCTCGGCCAAAGGGACACCTATCCCAACGGCTGCCATGTCTGCGAGGTCGAAGTCGATCCGGAGACCGGCGTCGTCACGCCCGACCGTTACTTCGTGGTCGACGACGTCGGTACGGTGATGAACCCGATCGGATTGAAAGGCCAGATCCACGGCGGCGTGGCTCAGGGTATCGGCCAGATCCTGTGCGAGCAGGTGGTGTGGGACCGCGACAGCGGCCAGCTCCTGACGGCGAGCTTCCTCGACTACGCCATGCCCCACGCCGACACGGTGCCGAGCATGGAAATCAAGAGCAATCCGGTGCCGACCAAGTTCAATCCGTTGGGCGCCAAGGGAGCGGGCGAGGCGGGGACGGTCGGCGCCATGCCGGCGGTCATGAACGCCATCATGGACGCTCTGGCGCCGCTTGGCGTGAAGGACGTGACAATGCCGGCGACGCCGCTCAACGTGTGGCGGGCGATCGAAGAGGCGAAGGGGTAGTCAAGCAGGACCGCGGGCCTCCAGGCCCGCATCATGTCATCCCGAGCGAAGCGAGGGATCTTTCCCTTGGCCTTCAGGATCCCTCGCTTCGCTCGGGACGACAGAAAGATGCGGGCCGGATGCCCGCGGTCCCGGAAGAGCCTAAGGACTCGCGTGGCCGATGAAGCGCTCGGGCGGCCGCTCGCCCCATTGCGACTGGAATCCTTCTTCGGCCGGGATCACGTTGCCGCCGTTGGCAGCGTTCAACCGGTCGGTGTCGGCCCAGCGCTCGTGCACGCGGCCCCAGGGATCGGCCCAGTAGTCGTAGACCTGACTTCCCAGCAGATGCCGGCCGATGCCCCACATGTGCTCGTACTTGCCCAGCCGCTTCAGGTATTCGTGGTCCTGGAAGATGGCATCGATATCGGAGGCCTCATAGGACACGTGGTTCAACCCGGTCTTCTCGTTGTGCACGCAGAACAGCACGTGGTGATCGACGAAATCCTCGCCGCGGTCGAGCCGGCTGAAGGCGCCGATCACGTTGTCCTTGGCGCCGGCATAGACATCGTCGGAGCGGATCATGCCGAGCGTCTCGCGATACCAGGCGACGGTTTCGTTGACCTTGGGCGTGGCGAGCACACCGTGCCCGATGCGATGGATCGGGGTGGGCGACTTGGAGAGCCGCATGAGCCGGCCAGCGCGCTTCAGCGGTTCGCCGGCCGAATTGGTCGGGTCGCGATCGACCTTGATCGGCGTCACGCTTTGCAGGCCAGCGATCACCTCGATCTGGTAGCCGTTGGGCTCGGTGAGCCGCACCCGCTTGCCGCCGGCCGGCTCGTTCAGGGTCTCGATGCCCGAGGCGCCCGGGAGCTTGGCTATGCGCTTGAGGTCGTCCTCGTCGGCCGCATGGTAGGCGAAGCCGATGAACTTGGTGCCGCCCTTGTGCGCGACATGGAGGTGATGATGATCGTCGGTGCCGCGCATGTAGAGCGCGTCAGGCGTGCGCTCCGAGCGCACCATGCCGAAATGGGTGAGGAATTCCTCCATCTCGTCGAGGTCCGGCGCCTCCATGCGGGGGAAGGCGAAATCAGCGACCTTGATGACTGCCATTGTTTCCTCCGAAACTGTGGCGTCGACGCTACCGCCCTGTCGCTTCATTGAAAAGGAGGAAACCATGTCCAAGCCGCCCACTCCCAGCCCGCGCGATCGCCTGCGCGCCTTCGCGCCCAAGCTGATCGACCTCACCGACAACGTATTGTTCGGCGATGTCTGGGAGCGGCCGGGCCTCTCCAAACGCGACCGCAGCCTGATCACCTGCGCGGCGCTGATCGCGCTCGGCAGGACCGAGCAGCAGGTCGGGCATTTCGCGCGGGCCATCAACAATGGTGTGAAGAAGGACGAGCTGATCGAGATGATCACCCATCTCGCCTTCTATTCCGGCTGGCCTACCGCCATGTCGGCCGCCAACGTCGCCAAGCAGGTGCTCGAAGAGGGAGACAAGAAATGAAGCTGTGCTATTTCAACGACTATCGGCTGGGCGTCGTCGTCGCCGACAACGTGGTCGACGTCACCGACGCCGTGAAGGACATCCCGCATCTCGACAGGCGCGACCTCATGATCGGCCTGATCGCGCGATGGGACACCTACAAGGACAAGCTCGTGAAGGCCACGACCTCGACCACGGCGATGCCGCTGCGCAACGTGCGGCTGCGCCCGCCCGTCCCCAAGCCCGGCAACATCGTCTGCATGGCGGTGAACTACATGGAGGACGGCACGCTCAAGGAAAAGCCGCAGATCAACGCCTTCCACAAGGCGGCGACGGCGGTGATCGGCGATGGCGACACCATGGTGCTGCCCGACGTCCCGGCGACGATCTTCGAGGGCGAGGCCGAGCTCGGGCTGGTGATCGGCAAGCGCGCCAGCCACGTCTCGCAAGCCGACGCCATGGGCCACATCTTTGGCTACACCTGCTTTATCGACGGGTCGGCTCGTGGTCTGCCGCCACCGGGCAACGTGTTCTTCCAGATGAAGTCGCGCGACACCTTCGCGCCGATCGGCCCGTGGATCGTGACGGCTGACGAAATCGCCGATCCGCAGAACCTCGCCATCACGCTCAGCAACAACGGGGAGGTGATGCAGAAGTTCAATACCAACGACATGGCGCACCAGATAGCGCGCTGCATCGAATGGGCAAGCTCGATCCACACCCTGGAGCCAGGCGACATCCTCGCCACCGGCACCAATCATCGGGGCCTGCACGCCTTCATGGACGGCGACAAGGTCGAGCTCACGGTCGAGAAGGTCGGAACCCTGCGCGTCAACGTGAAGGACGAGCACAAGCGCAAGTGGGCGCGCACCACGCGGCTGCAGCACAAGGAGAAGGGCGCGGAGGGCGCCCACACGCCGCAGCTTTCCGGCAAGCACGCGAAATAGCTCCTCCTCCCTGCGCGTAGCGCGGGGATGTGTTGCCGCCATGAGGCGACGGAGGGGTCAGGAATCAACACCCATGACCCCTCCGGCCTTCGGCCACCTCCCCAGCTTCGCTAGCAGCTTCGCCAGGGAGGAGAACTCAGCGCGCGTCGAGCTTGGCTCGGATGCTCTGCATCCAGGCCTCGCGCGTCACGCGATCCCATGAAGGCCGATGGAAGGTCGCCCGACAGGCGCGAGCTGGGGCCCAAGAAAAGCGCCGCGGTCCTCCCACGGCGCTCTTCTTTGAGACGGTCGGCCGACCTTAGTGGGTCAGCGCCTTGGCGGCCTCGGCTTCGATCTGGATCGCCCGCGGCTTCTTCTCCTCGGGGATCTCGCGCTGCAGCTCGATGGTCAGCAGGCCATTGGCGAGCTTGGCGCCCGCGACCTTGACGTGCTCCGCGAGCTGGAAGCGGCGCTCGAAGTTGCGGCCGGCGATGCCGCGATAGAGGTACTGCTTCTGGTCCTCGCCGTTCTGCTTGGTCTGGCCGGTCACCAGGAGCTCGGTTTCCTTCTGGGTGACGTTGAGCTCGGCCTCGCTGAAGCCCGCCACGGCCATCACGATGCGGTAGGCGTTATCGCCAGCTCGCTCGATGTTGTACGGGGGATAGCCGTTGCTGCCGGCTTGGCTGACCACCGAATCAAGCAAGTCGAACACGCGGTCGAAGCCGACGGTGGCGCGATAGAAAGGCGAATAGTCGAACGTACGCATTGATCATCCTCCAATGAGCGATGGCTGTGGTGCCGCCCGCCCCGGATGGGCACGGGAGACAGCTGTGATTTAGGAACGGTCCCTGCGCCGTCAAGGGGTGGAAAAATTTCCTCCTGGCGCCCGGCGCACGGCAGGATTTGCTCGCTTCGCAGAGACCTTCGGAAATTCAACTCATGGCGAATGTGTCAAGAGTTGCCAGATCGAAATCCGAGCGTTTCGCGGAGCCGTCATGGCGCATTTCAGTCGCATTCTCCTTGGCCGCCAGCCATGAGGCACTTGCCCCTGTTCTTCGACGTGGCGGGCCGGACGGTCGCCGTGGTGGGTGAGGGCCCGTCTGCCGACCGCCGGGCCGTGCTCGCGCGCTCGGCCGGTGCCGAGGTGAGGCGACTTGAGCCGGCGATCGTGGCAGCCGATTTGATGGGCGCGGTGGCTGCCCTGATTGCGACCGGGGATGCCGAAGCGGACGGCGCCGCTCGGCGCGTCGCCCAGTCGGCGCGCGTGCCGGCAAACGTAGCCGACCGCCCCGAGCTCTGCGACTTCATCTTGCCGGCCATCGTCGACCGCGATGACGTCGTGGTCGCGGTTTCGACCGGCGGCGCGTCGCCGACCTTGGCGACGCTGCTGCGCCAGCGGATCGAGGCGGCGCTGCCCGAACGGATCGGCGCCCTGGCGCGGCTTGCGGCGACGTTTCGCCTACAGGCAAATGCCCTGATCTCCCGGTCGGATCGTCGTCGAGCGTTTTGGCGCCATCTGCTCGTTGGCCCGGCTGGCAAGCTGGCCTTGGCGGGCCAGGAGGCCGCCGCGCGCCGGGCCGCGGTCGGTGAGCTCGACGCCGCCCGTTGTCAGGTCGCGCCGCTCGGGATCGCGCACATCGTCGGCGCCGGGCCGGGCGACCCCGATCTCCTGACGCTTCGTGCCGGTCAGCTCCTGCAGGAGGCCGACGCCATCCTGCATGACGAGTTGGTGCCGCCGGCCGTCTTGGCGCGTTCCCGCCGTGACGCGGAGCGCGTTGCCGTCGGCAAGCGCAAGGGCCAGTTGGGCTGGACGCAAGCAGCGATCAACGCCGACCTGGTGCGCCGCGTGCGGGCAGGACAAAGCGTCGTCCGCCTGAAGGCCGGCGACCCGTTCATTTTCGGCCGCGGCGGCGAGGAGGTCGAAGCCCTGCGCGAGGCTGGTCTGCCCTACACGGTCGTGCCGGGCATCACGGCGGCGCTGGGCTGCGCGGCGTCGGCCGGGATTCCCTTGACGCATCGCCGCCTCGCTTCGGCCGTGACCTTCGTGAGCGGCCACAGCGCCGCCGGCAGCCAACCGGCGGCGTGGCCGGCGTTGGCCGCCCGTGGCCATACGCTCGCAATCTACATGGGCGCCGCGGAAGCGGAATCCGTGCGCGATCGCCTGCTCGCCGCCGGCGCATCGCCCGCGACGCCGGTCGCCGTCATCGAGAACGGTTCGCGACCCGACGAGCGCCTTTCGCTCGGGCAGCTCTCGGATCTGGCGCGACTTGCTGCCCGCCATGCCTCCAACGGCGACGCCGGCCCCGCTCTCATCATCGTCGGCGAGGTCGCCGCCTTGGCGACTGCTGATCAACCCGCCGATCAACGCACTTTGGCAGAGGTTTCCTGATGGCCAAGAATCTCGCTGGCGATCTTTTAGTCGCCTCCGCCAATCGCCTGGTCGATGGCGTCGTGGTCTATCTCGACGACGCCGGCCAGTGGACGACTGAACTCCAGCGCGCCGCCGTGGCGCGCGACAAGCGGGGCGGCGAGATCCTGCTGGAGCGGGCGCGCGCCGAAGGCTTCGGCGTCGTCGATCTCCTTCTAGTCGCCGTCACGGAGGACGTAGAAGGCGTCCTGGAACCGGTAAGCTTGCGCGAGAAGATCCGCGCCTCGGGACTCACCTTCGACGCCATCGCCGCCGAGGCAGTGCGCTATGCCTGACACCTATTTCTATCGTTACGACAGGTACGACCGCGCCCTGCTCAGCGAGCGCATCGCGCAGTTCCGCGACCAGGTGCGCCGCAGGTTGGCGGGCGAGCTCACCGAGGAGCAGTTCAAGCCGCTGCGGCTGACCAACGGCCTGTACCTGCAGCTGCACGCCTACATGCTGCGGATCGCCATTCCCTACGGCACGCTGTCGTCGCGCCAGCTGCGCAAGCTCGCCGAGATCGCCCGCAAATACGATCGCGGCTACGGGCATTTCACGACACGTCAGAACCTGCAGCTGAACTGGATCAAGCTCGAGGACGCGCCCGACGCGGTCGCGGCGCTCGCCGAGGTCGACATGCATTCGATCCAGACCTCGGGCAACGTCATCCGTAACGTCACCGCGGACCACTTCGCCGGCGCCGCCATCGACGAGATCGAGGACCCGCGCATCTGGTGCGAGATCGTCCGCCAGTGGTCGACCTTGCACCCCGAGTTCAGCTTCCTGCCGCGCAAGTTCAAGATCGCCATCACCGGCTCGCCCAACGACCGCGCCGCCGTGCGCGTGCACGACATCGGCCTGCGGCTGTGGTGCAACGAGCGGCGCAAGGTGGGCTTCGAGGTGATCGTGGGCGGCGGGCTCGGCCGCACGCCGATGATCGGCAAGACGCTGCGCGAGTTCCTGCCCAAGGACGAGCTTTTGGCCTATCTAGAAGCCACGCTGCGCGTCTACAACCGCTATGGCCGGCGCGACAACCTCTACAAGTCGCGCATAAAAATCCTGGTGCACGAGATCGGCGTCGAGAAGATGCGCGAGGACGTCGAGGCCGAGTACGCCGAGATGAAGGACGGCGCGCTAAAACTGCCGGCCGAGACCATTGAGGCCATCGCCCGGCAGTTTGCACCGCCGCCGCTGCCGCACCGTCCGGCTGCTGTCGCCGAGGTTGAAGCGCTCAAGCTTAGCGAGCCGAACTTCGCCCTGTGGCTGAAATCGAACGTCGCGTCGCATCGCATGGCCGGCTATCGCATCGTCACGGCGTCGCTGAAGCCTGCCGGCGCGCCGCCGGGCGACGCCAGCGCGGCGCAGATGGAAGGTGTCGCCGACATCGCCGACTCCTACAGCCAGGGCGAGATCCGCGTCAGTCACGAGCAGAACCTGGTGCTGCCCCACGTCGCGGTCGAGGACTTGCCGGCGGTGTGGCGCGCGCTGGGGCAGCTCGGTTTCGCGGAGGCCAATCTCGGCAAGATCACCGACATCATCGCCTGCCCGGGTCTCGACTACTGCGCGCTGGCCAACGCGCGCTCGATCCCGGTGGCGCAGCGCCTCTCGCGGCATTTCGCCGAGATCGCCCGCCAGCACGACATCGGCGACCTCAAGATCAAGATCTCGGGCTGCATCAACGCCTGCGGCCATCATCATGTCGGCCACATCGGCATCCTGGGCGTCGACAAGAACGGCGTCGAGCTCTACCAGCTGAGCCTGGGTGGCGACGTCGACTTCGGCAAGACCGCGCTCGGCACCATCCTTGGTCCTGCCGTCGCCGCCGACAAGGTCGTGGAGGCCGTCGACTCGCTGGTCGCGACCTATCTCGAGAACCGCGGCGAAGGCGAGCGCTTCGTCGACACCTTCCGCCGCATCGGCCTTCAACCGTTCAAGGAGCGCGTCTATGCCGCTGTTTAGGGAAACCGGCGTCGTCGACGACGTCTGGACGAAACTGGCCGACGACCAAACGGTGCCGGCCGACGGGCCTGTGTTGGTGAGCCTCACGCGCTGGCGCGGGGCGCGGGCGGCGCTGCTGGCCCGCCGCGGCCCGATCGGGGTGGCGCTGGCCAACTCGGACGCGGTGGAGAGCCTTGCCGGCGACGTCTCGCGCCTCGACCTGGTCGCGCTGCATTTCCCCAAGTTCAGCGACGGCCGCGCCTACAGCCAGGCCCGCCTGCTGCGCGGCCGCATGGGCTACGGTGGCGAGCTGCGCGCCACCGGCAGCGTGCTGCGCGACCAGCTGCCCTTCATGCTGCGCTGTGGCTTCGACGCCTTCGAGAGCGACCAGCCGGGCTTCGCCGACGCGCTCGCGGGTGCCCGCACGTTGTTCAGCGTCGTCTACCAGCCCGCCGAGGATGGCCGCACCCCCGTGTCCTTCCTCAGGTTATCCTCCCCCGTCATACGGGGGAGGTGGCCCGCAGGGCCGGAGGGGGAAAGCTCTAGTGAAGTAACGAATTACAACTATTAGTAGCTGAATTGGTCACATTCTCGTCGTGTGCGTAGCTGACCATTCTCGGATGGTCAGCTACGCACAAACCCTCAGAACGAACGCCACCGAACCGGAACGTATCCTTTGGCAGCGCCTTCGGCGTCGCCAATTGAATGGCTTCAAGTTCCGACGCCAACGGCCTGTCGGACCGTATGTCTGTGATTTCGCGTGCCTCGAGGCCGCGCTCATCGTCGAGCTCGACGGGAGCCAGCACGTCGTCCAGGCGCCATACGACATCACACGCGATGCCTTTCTGCGGGCACAAGGCTTCCGCGTCCTTCGCTTCTGGAACGGCGATGTTCTGTCGAGGCTCGACTGGATCGTCGAGACGATCTTCGAAGCACTTCATGGCGCCCACCTGGACGGCCGCCTCGACTAGCCTCGGCCGTCCTCCCCCGTCATACGGTCCCGTCATACGGGGGAGGTGGCCCGCCGGGCCGGAGGGGGAAAGCGACAGTATGAATTCTTGTTGTTGCCTACCCCCTCCGCCCGCTGGCGCGGGCACCTCCCCCGTTTGACGGGGGAGGTTTATATGAGGGGCATGATCATCGATACTGTCGAACCGCTCGCCCTGCGGATTCCGGCCGCCGGCAAGGGCGGTGCCTTGCATCTCGTCCTGTGCCGTGTGCGCACCAGCGACGGCGTCGAAGGCTTCGGCGAATGCCTGTGCAACCGGCCGCCCATGCAGCAGGCGCTCGTTGCCACCATCCGCGATGCCATTGCACCGTTCTATGTCGGCAAATCGGTCGAGACACGCCAAGCCCTCAATCTCGACGTGCGTCGTCGCTATGCCTCGTTCGGCCGGTCCGGCACCGTGCTCAACGCGCTCGCCGCCGTCGACACGGCCCTGTGGGACATCGCCGGCAAGATTGCGGGCCAGTCCCTGGCCAACATGATCGGCGGGGCGAAGAGGAGCGTCGTGCCGGTGATGGCGAGCCTCGACCGCTACGGCCACGCCGGGCAAGCCCGGGCGCGCGTCGAGCAGGCGCTGGCTGCAGGCGTTGCGGCAGTGAAGGTGCACGAGGCCGACCTCGCCGTGATCGAGGAGGCACGCCGGCTGGCCGAGCCGCCGATGCCGTTCATCGCCGACGTCAACAATGCTCACACGATGGCCGACATCCGCCGCGACCTTCGTCGCTGGCAGGCGTTGAACCTCCTGTGGCTGGAAGACCCGGTCTGGCCGCCCGAAGACATGCTGGAATGCGCTCCCCTGCCGGGTGTTCCCGTCGGCCTCGGCGCCGATCTGGGATCGGCCGAGCAACTCGCTCTCTACGGGCGCGCGCCGGCTGTGAACTTCATCCAGCCCGATGTCTGCATGTTGGGCGGCGTCTCGGAGATGCTGAAAGTCGTCGCCGCGGCGCCGCGGCAGGGCCTCGCCTTTGCGCCGCACACGCCGTTCATCGGACCGGCGGCGCTTGCCTCCCTGCACTTCATCGCGACCCTGTCCGGCTCCGCCTTCTTCGCCACCATCGAGGCCGACGACGGCATGGACCTCTTCGGCATCGGACTGCAGCGCTGGCAAAAATCGATCGCCGTGCCGAAAGGACCGGGCCTCGGTCACGATCCGGATCTGGCCCTAGTCGAGCGCTACTCCGCCTGAACGGCTCGCCGCGCGCCATCCGGTCGCGGTAGCCGGTGGCTCCCGGCGCCGCGTTGGTTTCATGACATTGCCATTTCAAGGAGGATGTCATGAGCGACTCGAGTCCGCGTTCGGCCTTGTTCCATCCGGCGCTCTTCAAGGCCGCCCTGCTGCTTGCGGGCCTTTTCGTGCTCAGTGCTTGGGGCTTCGCCGGCGGCGGTATTTCCGACATCGCGCTGGCGGTCGTGACGTACGTCTTCCTGGTGGCGGCTGGCCTGGTCTCCGCGCTGGCGCTGACCCGCCGACGTCATCCGCGCCCCGACCTCGACGAGGGACCGAAGCCGAACGATCCCTTCGACCTCTGGGCCGACCGCGAGGTCGAGATCTCCACCGGGCCTATGCGGGGCAGGATCGCGACGGTCGAGACGTTGCTGCCGATCGCCGCCGTGGCCGTCGGCATGGTGGCCTTCGCTCTGGTCCTGCACTTCGCCGGTCACGCCTGAGCTCGATTGAATCCAGCCGGCTTTTCTCCTAACATTTGTTCAAATATTGACATGGAGGAAAGCCGTGGAACACGGGCACCAGATCGATGGGCATCAGGTCGAGACGCGCAACACCGCGCATTTCCGCCACGACTATCGCAGCGACGGCGCCGACCTGCGGCGTCTTTATGAGCAGGCCAAGATCGACCAATGGAACGCCGCCCGCGACATCGACTGGGACGTGCCGCTGGAGGGTGACGGCGGCCTGATTTCCGACGACCTGGTCGACATCCATGGCACCCGCTTCTGGGGAAAGATGTCGGAGGCCGACCGCGTCGAGCTCAACCGCCGCATCACGCGTTGGCGGCTGTCGACGCTGGTACAGGGCGAGCACGGTGCGATGCTGCTCTGCAGCCAGCTCGTCGAATGTGTGCAGGGCCAGGACGCCAAGCTTTTCCAGTCGACCCAGGTGGCCGACGAGGCGCGCCACAACGAGGTGCTGCAGCGCTATCTCGAGCTCCGGCTCGACGGCGACATCTATCCGGTGGGCGGCAACGTGAAGGAGATCTTCGACACGCTGCTTTCGACCTCGTCCTGGTATCTCAAGACGATCGGCCTGCAGCTCGTCGCCGAGACCTTCGCCGTCTCGCTGTTCCGCATGCTGGCGGAATCCTCCAAGGACGCCGTGCTGCGCCAGGTCTGCCGCCGCATCCTGCAGGACGAAGCGCGCCACATGGGGTTCGCCATGCTGTCGCTGCCCGCCATGGTGGCCGAGGCAAGCGAGGCCGAGCATCGCGAGATGGAGGACTTCGCGGTGTGGGCCTTGAGCCGCACGCTGGGCGGGATCTTTCCGCTCGCGGCCTACCAGGAGATGGGCTTCGCCAAAGCCGATCTCGACGAGATCAAGCAGTTCCGCCGCGAGCGTGCTGCGGGCGGCGACGAGACCGCCTTTCGCAAGTATTTCCGCCGCGATCTGCATGACGGCCTGGTGCGCAACCTGCGCAAGGTCGGCCTGTTGAGCGAGCGGATCGCACCCAACCTGCAGTCGTTCGGCATCAAGCTCGCGGCCTGAGGCGCCGCATACTGCTGACACAGCGCTGTCAGCAGCGACCTGCTAGCAAGCTCGACGAGCGGGGGCCTGCACCGGGAGCTGAGCCGGGCCCATGGCGTGTCGTGTTGGATCGACTTTCGCAAGCCTGCGCCATCGCAACTTCCGGCGCTACCTTGTCGCCCAGGTCGGCTCCAATGTCGGCGGCTGGATCCAGATCACGGCCGAGACCTGGCTGGTCCTAGAACTCGCGCACTCGGGCCTCGCGCTCGGCATCACCAACGCCCTGCAGTTCGGGCCGCTCGTCGTGATGGGCCTCTATGGCGGCGTCATCGCCGATCGCTTCCAGCGCCGGCGCTTGCTGATCGCCACTCAAAGCGCCCTGGCGCTGCTGGCCTTCGCCATGGGCCTTCTGGTGGCAACGGGGCTGATCGAGCTGTGGATGATCTGGCTGGCCGCCCTGCTGCTCGGGGTCGTGATGTCGGTCGACCGGCCGGCGCTGCTCAGTTTCGTCAAGGATCTGGCAGGCGAGGAGGCGCTGCCCAACGCGGTGGCCTTGAACAATGCGGCGACCTCGGCGGGCCGCATGCTGGGACCCGTGGCAGGCGGCACGCTCGTGGCGACGGTCGGCTCGGCTTCGTGCTTCTTCATTAATGCGGCGAGCTTCGCATTGGTCGTCCTCGTCCTGGCGCGGCTCGATGTCCGCCAATTGCAGTCCGACAGCCCCGTCGCGCGCAAGCCGGGCCAGGTCCGCGAAGTCCTGTCCCTGGTTCGGCGCGATCGCATCCTCAAGCTTACCGTCATGGCCATGTCGGCCGTATTCGTCGCCGCGTACAACTTCCAGGTCTTGGTGCCGCTGCTGGTATCTCGTCGCTTCGACGGGTCGAGCGCGCTCTACGGCGCCGCCATGTCGTCGCTTGGCCTGGGGGCGGTCGCCGGCTCGCTGCTGGTCGCCTCCTGGGCGAAACCGGCATTGGGAAGGGTCGCGGCAGGCGGCTTCCTTCTCTGCGCCAGCTATGCCGGGCTCGCTTTGCCGCTTGTGCCGGCGGTCGCGATGGGAGGCCTGTTCCTGCTTGGAGTGTGCTGCGGCTTCTTCAACGTTACGGTCGCCGGCATCCTTCAATTGCATGCCGGCGACGACAGCCGTGGACGCCTCATGTCGCTCTACAGCATCGGCATCCTCGGCAGCGGCCTTTTGGGCGCTCCCCTGGCTGGCGCTCTGGCCGACCACGTCGGCCTCGCCCCGACGTTGCTGGCCATCGCCGCAGTCTGCGCGGCGACGGCGATCGCGACGGCCTGCGCCCAGGCTTTATCTCGCAGGACGGGAGAGGCAGGACGATGAGGCTCGCCAAGCGTCTGCGGCATCCGTTTAATCGGTGGGACGCGAAGCAAGGAGAGGAAATCGCCATGCCTGTCGATCCGCAGATCCAGGCGCTGCTCGATCGCGGCTCGGGCGTGCCGGCAACGCACACCCTGCCGGTCGACGAGGCCCGCCGGCTTTACGAGGCACGGGTTGCCGTCATGGCACCGCCCGCCGAGGTCGCAATCGTCGCGGAGCGAGACATCGCCGGCCCGGCCGGCCCGCTCCGCTTGCGCATCTACACACCGAAGGGGCATGGACCGTTCCCGCTCATGATGTTCTTCCACGGCAGCGGCTTCGTGCTGTGCAGTCTCGACACGCACGAGGGCATGTGCCGCAACCTCGCGGCCGGGATCGGCTGCGCCGTGGTCTCGGTCGATTACCGCCTGGCGCCCGAGCACAAGTTCCCGGCCGGTCCCGACGACTGCCTGGCGGCCACGCGCTGGGCCGCGGCGCACGCCGGCGAGCTCGGTGCCGATCCGCTGAGGGTCATGCTGGCCGGCGACAGCGCCGGCGGCAACATGGCGGCGGTGACGGCGCTGCGCGCGCGCGACGAAGGCGGGCCGGCGCTCAGCGGCCAGATGCTGCTCTATCCCGTCACCGACTATCACACGCCCGGCACGCCCTCCTACGAGGAGAACGCCGACGGCTACGGACTGACGCGCGACACCATGAAGTGGTTCTGGGCGCACTATCTCAATGACGCCAAGGAAGCGGCCCATCCCTACGCCTCACCGCTGCGCGCCGAAGATCTCACAGGCCTGCCGCCGGCCTACGTGCTGAGCGCTGAGTACGATCCCTTGCGCGACGAGGCCGAGCGCTACGGCGAGCGCCTGCGCGCCGCAGGCGTGCCGGTCGAGATCACGCGCCGAGCCGGCATGAATCACGGCTTCATGTTCTGGGTCGGCCTGGTCGATGGCGCCGATTCGGCCATGGCGGACGCCTGCGCCTGGGCGCGGGAGAAGTTCCGCTAGTGTCCCGCGGGTACGCCAGCGCCCGGCGTCTGCAATACGGTTAACCATCGCCGCAGCGCCACGACACCCCAGATCGCCTCGACGATGCCGAATGGCCAGGCGCCCTGCAGGAAGCCGTACGCCGATCCCAGCCAGCACGACAGGGCGAAGCCCAGGATCCACCACGGACTGCGCTTTTCCAGTGCGTAGCAGACCAGCATGGCGGTAACGGCGAACAGGCCGAAGGCGGTCAGGAGGTCCACGTTCACTCCTCGGAAAGGCCGCGCGGCAAGCCGTGTTCGGCCAGATGCCCGCCTGCGTAGCACGGATTGTCGGTGACCTCGCGGGCCGCGAAGTCCGGCGGCGTGTAGTCGGCCATCGTCTCAGCCGCATCGAAGTCGACTTCCAGCAGGATCAGCCCCTGAAGCGCATCCAGGAATTCGTCGACCGAGAGCAGAAGTCCGACCGGCGAGCGCAATCGGTGGCGCAGCTTTGTCAAACGTCGCCCCGGCAATGATGCGGCAAGAAGGACGAATTCATGCTCCGGCAGGTAGATCGACGTGACCAACCGCGTCCGCGCATCGACGTCGGCCTTGCGGCTGAGCCGCAGCATCGCCGCGCTGCCGTCCAGACGTCGCGCCTCCCGCAGCCGCAGCTGAGAGCCGGTGACGTAGAGATCGGTGATGCGCTCGCTGCGCACCACCTGCTCCTTCGGCACGCGACGGCACAACCAACGCCGCTCGCGCTCGACGACAGTGTAGCCAGGGTTGGGAAAGCCGAGCGCCCGGGCCGTCTTGGGATCGATGTCCATAAGATCTCCCCCTCCCCTTCGCGGATGCCGCGAAGGGGAGGTGCCGTCGTCATACGGCGGCGGAGGGGTCATGGGCCAGTCGTGCTTACTTATGACCCCTCCGCCCGCTGCGCGGGCACCTCCCCTTCGCGGTTTCCGCGAAGGGGAGGAGAGGCTCAACTGGCCGGCCACGCGCCTTCGTGCTGCAGCAGCCATTGCTTGCGCGGCAGGCCGCCGCCGTAGCCGGTCAGCGTGCCGTCGGAGCCGATGACGCGGTGGCAGGGCACTACGATGCTGATCGGGTTCTGGCCGTTGGCCAGCCCCGCAGCGCGCACCGCCTTGGGCTTGCCGATGCGTCGGGCGAGCTCGGCGTAGCTGATCGTCTTGCCTTTGCCGATCTTGCGCAGCTCACGCCACACGCTCTGCTGGAAGGGCGTGCCTGGCGCTTCCACCGGCAGCGAGTCGATCGCGGTGAGGTCACCCTTGAAGTAGGCGCGCATCGCCTTTGTCAGCCCGCCCGGATCGCGCGCCGGCTTCAGGCGGTAGCCGCCCTGGCCGTAGGCGCGATCGAGCAACTGGCGCATGCGCGCCTCATGGTCGGTCCAGTCGATGGTGCGGAGTTTGCCCGCCTCGTCGGCCACGATCAGCAGTTCACCGATCGGCGTCTGCAGACGATCGATCAGCAGGGTGAGGGGTTCAGCCATGGTGCGCCATCCTGAGATGTTGGGCGGCATAGGCATGCCAGGGCCGCCAGCTTGCCGGGGTGTTGTCGGTGGCGACGGGCATGCTGTCGCGCTCCCAGTCGCCCGGCGCGCGCAGGCCCGGCCGTTGGGCGATCAGCGGCGCGAGCCTGGGATCGCGCGCGAGATGGCTGCCGATGGTGGCGATGTCGGCGCCGAGATCGAACACGCGACGCACCCGCGCCACGATTCCGGGCAGTGCTTTCACTGACGGGAAGCGGATCGTCACCAGCACCGAGTTATGCTGAGGCAAATGGATCACGGCGACCGCGCCCGTCTGCCCTTCGAGGTCGAGCCGGCGGTGCCATATGCCGTCGGCAATCCATTCGATTCCCGGTGCGGCGCGGGCGGCGAGCGCCGCCAGCATGCCAGGCCAGTCGTAGGGCGGCCGATAAGCCAGCCGCAGCGTGACACCGTCGCGGCTGGAGGCATCCCCGCCTGTCTTTCGACGCAGCGCGCTGGGCGGCCGGCCGAACAGATCGCGGAACGTCTCGTTGAAGCGCCGCACGCTGCCGAAGCCCGAAGCCAGCGCCACTTCGGCCATGGTGAGCCGCGTGTCGTGCAGCAGTTGCTTGGCGAACAGCACCCGGCGGGTCTGCGCGACTGCGACGGGCGATGCGCCGAGATGGCGCTGGAACAGGCGGCGCAACTGGCGGCCGCCAACCCCCAGCCGCTCGGCCAGGCTTTCGACGTCGGCGTCCTCCCCGTCGAGCGCGCCCTCGGCGATCAGCGCCAGCGCTCGGCTCACGGTGTTCGCGGTGCCGCGCCAGAAGGCGAGGTCGGGCGCGATCTCCGGTCGGCAGCGCAGGCACGGCCGAAAGTCCGCCTCCTGTGCCGCCGCGGCCGAAGCGAAGAACCGGCAATTCTCGAATTTGGGGGTTCGCGCCGGGCAGATCGGCCGGCAGTAGATTCCGGTCGAGGTCACGCCAACGAACACGCGCCCGTCGAAGCGGGCATCGCGGGTCTGGAAGGCGCGGTAGTAGGTCGTGCGATCGAGCAGTTCCATGGCCGCATGTTCGCATAGGACGCCGCTGGCCGCTGGCGGTTTTCGGACCCCTATAGGCGCCGCGCGCGCAGGTGCAGGAACAGCGGCACGCGCTGCCAGCGGCGGTCGCCGGGCGAATGGATGTCATGCTCCGGGACCGCCGGCTCGCGTAGCGCCTCGACGACGAAGCCGGCCTCCTCGAGCGCGAGGAAGTAGCTCTCGATGGGCCGGTGCCGGCTGTGGAAGGTCATCTCCAGCCCATTGCGTTCGGCGGTATCGCTGTAGGCGAACGTGCCGAGATAGTCGCCGGCGATCGTGAACGGTGCGCTATCGGCCCTGCCGTCGAAGCGTCCGGCCGAATTCAGCGGATGGACGATCGCCAGGCAAAGCCTGCCGCCCGGCTCGAGGATGCGCGCGATCTCCCGCACGGCGCCGGGCATGTCGTCGATGTCGTGCAGCGACATGAAGGCGACCGCGAGGTCGGTGCAGCCGCTTTCGACCGGCAACGCCGCGGCATCGCCGAGCCGAATGTCCATCGCCGGATCGAGCGCGCGCGCCGCGGCCACGAGGGAAGGCGAGCCATCGATGCCGATGACCTGGTGGCCGAGGGCCTCGAGATCGCGCGTCAGCCGACCCTCGCCGCAGCCCACGTCGACCGTCCGGCGGCCTGGCGGCGGCAGCAAGCGGAGGAACAGGTCGCGATGAAAGCGCCAATAGCTGTCGTGTCCGGGCGTGCGCGCCCAGCGGATCCAGCGCTCGGCTTCATCTTCCCAGGAATCGCGCAGAGGCATGACGTTGGCCGATGTCGTCAGGGGCGCGGAGCATGCATCTCGCGGCGCAAAACATCCAGTGCGCCTGAGATTTGACCGGGCACGCGGAAACATGATCAGTCGCCGACAAAATGTCGGAGGAAACCACCAACCTGGGATGGAGCGCGCTGCTCAAGCCCGCCTGGCTGCCCGCGGTGGCGGTGCTGGTGGGCGGCGTGCTGCTGCATTCCATGAACGTGCTGATGCTCGCTACCGTATTGCCGAGCGTGGTGCGGGAGGTCGGCGGTGCGCCGCTGATGAGCTGGACCGCCAGCGCCTTCCTTGCGTCGTCGATCGTCGCGGCGACCTGCACCGGCTATCTCTCGTCGATCATGGGCGCCCGCACGGTGTTCTGCGCCGGCGCGCTGATCTTCGGGGTGGGGGCGCTCACCTGTGCGCTGGCGCCGTCGATGGGCCAGATCGTGGCCGGCCGCTTCGTGCAGGGCTTCGGCGGCGGGCTGTTGTCGGCGATGGCCTATGTGCTGGTGCGCAACACCTTTCCCGACGCCCTGTGGCCGCGGGCCATTGCGCTGCTTTCGGGCTCCTGGAGCCTGTCGATCCTGGTCGGCCCCATGGTGGGCGGCCTGTTCGCCCGCTATGGCAACTGGCGTGGTGCGTTCTTTGCGGTGGCGGGTATCGCTTGCCTGCTGGCGCTGGTTGCGCGGCGCGCCCTGCCGCGCAGCGCGTCGAGCGGCCGGGCCGCGCGCGTGCCCGGCTTGCGCGTCGCGCTGATCTGCGCCGCCATCGCGGCGATGTCGCTCTCGGCCATCGCGACGCATCCCGCTGCCAAGGTCGCCCTGTTTGGCGCGGCCCTGCTCGCCCTCGTGCTGATGCTGGTCGCCGACCGCCGCTCGGCGCGGCCGTTGCTGGCGACCGATGCCTTTTCGCTCGGCACCCAGACCGGCTTGGCGTTGTGGCTCGCCCTGTTCGCTGCCATCGCTTACAGCCCCTTGCAGATCTTCGTGCCGATCTTCCTGCAGGGCCTGCACGGGCTCGACCCGCTGGGCGCCGGCTACATGGTGGCCGGTGCTTCGCTGGGCTGGACCGGCGTGTCGGTGGTGGTCGCCGGCACGCCATCCGAGCGCACGGGCCGCCTGCTGGTGATCGGGCCGGTCCTGATGCTGCTGGGACTTGCCAGCATCGCTTTGTTGATGCCGCTCGAGCCGGCGCCGCTGGTATTTCCCGCGATCGTCCTGACCGGCGGCGGTATCGGCTGCTGCTGGGCCTTCATCGCCCAGCGCGCCATGACGGGCGCCCGCAAAGGCGAGGAGGACATCGCCGCCTCGTCGGTCGCCACCGTGCAGCAGACCGGCTTCGCGCTGGGCGCGGCGCTGGCCGGCATGGTGGCCAACGCCGCCGGCCTGTCGTCCGGGCTCGGCCGCGCCGAGATTGCCGGTGCCGCTTTCTGGGTGCCGGCAAGCTTCACGCTGGCCGCCCTGCTGGCGATCACCGCCGGCCTGCGCCTCGCCCAGGTATCTTCACCTCCCCTTCGCGGAACCCGCGAAGGGGAGGTGGCCGCGCAGCGGCCGGAGGGGTCATAGCAGCAGTGATGGGGCTTCGACCCCTCCGCCGGCGATTACGCCGGCACCTCCCCTTCGCGGCATCCGCGAAGGGGAGGTCTCACGATGTCTGCTGGTGCTCTTTGAGCGCGGTCCCGAACGCCTTGAACAGCGCCTGGTTGATCGGATTGTGCTGTGGATCGTACTCGGCGTGCCATTGGACGCCGAGCGCGAAGGCCGACGCATCGGCGATGCGGATCGCCTCGATCGTGCCGTCCTCGGCGATGCCCTCCACGACGATCCGCGCGCCCGGCTTGAGGATGCCCTGCCCGTGCAGCGAGTTGACCCGGATGCAGTCGCGTCCCAGCACCTGGGCGAACACGCCGTCGGGGGCCAGCCGCACTTCGTGACGGTCGGCGAACACCACGTTGGGGTCGGGATGGACCTCGCCGTTCTCCAGGCGTGGCATGCGATGGTTCATGCGCCCGGGCAGCTCGCGGATCTCGGGGTGCAAGGTGCTGCCGAAGGCGACGCTCATCTCCTGAAAGCCACGGCAGATGCCGAACAGGGGCACGGCCCGGTCGACGCAGCGCTTGCACAGCTCCAGCGCAATCGCATCGCGCTCCGAATCATAGGGTTCGTGCTTGGGATCGGGCTCCATGCCGAAGCATGTCGGATGGACGTTGGCGCGGGCGCCGGTCAGCAGGATGCCGTCGACCGAGTCGAGCAGGGCGTCGACGTCCGTAATGTGCAGATTGCCGGCGAACATCAGGGGCAGGGCACCGGCCACCTCGGCGAGGGCCCGCAGGTTGCTGCGCCCGACGATCTGCACGTTGTGCCGGTCGTTGATGACATGCGCGTTTCCGATCACACCGACCACCGGTTTCGCCACGCCAGCCATTCGCACTCGCCGCAGAAAGTTTTGCCAAGATCGCCTGGAAACTAGCTCATTTTATGCCAAACGCGGCCATCCAGGCATGTTTGTTTGGAGGGCAGCCATAAGAAAAGCTAACTGTGATGCGGCGGCGCGAAGCCGACCAACGCGGTAAAGAGGCTGGCCAGACGCTCGATCCGCGCCTCCTCCACGAGGGTGACGGCGGGGGTGCCTAGCCTGCCGGACGGGTCGACCACGGTCATGCCGCGCGTCAGGCCGGGCGCCAGGGCGACCGCCACGGAGGCGCTGAGCGAGCGCGTCACGATCGCCGGCTCGACCACGACGGCCGCGGCCAACGGATCGATCAGGAACAGGCAGTCACCCAGGCCCTGCCGGATGTGGCGCCTGCGATCGTGCTGTACCAGGGCCCGTGCGAATGCCGTGTACGGACTGTCCGGCGCCGCCGTGAACATGCTGTCGATCTCGGCGCCCTGCAGGGCATGGGCCAGGCACGACTCCCAAGGCACCAAGGTTAGGTCGAGCGCGGCCCGGAAAACGTCGCCTGCCGCCTCCGGGTCGGCGAAGATGTTGAATTCGGCCGCCGGCGTGACGTTGCCGCGCCCGGTCAGGGTGCCGCCCATGATGGTCAGCCGGCCGATGCCCGCGGCGATTCGCGGCGCCTGCTTCAGGGCCAGCGCGAGGTTGGTGAGCGGGCCGATCATCAAGAGGTCGACCCGCTCGCCCGCACCGGCCGCCTGCGACAGCATCGAGATGAGGAACGCCACGGCGTCGGTCCCCGCGGCGGTCGCGACGCGCTCCGGCCGCGGCGCGCCGCCCAACCCGTCCTCGCCGTGGACATGGCGGGCGTCGATGCGCGGCTGGGCCAGCGGCTCGCCGGCACCGATGTGCACCGGGATGTCGACGCCGGCGACGGCAAGCACGGCGAGGATGTTGTCGGTGGCCGCCTCGAGGCTGACGTTGCCGAACACCGTGGTGATGGCATCGGGCGCGCGTCCGTTGGCGATCAGCAGCAACAGCGCCTGCGCGTCGTCGACGCCGCCGTCGGTATCGAGGATCAACCGGTTGGGTGCCATGTTCCGTCCTTGAGCAGTGAGGTTGGCGTGGTGTATGTTCAACATATTCGCTAATTGTTCAACACGAGCCGGAAAATGGCGAAGTCTAGGGCAAGAGTTCGAGCAAGGACCGGGCGCGCCTCGCCGGAAGAGCGCTTCGAAGCGGTCATCAGAGCGGCCGAGCGATCGGGCCTGCTGAAGAGCAAGGATACCCG
Organism: Alphaproteobacteria bacterium; assembly: GCA_019235415.1. Taxonomy (GTDB): domain Bacteria; phylum Pseudomonadota; class Alphaproteobacteria; order Reyranellales; family Reyranellaceae; genus Reyranella. The sequence continues at coordinate 28,035 of JAFAKN010000313.1, forward strand.
GATCAGCGGCAGGGTAAGTCCCGTGCTTGTGGCGCAGGCGAAGAGGCGGACGGGCATTGCGAAGGATACCGACTTGATCGAGTTCGCGCTGGCAAGCGTCGCCCTCGAAGACGGGTTTGCCGAGACGTTCAGGAAATTGCGGGGAACGGTCGATCCGAATGTGAAGCTCGGCTATTGAGGTGCCGAGTTTCGACGTCGACGCCGCATTGCGTTGGGCGCGATTCGATCCTCGGCGACGGCTGAGACGTCGATCTGATGGCGATCTGCCGTTCGTTGACGGGCGGTTCCTGGTCGGTTCGGCGTTGCTTCTCGATACCTGTGTCTACATCGACCAGATGCAGGACAGATCGCCGGCGATTATCGATCAGCTGCTCGATTTCCGCTCGGCCAACCACTCGACCGTCGCGATCCAGGAGCTGATGCATACGGCCGGGGTCCTGGACCCCGATGATTCGCGGACGCCAGCAGCGGTCGAGGCCATACGCAAGGTGATCCGGGCAATGCCCGCGCATCGTGTTCATGCGCCCGACGCTGACATTCTCGTCCGGGCGGCCTTGCTGGCCGGCATCGTGTGTCGCCTGCAAGGCTACGCTGGCGGGGCCAAAAGGCGAGCGCTGCAGGATTCCATGCTCTTCCTGCAGGGGCAAAGGCTCGGCCTCGCGATCCTTACGGCGAACATCCGCGACTTCGACTGCCTGCTGCAACTCGTTCCAGTCGGGCGCGTGCTTTTCTACCGCCGGGCGTAGAATGTAGAGTCCGAACTCCTACGACCGCACCGTGTTCGACAAGGAGCTGGGCGGTCTCACCGAACTGGTTCGCGAGACAGCGCCTCACGTGTGGCAGCTGCTCGATTGGACGTCGCGCGGCGACGTCGTGGTCATCGAATTCCAAAGCACTTCCACTGCCGGCGGCAGGCGCATCGACCGGCGTGGCATCGACAAGTTCCGGCTGCGCGAAGGACGGATCGTCGAGGAGAGGGTGTATGCGGATACGGCGGAGGCGCGCGGCATCGCCTAGCCCGAACCGCTCGTTCGTCCGCCCTGAGGCGCCTGCCGCGAGGCGGGTCGCTTCGACCAGCACCGAAACGACGAAAACGACGGGACTTCTAGGGTTTGGCCATCCACAACCAGGGAGAAGCTCATGACTGATCTTCATGCCATCCGAGATGGACTCGTCGTCACCGCCTTCTGGGAAGCCAAGCCAGCCGAGGTCGACGAAGTGGCGGGGATTCTGCGCAAGTTCCTGCCGCAGGCCCAGCGCGAAGCTGGCGTCAAGGCGTTCCAGATCCACCAATCGCTCACCGAGCCGCAGAAGTTCTTCTTCTACGAGGTGTTCCGCGACGAGACGGCGTTCGCCGAGCATCAGCAGACCGAGCACTTCAAGACGCTGATCGCGGGCCAAGCGCTTCCCAAGCTCGCCAAGCGCGAGCGCACGCAGCACCGCTTCGTCTAGTCGCCGTTAGGCGGCGCGCCTATCCTGCAGGCGCGCCGCCGCTGCGGCATCAGCTGCCGACCGTTCCATCGGCTGGCCTCAGGAACTGGCGGGGCGGAGCACCGTAGCGGGCCCGGAAGGCGTGGATGAAGTTGCTCACGTGATTGTAGCCCACCCGGAATGCGATCTCCTTGAGCGGCAGCGCCTCCTGCTCGAGCGCCTGACGAGCATGCTCGAGGCGACGATCGCGCAGGATCTCGAATGGCGTGGCACCGAATTCCAGGCGAAATCCAATACCCAGGCGTCTTTCGCTGAGACCAACGGCATCCGCCAACTCGCTGATCGCGGGTGGGCATCGCATGTCCGCGAGCAGGCGGTCCCGTGCTTCGTGGATGGCTGCCCGCTCGCGCGGGGCGAGCACGTCGCGCTGTTGGCGCGACATGGCGTGTGACGCAGCGCTCGCGGACTGCACCGCGAGAAGCTGCAGGACAATGCCCTCCATGAACAGCCGGCGCAAAGGACCGTTCAAGCCCGGCGCGAACAAGGCCATTGCTGCGTTTCGCATCGCGCTGTTGCTGCCGGCAGCGATGAACCGCTCGTCTCCCGAGCGAGAGTGTATCAGCGGATGGAGGACGGGAGGAAGTTCGCCGTCGAACAGACGCTCCACGCGACCGGGGTCGAGCGAATAGCCGGCCGAATGGAAGCGCACGCCGGCTTTCAGCATGTAGACGGAGGACTCGGTCGACGCGCTATAGAGGATTGACGTTTCGCGCGTCGCGCGAGCCTTGGCACCATGCGCGAAATCGATGTCGACACAGCCTTCCAGCAGCACCTGCCCGACGACATGGCGGTCGACCTCGCGCATCGGCCCGATCCGCAGATCGCGCCGGGGGCTGACGTCGTTCAAGAACACATGCAAGGTGGGAGCCAGGCTGATGCGCTCGATGGTGGCACACCAATACTCGTCATCGGCGACGAAACGCGGCGTCGTGGGCATGGAAAAATCTTCGATCGCCTCGCGCAACAGCCATTCGATATTCGACACGCTAGACCGACTCCAAGGCACCTGACCGTTGCACCGCTGTCCCCCACAACCCTTGGCGCAAGCTGCACAACTTTTAACACTTGGATGTCACATCGAGGAAGGCCGCTTTGGGCTTCCCGCAGCATTCAGAGGAAAACCGATGCGACCGACAGTCGCTCTGGCGACAGCAGCTTTGTCACTGGTCGCCCCATGCTGTCTTCACCGCCGATCGATCCTCCATTCGCACGGTGCAGGCATCTCCCGTCGAGAAGCTCGAGGACTATGTCATCGCGAGCGAAGTCGAGGGGCGCGGCTCCGGTCACAATGACGCTTGGATTTGAATTAGAAGTCCAAGCTGTATTTTAGCTGGAAGCCTATCGTCTGGCCGGTGATTCCGAACGTCGTGCTTTGGCGTACGCCTGCGATGGCTGTGAGGCCGGCGAGCCAGGGCAGGCGGCTCCTGAATTCCTTGAGCTCGTAGGCGACCGCCAACCCATACAGGGAATCGGTGCGGAAGCTGCCGGCGGCAAAATCCTGCACGGAGCGCTGCGTCGTATGCGCGGCGAACGCCCAACCGCCTTTGCGCACCGTCGCAGCCAAGGTCAGGTACTCAACATCGCGGTCGAAGCCGCCTTGGCCGGTGACGGCCACGAATTCTCCCATCGGCTCGACGGTGAGGTCGTCCAGGAGGGGAAAGCGCCACATGGCCGCCGCCGACCACGCGTTCTCGTCGCGCGCGTCGAAGGCCGAGGCCTTCTGCCGGGAATAGCCGATCTGGTAGCTGAGCCCCGGAAGCCCTGGCATTTGCTGGCCGTTGAGGGCGAAGGCGAAGCTTTCGAACGTGCCGGTGTTGCCGGCCCCGCCGTCGTTGAGGCTGAGCAGTCCCGGCCGCACCGTTCCGGGAATCAGCGAGTTGGCCAGGAATGATGTGTCGTCGTGGAACACCTCGGCGGTGAAGCGATGACGCCCGAAGGCGCGGATGTCCCATCGCACCCCACCGCCGACCTTCTCGACCAGCTCGTAGTCGGTGTCGTAGTCGCCGCCATACAATCCTGGAGTGGCATACCAGCCGACGCCGAAGCGCGGATGGATCTTGCCGGCGTAGACGTGGAAGGGCTGCAGATGGATGATGCCGAACAGCCGCTGCACGAACAGGACCTGATCGGCGAACACCGTATCGGCCGTCTGCTCCTGGCCGCGATCGAATCGCAGGAGCCCGTTGATACTGAAGTGAGAGCCGAAATTCGTATTGGCGCGCGCCTCGGCGGCGGCAAACAAGCTGCTGTAGGGCCACGGCCCTTCCTCGTCCGGCCACACGCGGTTGAACTGCACATACCCTTCCATGTGTGCCTCGGACGTGAGGAAGGATTGCCGGTCCGAGATCGTGGGGACTGGAAAGTTGGGGGCGACACGGATGGTGAATTCGCTGTCGGTCTCGACCGTATCTTCTTGCGCGGCGACCATCCGGGCGGACAGGACGATCGCCGCGACGAAGATCAGCGCCCATCCTCCACGCGCAACACTGGCCATCGCCGGTGAGGGGCTCGTGCCGCTCGTATCGTCCTGGCAAGTTTGGCGAGTATCGCCTCAGGCGGTCAGGATGCGAGACACCTTGCGGAAGGCGGCAATGATGTCGTCGATATCTTCTTCGCTGAGAGTAGATCCGACGGACAGCAGGAGCCCGCGCGAATGGAGGTCGTCGGCCATCGGTAGCGTGCCGAGACCGTACGTGTAGTCGGCGGCGAAGGCGTTCGCGGGATGGGACCAGGGGAAGCCGTCGCGGCTATTCGATCGCCGCTGCACCAGGCTCGGAATGTTCGAGTACCAGTGCAAGCCCCATTCCCGCATCGTGACGACGGCGAGGCTGCCAGAAGGGCCGGCGATCCCTTCGGCGCGTACCGCGTCGACAAAGCGCCGGCAGATGGCTTCGCTGGGAAGGCTGCAGATCAGGACGAGCCCGGTGTCGCCCGGCGGGTCCGGGATGTCGCGGAAGCGGAGACCGGGAATGTCCTGCAGGGCGTGGCGTATACGCCATTTGGCGCCATTCATCGCCGAGACGATGTCCGGCAGCTTGCGCAGCTGCGCCAGCGCCAGTGCGCCCGCCAGCTCGGACATGCGGGCGCCGACGCCCCACAGCTGGCAATTCGCGTCGGAGGTATCGAGGCGGCCGTTGTCGTCGCGCGCGTAGCCGAGATCGTGCATGGCCAGCACGCGCTTGAACAGATCGTCGTCTTCGCAGACGACCATGCCGCCCTCGCCGGACGTCATGCTCTTGTTGAGCTGGAAGCTGAAAATGCCGATGTCGCCGAAGCGACCCACGGAGCGACCGTCTTGCCGCGCGCCGGCGGCCTGGGCGCAATCCTCGATCAGCGCGATGCCGCGCGCGCGGCAGATGTCGGCGATCTGCCGCACGTGTCCCGGCGCGCCGCTCATGTGGACACAGAGCACCGCCTTCGTGTGCGGTCCGATCTTGCGTTCGAGATCGACGGGATCCAGGCAGAAGCTTTCGTCGATGTCGACCAGGCGCGGAATGGCGCCGGCGCGCACCACGGCCGACACGCAGCTCACCCATAGAAGGCCGGGCAACAGCACCTCGTCGCCCGGCCCGAGGCCGAGCGCGCCGACCGCGACCGACAGCGCCGCCGTACCGGACGAAACGGCAAGTGCGTGGCGATGGCCGAAGGCCTGGCACCATTCGCGCTCCAGGGTATCGACCATGCCCTGCAGGTCCGAACCATAGAAGCGGAAGGGGCTGCGCGCCGTGACCACCTGCGTGACGAGGTCGAGCTCCTCCTTGCCGATCCTGTTGCCGCCAGGGAACTCCCAAGGCAGCGGCGTGGAACGCACCGGCGTGCCGCCCTCTATCGCCAATCGGTTGGACAGCTCGCGGGCAGGCCGGCCCGGTTTGGTGGAAACGGATGTCATGTTCTTCTCCCGATGTTGGCGGATGTGGCGGTACCGGCTTCGGCTAGGTGCTCACGCTCTCCGCCGTCCGGCTGGGCTTCTTGGACAAGGAGCGCGCCAATGCATCGGCGTGGCGCAACGACCAGGCAGTGATCGTCAAGTAAGGGTTGGCCGACCCCTGCGACGGGAAGGCGCTGGCATCAGCCGTCGAGAGATTCTCGACGCGCCAGAACCGGCCATAAGGATCGGTGACGCCGTGCGCGGGATTGTCCGCCATACGCAGCCCGCCGATCTCGTGGAGTGCGCTGCCCGGCGGATTGATCTGCGTCTTGCCCGGCGTCGAGCCGAGGGCGATGGCTGCTTCATCCAGGGTTGCTTGCATGGCGGCCAGTCGCTGTTCATCACGCGGCGTGCGCTCGTAGATGACGCGGAAGCCTTGCATGCCGCCGTACTCGGCGGAGCCCTCGCCCGTGAGGACAATGCGATTGTCCTTCTCGACCGAACCGACACCGAAGGCGGCCATCATCATGTGCGTGCCGTCGGGGTTGCAGTTGACCCACATCGTGGAGTTGCTCTGGTGGTACCAGGTGCCCTTGAACGGACCTTGGATCTGCAGATGGAACGGTCGCTCCGGTGTGGCGTCGACCATGACGTTCATGTTCGCGTCGTCGCGCGCCGTCGGGAACTCCGCGGTGCTCTGCACGAACAGATGGTCGTTGACGTAGTGTCCGACCAGCGGGCTGAGTCGATCGAGGCCTGAGGCGAGGGCGAGCCTCGCCGACTGCACGGCTCCGGCAGCCAGCACGACATGTCGGGGATGGAGCAGGAGGGTGTTGCCACTGCGACGGTCGAGGACGACGACGCTGCCTATCCGATCACGCTCGGTCTGCAACTTGACGGCGATCGCCTGGGTGACCAGTGAAACCGCGGCGCCGTCCGCAAACTTGCCGAGGTGCTCGCTGGCCAGCAGGCGCGAGGCCGAGCTGTCGAAGCCGGCGCCGAGACGCCGCGCCCTGTGCGTGTCGATGCCGACCGGCGTCGGGCGCGCCGGCAGGCCGGCCGCCGTCAACCGCTCGATCGCCAGCTTCTGGCCGACAGACCGGTAGAACGGCGGCTGATCCTCATTGCCGTTGCCGCTCACTTTCATCAGCCGCTCGGCTTGATCGTAGTAAGGCACCATGTCGTCGGCGGCGATCGGCCAGTCGTCGAAATCCCAGCTCTTGTAGCGGGGGGCGGTTCCGGTCCAGAAGACGGTCCGGCCGCCGACGCCGATCCAGGCAGGAATGGCGGGCACGTCTGCATCCGATTGCGCCTGGCGCGGCGTCATCCATCGCGTCGGGATGGTGACCGTATCGCTCATCCGGGAGGCGAGGCCGGTCGTGTCGGCCAGTCGGAGATTGCCGATGTGAGAAAGCAGGCGCAGGGGGCCAGCTTCGAGGATCACGACACGGCAGCCGCGATCGGCAAGCAGGAGCGCTGTCGAGACGCCGGCCGTGCCGCTGCCGATCACCAGGCAGTCGATGTCGCTGGAAGCGCGCGCGACATCGCTGATCGGACTTTCGAAGACTGCATCCAGGCCCGTCACGACGACCTCCGCAAAAAGCTGGCTGTATGGGGGATTCCGGCCGATGCGTTGGCTGCCCGCAGGCGCCAATAGTCGGCAATTTCCTCGAGGCTCCTGCCCTTCGTCTCGGGAAGGACGCGCCACAGGTAGAGCGCGCCACCTACGCTGATGAGGGCATAGGACAGCAGCGTCACCGTAAGGCCCATAGCGCCCAGCAGGAAAGGAAAGGTCGCGGAGAAGATGATGGCGAACACGCTCCGCATGCCGTGCGAAAGGCTCGAGGCGGCGCCGCGGATGGCCTGAGGATAGAGCTCGGAGACCACGATCTCGCCGACCTGGCCCAAGGTCAGGGCAAAGGTGCCGACGAAAACCGCAAGGCTCGCAACTTGACCCCACCGCACGACGGTGCTTGCCGCCGTCGGAAGCATCGTGAGCAACGTCATCGCGAGCAGGCAAGCCGCCATGACAAAGAGCCCGCTCACCACCATCGGCTTGCGCCCGACGCTATCGATCACGGCCAACGACACCAACGTCATGACCAGGAACACCAGGCCAAGGCCCAGGGTCGCTGCGAAGGAGACCGCGTTATCCTCGAAGCCGATCTCCTTCAGGATCGTGGGTGCGTAGAACAGCACCATGTCCCAGCCGGAGAATACGATCAGGAACATCATCACCAGGCCGACGAGAACGGCCGCGCGGTAGTCGGGCGACCAGAGGCTTGCCCACGCACCCGTTCCCCCGGCGCGTTCGCCGCCTGGAGGAGAGGGTTCGGCAGCCGAGACCGCCAGCTGCCCGTCGGCATCCGATGCGGCCAGCCTTTTCAGCGCGCGGCGTGCGGCACTGAGCTGGCCGACCGCTGCGAGCCATCGGGGCGATTCCGGCAGGGGCAGCAGAGCGAGACCGTAGATCGTGCTCGGCAAGGCAATGAAGCCGAACATCGAGCGCCATCCTTCGACTTGGCCTTCGAAGGCAAGCCCGATGCAATAGGCGAGGATTGCCCCCAGCCCGTAGGTGACCGCCTCGAACGACAAAAGACGTCCACGGATGACCGTCGGCGCGACTTCCGCCACGTAAAGGCCGGCGGTCGGCGACGTCACGCCGATCGCGAAGCCCGCTGCGGCGCGGGCGACCAGCAGCCAGACGAGCGACGGCGCGAGCGCCGAGCCGAAGGCGCTGGCGACGAACAGGGCTGCCATCGACATCAGGACATAGCGGCGGCCAAAGCGGTCCGACAGCGCGCCGGCGACGAACGAGCCAGCCGCCAATCCCGCGACCAGCGCGCTCGCCAGCACGCCCTGCTCGAAGGCGTCCAGCTGCCAGGCGGCGGCGATCAGCACCAGGGTCACCGAGGTGATCGCGAAGTTGTAGCCCGTGAGCATGCCGCCCATGGTTGCAAGGCCGGCGACCGAATAGTGGACGAAGCGGCTTTCCTTGATGCCCGCTGCCCATTTGCGGAAATAGGTCTCGATCGCTGCGAGCGGCATGCCCTTGGTTTCGGGCAACGCGCGGCGAAGAAGGAACAAGCCGACAATCGCGATCGCGGCATTGAGGCCGAACAGCACTGCTCGCCCGGATTTGTCGCTCGGCAGCAGTCCTTCCGGCGATGCGAAGCTGTCGAAGAGCCAGTGCGCGGCTGCCATCAGGCCCATCGCGAGGCCGCGATGGTGCAGGGGAGCGATCTCAGCCGCGACCACCCACGCGATCGGCCCGACGCCTACGGCAAACGACGCGATGAAAAGATAGAGGCCGGCAGCCGCGACCATATGAGCACCGGCGAGGCTGCCCTCCAGTCCGGCCGCCGTCGCCATAGCCGCCAGACCTGCGGCGATGCCCAGGAGGCTCGCCAGCAGCAGCGGACGCCGGCCCACCCGGTCGATCAGGAGGATCGCCGCCACCGTGGCCAGCACGTTCAGCGCCGCGACGGAGAGGCCAAGCGAGTCGTCGACACCGAAATCGAGTCTTTTGGACAGCGCCGCGAAGCTTGCGCCGGAATAGTAGATGACCGTGTTGATGCCGACAAATTGCTGCACGAAGAACAAGCCGACACCGAGGAACAGCGCTCCGCGTCCGGCGAGAGAGAACAGGTCGGCAAGGCCTTCCGGGCGATCTGTCGACGCGAGTGCGCCAATCGTTTCGATCTCGCCCTTGGCCGCGCCAGTCCCCAGTCGCTCGAGCGCGGCCACCGCCGACGCCTCGTCTCCTTTCAGCGAGAGCCAAACCGGCGATTCGACCAGCAGTAGTGCAAGTCCGCTCAGCAGGAGTCCCGGCAGGGCACCGCCGGCGAGCAGGAAGCGCCAGCCGTCGGGCGTGGTCCGCCAAAACTCGTTGCCGGCGTACGCCAGCAGGATGCCGACCGTGATCATGAGCTGGAACAAGGAGATCAGCGTCCCGCGGCGACACGCCGGCGCGACTTCCGCGATATAGAGCGGTACCGAAACGGAAATCGCCCCGACACCCAGGCCGACGACGAAGCGGCCCGTCAGCAGGACCAACGCCGATGGAGCGATGGCGCTGACGAAGGCGCCCAACGTGAACAGCGCCGTCGTCGACATGATGACGTCGCGTCGTCCCACGAGGTCGGCCAGTCGCCCGGCAGAGAGCGCCCCGACGATTGCCCCGGCCAGCGTTCCCGTGCTCAGCAGCACGTGGCCGTTGGGCGTCTGTGTCCAAGCGAGGTGTGCCAGCCGCAGCGCTCCGGCCGCCACGCCGGTTTCGTAGCCGAACAACAGGCCGCCGAGGGAGGCAATGCCGACGATGAGGTAGAGCACGTGCTACTTCGCGGGCGTCGCCGCCAGGCGCCGAAAATAGTCGACGCCTTCAATGATCCCGAGCGCATAGCTCGCAGAGGCGACATAGCCGTGCTTGAGATCGGGCCGTGTCGCCAACCCGTCGGAGAAGTTCTGGACGATGATCGCCTGCGGCATGGTGCGCAGCATCTCGATGTCGTTGCCCGAGTCGCCGGCGACGAAGACTTGCCGGTCGGTGAGGCCATAGAGGTCCCGCAGGTACGCCACGGCGGCACCCTTCGAGGCGCGGCTCGGCAGGATGTCGAGATAGCGGCCGTGGCTATGGATGATGGAGCATTGCAGACCGGCCGAGCTCAGGCGCTCGCCGACTCGCAGCACGACATCCTCGCTGCCGTCGGTCAGGTAGCTCACTTTGAAACGGCGCTGCTCCAGGGCTGCCTGGGGATGGATCAAGGCTTCGTCTTTCAATACGCCGGCAACCGCTTGGGCGTCCCAGTCGACGTCGATCCGCCTCGCCCACTCCTGGTCTGTGACGTAGGTCGTGGCGTTGGCGGCGCGATGATAGATCTCGGAGCCGACCGAGGTGACCATCACCTCGGGCAGGGGTGATCCCTCCTGCTCGAGGATCATCATGGCGCTGTGGAAGCTGCGGCCCGTGGCAATGCCGAAGGCCATGCCGGCCTGGTCGCGATGCCACTTGCAGAACTGCGCGTGCGAGTCCGGGCAGCCGACCAGGGTATTGTCGATGTCGCAGACCAGGAGCTGCGAAGGCGTCGTAGGGACGATCGGCGGCGCGTCGAGCAGCGACTGCATGAGCCGGTGATAGCGCTCGGCGTGGGATCGCCAATCATAGGCCTGGACGGCGGCTGCGCCCGAGGCGGCGTAGCGGTGCCACAAGGCGGCGCTGCCGAGGATACGTCCCGCGGCATCGGCGATCGCGGTCGGCGAATGCGGGTCGACCAGCTCGCCGTTGCCGCAGACCTCGACGATATCGTTGGGGCCGCCGCTGTCGGTCGCGATGACCGGAATGCCGACGGCGGCGGCCTCGAGCAAGGTCAGGCCGAACGGCTCGTTGAGTGCGGGGTTGACGAAGATTCCGCGCCGCTCGCGCGCATAGGCGTAGATCGCCGGAATGTCCTCCGGCCGATGATCCTTGGGGTACGCCACCTTGCCGTAGAGGTCATAGCGGTCGATCATCTTGAGGATCTTGTAGAGGTTGTCGGCGAGCTCCGGCTCGAGCTCGTCGATGTCGCGCCGGGTGCCGGCGATGATCACCAGATTGGCCTTGTTCTGCAGGTCCGGGCTCTTGCCGAACGCCTTCACCAGCCCGGCCAGGTTCTTCTTTGCAACGGGTCGGGCGATGGCCATCAGCGGCGGCTTGTCCGGGTCAACCAGGAAGCGGTTGATCATGCGATCGACCGCGATCGAAGACCGGGCATCGACGAACATGGAAAGGTCGCTGCCCGGCGGCACGACCCGGATCTTTCCCGGATCGTAGCTCGCATAGCCGGCGTACTGGATCTCGGCTTCGTCGCGCGAGCTTGCAATCACCAAGGCCGCGTCCGCCAAAGCCGTCTCCTCGGCCTTCAACCTATGGCCCAGGCTGTCGTCGGTATCGGCGATGACCTCGTCCTGGCTGTTGGTGAACGCCTCGAGCTTCACTCTCCCCAGCGAATGTGACGTGAACACGAACGGAATGCCCAGGCGCTCGCGGACGATGGCGGCGACGACGCCGGCATCCGCATAATGGGCGTGCAGCATGTCCGGTCGATTCGGTTGTTTCTCGATCCAGTCGACCAACGCGTCGGCGAACGACGGGACCTCACGCCAGAGCTCTTCCTTCGCGAGATAGCCTGGCTGGGTCGTGGGGAAGCGGACGATCTCGATCTTGCGCGTGACCGATTCGCGCGATTGCCAATATTCTTCTCCGAGGTCGCTCTGGAACGCACGCGTGGCGATCGCTATCCGCTCTATCGCGGAATCCTTTTCCGACGCATCGACCAGGCCCATCAGGTAGCGGATATGGCCGCCGGTGTCGGCGGTAACGCCGTATTCGACATTGCGGCCACGCAATGCCCCCTGCAAGGCTACATGCAACACGAACATCGAGGCACCTGGTTGCTGAATCGAGCGCTGGCCGGCGACGGATCCCGTCCCGAGACCTGCGAAGCCGGCGAGACGGGAACGTCAGCTAGAAGCGTGCGGCCATTCAACGCTTCTCGATTGTGGGAAGCCAGCGAAGAGTTGTGCGCCAACGACAGTCGGCAGCGGTCACGGCTCGGTCGCCCGCCCTGGTTGTCATTCGACGCGGCCGGCCTCAGGGCGCTTCGAGAACAGTCTCAGCCCACTGGTCGTGCAGATCGGCGAACTCGGCTAAGCCGCAAGGTGCATCCTGAACCTGGGACGATTGCAGCAGAACTTGACAAAAAAGTCAGGTGCACTTAAATATGGGATTACGCTGCTTAAGGAGCGAGGGTCGAATCCGTCGCCCAAAAGGTCGGAAAGGTCGGAAAGTCCTTTTCGATTCCGAGGTGCTGAACGGAGTGCAAAAGGACCGGCCACCGCGTTTCGAGGCACGAAGTTTCCTTTTGGGTATGAGAGGGGGTAGCGGAAAGTGCGGGAAGTGCGCGAAGTCAGGCTGCGGTGCCCCCCGTGGGTGAGACAGCGAATTTCCAGAAAAAACGGAAAATCGAAAAATTCCCTGACGACGCGCCCAATGCCCATGGCCAACGGGAAGGCATTACTGACTGGGACGATCGCTCACCGGCCAAGGCGCGATGTCCAGCCAAGTGCTCTGGTACGTGGCGCCTTCGCCCATGTCGGTGTAGCGGTCGGAGCACAGCATGTTGATGGT
>JAFAKN010000409.1 GCA_019235415.1 Alphaproteobacteria bacterium
CGGGTGCAGCGCGTCGAGCTGGTTCTCCAGGAAGATCTTCCAGTTCGACTGCTGGATGACGCGAAAGCAGGTCGGCACCACCTCGACCTCGCCCTCCGGCGCGCGATCGCACATGTCGTCGAAGGCGATCCTGGCCGGTCCCAGCCATTCCTCGAGCGACGGCCCCTCGGCCGCCAGGCTCGCGAACACGAACCCGCGGTAGCTTTTTACCCGCGCGGCCGTCTTGACGTTGCACTGCGCATCGCCCGGCGTCAGCCGCGTGCCGGCATAGCCCTTGTCGAGCGGGATCGCCTTGCAGGAACCGTCGGTGTCGAACTGCCAGGAATGGTAGGAGCAGATGATGCCCTTGCCGACATTGCCGTTGCGGTCGCCGTACAGCATCGCGCCGCGATGCGGGCAGCGGTTGTAGAGCACGCGCACCGAGCGGTCGGAATGGCGCACCATCACCATCGGCTGGCGGCCGATCTGCACCGTCCAGTAGTCGCCGACCTCGGGCACCTGGCTCTCGTGCCCGACATAGGTCCACACCTTGTTGAAGATGCGCTCCATCTCGAGCTCGAACACCGCCGGATCGGAATAGACGCGCCGGTGGACGCGGTCGGGCTCCACGGCTTTGCCGAGATCCAGGCCGATATCGATACCCATCGGGACCTCCTTCAAACATTCTACGCCTAGACAATCGCCACTCTAACCCACCCACGGGTTCACAATCTCCTTCACGGTCGACCCGAAGTCGGATTCGTTGCGGGTTACGAGGGCGAGGTCGTGAACCTTCGCGGTGGCCGCGATGAAGGCGTCCATCGCGCCGATCGGGCGGCCGGCGGTCTCACGTTGGGCCACGACCTCGCCCCAGCAATCGGCTACCGGCGGGTCGATCGGCAGGAGACGGCCCTCGAAACGAAGCGGAAGCTCATGGCTGAGCCACACATCGAGCCGGCGGCGTCTGCGGCCGTCGGCCAGCCGGTGAATGCCGTGGCGCAGCTCCGCCAGCGTCACCACGCTCAAGTACACGCGATCTTCGTCGGCCTCGGCAAGCCAGCTGACGACGCCGGAGTTGGGCCGTTCTTTCACCCATTCCGAGACGACGTTCGTGTCGAGCAGGAAGCTCACAACGCGACCGCTCGAGCCCGGTCCTTGCGGCGCCTGACGTCGATTTTCGAGCCCCGTAGCGGCGAACCGGCGAAAAACTCCGCCAAGTCGCCGGTCCGCTTCGACTTCCTCGCCCATTCTTCCGCCGAGACGAGGACCGCCGCCGACTTGCCCCGCTTGGTGATGGTTTGCGGGCCGCTCATCTGTGCTTGCTCGATGACCTTGCTAAGCCGCGCCTTGGCCTGAGCAACGGTCCAGCTGCCTGCAGCCATTTCGTTTAACCTCGCTGAAAAAAGGTCCAGATGGTCATAATAGTCATAAGACCTTGGCGATGCTACAGACGAGGCCCGGCGCGTCACTCCTTGTACACTTCGACCGCCTGCATCATGCCCAGCTCCTCGTGGTTCATCATGTGACAATGCAGCATGAACACGCCGGTGAAGTCGAGGAAGCGCGAGCGGATCACCGCGCCGCCGCCCTTGGCCATGCGCGGGATCGTCACGCTGTCGCGCCACGGCCGGTCGGGCACCGGCTGGCCACCCATCTCGACCACCTGGAACGGATTGGTGTGGATGTGAAAGACATGGTCGTCGTGGGCTTGCGTGTTGCGGATCGTCCATTCCTCGACCGCGCCCAGCCGCACCCGCTGGTCGATGCGCGCCGGATCGAACACCTTGCCGTCGACGGTGAAGGTGAACTCCTCCCAATGGCCCGCGGAGTCGTTCTCGGGGAAGGTCGAGCCGAACACGATGGTGCGCCGGCCGGTGATCTCGTCGTCGCGGATCGGCGCGAGCGGCGGCTTGGGCAGCGCCGCCGGCAGCTTCATCGCCATCGGTTCGCCCGCCACCACCAGGCGCGCGAGCGGCCCGGTCGGCGAGGCATGGCCCTGGTCGAACGGCTGGGCCGCGAGCTCGTAGGTGCCCGGCGCGCCGGCCTGGACCAGCACGTCGGCGCGCCCGCCCGGCACCATCAGCAGCTGCGGCAGCTCCTGCATCGCGCCCAGCGGGATGCCGTCGTAGGCGACGACGTTCAGCCGATGCCGGTCGAGCGCCAGCAGCATGTTGTCCTGGTACTGCGAGCCGACCAGCCGCCAGCGCTGCACCTCGCCTGGCCGCATCGTGATGGTCGGCCGCCGCTGGGCGTTGATCGCCAGGAAGCGCGTCGAGGTTTCCGGGAACAGCGTGCCGAGATCCTCGACCATGTTCCAGCGGTCGAACACGACCTCGCTCAGCAGCATCACCCGCTCGCGCGCCTGCTCGATCTCCGGCACGCCCGCGAAGTCGCCCTCGACGACGATGGCGCCCGCCATGCCGCTCGCCACCTGCACGTCGGCCGAGCCGTGGGCGTGCGGGTGATACCAGTAGGTGCCGCGCGTGTGGTCCTCGGGCAGCGTGATCTCGATGTCGTAGGCCTTGCCCGGCAGCATCATGCGCATGACGTTGTCGGCGATGCCGCTCGGGCTGCAATGGGCGCCGTGGAAGTGGAAGTTGGTGGTGTTGAGATGGTGCGGATACGACGGGTTGGCCGGCGCGAGGTCGCGATCGGGCGGCAGGTCGTTGACCAGCCGGATCCTGAGCGTCTCGCCCGGCTTCATGCGCAGCGTCGGCGCCAGCCCGCCCTCGTACGCGCGCAGATGGAGGCGGTAGCCGCCGATGGCGCGCCAGGCGTAAGCGCAGCGCAGGCTGGTCGCGAGCACGCCGTTCGCCG
>JAFAKN010000431.1 GCA_019235415.1 Alphaproteobacteria bacterium
GCGGTCGGCCAGGCGCTGGCCCAGGCGATGTCGGAGGCGGGCGCCAGCATCGTGTTCGTCGGTGTCGCCGATCCGTGGAAGCCGTTCCCCGGCGAGGATCGGTTGCGCAAGATCGAGCGCGTCGAGGTCGTGGCGCTCGACCTCACCGACACCATCTCGGTCAACGAATGCGCCGGCGAGTTCGCCCCGCGCGTCGACGTTCTAGTCAACAACAGCGAGTACGTGCGCACCGGCGGCATCATCGAGCGCAAGGGCCTGACGGTGGCGCGCGAGGAGCTGGAGATGCGGTACTTCGGCCTGACGCGCCTCGCGCAGGCGTTCGGCCCGGTGCTGCGCGCCCGCGGCGCCGACGGCGTCAATTCGGCGGCTGCGTTCGTGAACCTTCTGTCGGTGTACGCCCTCGTGAACTGGCCGGCGTACGGCGCGTTCTCGGCGACCGAGGCGGCGTGCCTGTCGGCGGCCCAGTCGCTGCGCGCCGAGCTGCGGCCGGGCGGCGTAAAAGTCCTGAACGCCTTCTTCGGCCCAATCGAGACCGAGTGGTACCAGGCGGTACCACCGCCCAAGGTGGCGCCGATGACCCTGGCGCAGGCCGTCGTGCGCGCCCTGCAGCAGGGGCTCGAGGACGTGTTCGTGGGCGATGTCGCCGAGGACATCCGCGCGCGGCTCGCGGTCAGCCCCAAGGCCCTGGAGCGGGAGCTCGGCGCATGACAACCGACCTGTTGGCCTTTGCGAGCGCCGTCGCCTCGGGCGAGGTCGAGGTCGTCGACCTCACGCACACGCTCACGCCCGAATTCCCGACCATCGTCATGCCGCCCGAGCTCGGCCAGTGCGCGCCGTTCCGCGTCGAGGAGGTGTCGCGCTACGACGAGCGCGGCCCGGCCTGGTACTGGAACAACATCTCCATGGGCGAGCACACCGGCACGCACTTCGACGCGCCGGTGCACTGGATCTCGGGCAAGGACCTGCCCAACAACTCGGTCGACACGATCGCGCCTAAAAACTTCATCGCGCCGGCGGTCGTGATCGACATTTCCAAGGAGTCGGCGAAAAACCCCGACTACGAGCTCACCGTCGCCGATATCGAGGCGTGGGAGCGGGAGCACGACCGCATCCCGGCGCGCAACTGGGTGCTGCTGCGCACCGACTGGTCCAAGCGCACGGGCCGCGACTACGCCAACATGCGCGAGGACGGCCAGCATTCGCCGGGGCCGTGCCCCGAGGTCGTGCGCTTCCTGGTCGAGGAGCGCGACCTCCTGGGGCTCGGCACCGAGACGATCGGCACCGACGCAGGGCAAGCGTTCCATTTCAACCCGCCCTATCCGGCGCACTTTTACATGCACGGCAAGGGCCGCTACGGCCTGCAGTGCCTCGCCAACCTCGACCGGCTGCCGCCGACCGGTACGGTGATTGTCGCGGCGCCATTGAAAATCCGGCGCGGCTCGGGCAGCCCGTTGCGCGTGCTCGCCTTGGTGCCGCGTGGCTGAGCGTATTGCCATCGTCACCGGCGGGAGCGGCGGCATCGGCGCCGCCATCGCGCACGCCCTGCTCGCACGCGACTACTATGTGATCTCGCTCGCGCTCGAGAAGCCCGACTGGTCGCATAAGAGGCTGGAGAGCCGCGTCGTCGATCTCTTCGATGCCGACGCGGCCGCTGCGGTCGCCGCGGAGATCGCCCGCCAGCGCGCCGTCACGCACATCGTGCACAACGCCGGCGTCATCCGCCCCAACCCCGTGGAGGCCGCCACTGCCGGCGACATCGCCGCGTTGGCGCAGCTCCATCTCGGCACGGCGCTCAGCCTCTTGCAGGCGGCGCTGCCCGCGATGAAGCAGGCGCGCTTCGGCCGCGTGGTGCTGATCGCCTCGCGGGCGGCGCTGGGCGCGCAGGGCCGCACCGCCTACTCGGCGACCAAGGCCGGCCTGATCGGCATGGGCCGCACCTGGGCGCTGGAGCTGGCGCCGTTCGGCATCACCGTCAACATGGTGGCGCCGGGTCCGATCCAGGGCACGCACATGTTCCACGAGATCGTGCCGGCCGGCAGCGCGCGCGAGGCGGCACTCGCCGCGGCGATCCCGGTGAAGCGCCTCGGGCGGCCCGAGGACGTCGCCAACGCCGTGCTGTTCTTCGCCGGCGACGAGGCGGGCTTCGTCACCGGCCAGGTCCTTTACGTCTGCGGCGGCGCCAGTGTCGGCACGCTGGTCATCTGAAGGAGCGGCGATGGACGAGGTCATTACCAGACCCGCGCATCTCGAGCTCAGGCTGTGGCTGCGCCTGCTCGCCTGCTCGGTCAAGATGGAAAGCCTTTTGAGCCAGCGGCTGCGCAAGGAATTCAAGACTTCCATGGCGCGCTTCGACGTCTTGGCGCAGCTCGAGCGCTTTCCCGACGGGCTCAGCATGACCGAGCTGTCGCGCCGCCTGCTGGTCTCCAACGGCGCCATCACCGGCCTTGTCGACAAGCTCGAGAAGGAGGCCATGGTGACGCGCCAGGAGGATCCCGACGATCGCCGCAGCACCATCGTGCGGCTGACGCCCAAGGGCCGCGACAGCTTTTTGCCCATGGCGCGGCGCCACGAGGAATGGGTGGTCTCGATCCTGGGCGAGCTCAGCCCCTCGGCGCAGTCCGAGCTGCTGCAGAACCTGACCTTGCTGCAGCGCAATCTCGACCTGCACGGCAAGGCGCCGTGACGGAACCCCTCGACGCTGCCCGCATCTTCGCGCCCGCCGAGCGCACCGTCGCGGTCATGCTGCAGGCGCGCGCCAAGCAGCACAGCGACAAGCCGCTGGTGCAGGCGGGCGAGAAGCGCTGGACCTTTAGCGAAGCGCTGGACCTCGCGGCCCGCTCGGCGGGACGGCTGCAGTCGGCCGGCATCCGCGCCGGCGACCGCGTCGCGCTGATCTGCGAGAACCGGCCGGAGTTCATAGAGGTCTTCCTCGGCGCGGCGTGGCTCGGCGCCGTGCTGGTGCCGATCAACACCGCGTCGCGCGGTGGCCAGCTCAGGCACATCCTGCAGAACTCGGGCGCCCGCCTGCTGGTGATCGAGGAGGCGCTCAAGGGGTCGTTGGACCATGTCGGCCTCGACAGCCTGCCGCTCGAGAAAACCTGGACCGTCGAGGCGTTGCCCCCGCTGGGCGAGCCGGCCGAGCCCGCGCCGATCAGGCCGAGCGACACGCTCGCCATCCTCTACACGTCGGGCACCACCGGTCCTTCGAAGGGCGTGTGCTGTCCGCACGCGCAGTTCTTCTGGTGGGGCCTCAACACCGCGCACCTGCTCGGCGTCCGCAGCGACGACGTGCTGTGCACGACCCTGCCATTGTTCCACACCAATGCGCTCAACACCTTCTTCCAGGCCCTGATCACCGGTGCGGCGGCGATCTTCGAGCCGCGCTTCTCGGCCTCGGCGTTCTGGACGACCCTGGCCGAGCGTGGCGCCACGGTGACGTACCTGCTGGGCGCCATGGTGCCGATCCTGCTGTCGCGGCCCGTCGATGCCCGCGAGCGCGCGCACAAGACGCGCATCGCGCTGGCGCCGGGCGTGCCCGGCCACTTGCACGAGGCGTTCACCGAGCGCAGCGGCATCGTGCTGCTCGACGGCTACGGCTCGACCGAGACCAACTTCGTGATCGGCACGCGCGCCGGCGAGCGCAAGCCCGGCACCATGGGCCGCATCTTCGAGGGCTTTGCCGCCCGCGTGGTCGACGACGAGGACAACGAGGTCGCCGATGGCACGCCGGGCGAGCTGGTGCTGCGCGCCGAGGCGCCGTTCGCCTTCGCCACCGGCTACTTCGGCACGCCGGACAAGACCGTCGAGGCGTGGCGCAATCTCTGGTTCCACAGCGGCGATCGCGTCATCCGCGAGGCCGACGGCTACTACCGCTTCGTCGACCGCCTGAAGGACGCGATCCGCCGCCGCGGCGAGAACATCTCCTCGTTCGAGGTCGAGCAGGTGCTGCTGAGTCATCCCGAGATCGAGACGGCGGCCGCCTTCCCGGTGCGCTCCGAGCTCGCCGAGGACGAGGTCATGGTGGCGATCGTGCGCCGCGCCGAGAGCGCGCTCGCTGAGACGCCGCCGCTCGACGAGATCGGCGTGGTCCGCTTCTGCGAGCCACGCATGCCGTACTTCGCGGTGCCGCGCTACGTCGAGTTCGTCGACGCGCCGCCCGCGACCGAGAACGGCAAGATCCAGAAGTACAAGCTGCGCGAGCGCGGCATCAC
>JAFAKN010000569.1 GCA_019235415.1 Alphaproteobacteria bacterium
AGGGCGTTGAAGGCCTTCTCCGACAGCATGTGGACTTCGTCGATGATGTAGACCTTGTAGCGTGCCGACACCGGCCGGTAGCGCACGCCTTCGATCAGCTCGCGCACGTCGTCGATGCCGGTGCGCGACGCGGCGTCCATCTCGATCACGTCGACATGGCGGTCCTCGGTGATCGCCAAGCAGTTCTCGCACACACCGCAGGGATCGACCGTCGGCCCGCCTTTGCCGTCGGGACCGATGCAGTTCAGCGCCCGGGCGATGATGCGCGCGGTGGTGGTCTTGCCGACGCCGCGCACGCCGGTGAGCATGAAGGCGTGCGCGATGCGGCCGGTGGCGATGGCGTTGCGCAATGTGCGGACCATCGCCTCCTGGCCGACCAGGGTCGTGAAAT
Organism: Alphaproteobacteria bacterium; assembly: GCA_019235415.1. Lineage (GTDB taxonomy): Bacteria > Pseudomonadota > Alphaproteobacteria > Reyranellales > Reyranellaceae > Reyranella. The sequence goes on from JAFAKN010000569.1 coordinate 392, forward strand.
CGATGGGACGGTATTTGCGGGCAAGGACCCTATAAGGAAGCGTGTCGTGAGCTTCCGCCATGGCGTGCTACCCGCTCGAGGCGCCGCTGCCAGGATCAGGCCCGGCGGTCGTCGCGCCCGGCCACCTACCGCCGCGGCGGCTGGCACGGCAAGCAGGTGAGGAACCGGCATGACCCGAAGCGAATTCGTTACGGCTGCTCCCTTCCGGATCTGACCGGGTTGGCGATAGCTCCGCCCACGCCGGCCCCTCGACTCGGTTATATCAGGAGTCCGGCAGGCGCGCGCAAGAGCGGTAGTGGATGCTTTTCCGCACGTTCTCACGCATCGCGCAGGGGCGGCCGGCAAAGGCCGAGACAATCCCGCAAGGTGGCACCGGCATACTCCGTGCGAAAAAGCCCGCGTTCCTGCAGGATCGGCAAGACGAGGTCGACTAAGGCGTCGAACTGCGCCGGAAAGAAGGGGGGCATCACGTTGAAGCCGTCGGCGGCGCCGGCGAGAAACCAGCGCTCGAGAACGTCGGCGATCTGTACGGGATTGCCGATCAGCAACAGATGCCCGCGGGCCGCGGCGACGCGGTAGTAAAGCTCCCTGAGCGAAAGCTGCTCGCGGCGCGCCATCTGCAGCAGGAGCGCCGCCCGGCTCTTGAGGTTCTCGGTCTGCGGCAGGTCGGGCACCGGACCGTCGAACGGATGGCGGGACATGTCGGTGCCCAGTCGCTCCGACAGGACGGTGAAGGCCTGTCGCGTGTCGATCCGCCGGTTGAGCTCGGCAAACAGCTCGCGCGCCTCGCCTTCGCTGCGGCCCACGACCGGCATCACGCCCGGCATGACCAATACCTGCTGCGGGGCGCGGCCGAAGGCCGCCGCCTGGGCCTTCACGCTCCGGTAGAAGGCTTGCGCTTCCGCCAACTCGTTCTGCGCCGTGAAGACGATATCCGCGATCCTGGCCGCCAGCGCCTGGCCCGGTCCGGAGGATCCGGCCTGGATCAGCACGGGATGGCCTTGCGGTGGCCGCGGCACGTTCAATCCGCCATGGACCGTGAAGAACTTCCCCTCGAAGTGCGGCACGTGGAGGCTGCCGGGGCGAACGAAGCGCCCGGACTCCTTGTCGGGCACAAAGGCATCGTCGTCCCAGCTGTCCCACAATCGCCGACAGGCCTCGACGAACTCCTCGGCAATGGCGTAGCGCTCTGCATGCGGTGGGTGCTGGCGGCCGAATACCGCCGCCGATTTGTCGTAGGCCGTGGTCACGACGTTCCACGCGGCCCGGCCGGCCGACAGGTGGTCGAGCGAAGCGAAGGCGCGCGCCACATGATACGGCTCGGCGTAGGTGGTCGAGGCGGTGGCGGCCAGCCCGAGCCGGGATGTGGTCATCGCCAGCGCCGAGAGCAGCGTCAGCGGCTCGAACTTGCCGATCGTTGCGGGATGCTCGTCGTAGCCGGTGGCGAAGCCGTCGCCGAGGAAGAACATGTCGAACTTGCCGCGCTCGGCGGTGCGGGCGATGCGCTGCATCAGGCCGAGGTTCGGCCAGCCGTGGCTGGTCGCCTCGGGATGTCGCCAGCCCGCCACGTGATGGCCGGGCACTTGCACGAAGACGCCGAGGCGCATCCGCGCCGCTCGCGCGTCAGCGCGAGTTGGCCGGAGCATTGGTTGCGTTGACGGGCTGCTCGACCTTGTCCAAGGTCAGGATAATGAACTTGTGCAGATCGTCGGGCGCAAGCGGGCGGCTCTCACTCAGCTGGAACAGGGGCTGACGCGCCTGGACGAAGCGCGCCGTGATCTCGAGCTTGCGACCCTCGAGCGAGACGTCCTTGGGCAGGCGCAGAGCGAAGGGGATTGGCAACTGCCAGCCGCTGCGCACGACCTCCTCGGTGAGCACCTCCGGTTTGGGCGACTTCGATACGTCGAGCAGCTGCACCTGCAGTTCTACGCCCTTGGGCAGCGGCTTCTTGTCGAGATAGGCAGCGGCGCCTTCGACGACGATCGCGGGCGGCAGCTGGTCTCCGAGATGGCGCTGCAGGGGCGCGGCGTGAAAGGCGACCGCCTGTCCTTTGGCGTCGAGGGTACACACGAAACGAAACGGCACCGAGGTGCCGTCCCGCCGGCGTCGCCAACCCGTGCCCGAGATGGTGGTGGAGATGTTGAGCGAGCCGATCTTGTCCTCGGTATGCTCCGCGGTGAGCCATGGCGGCCCGTCGAGCCCGAAGGTCGCAAAGGCGGGATCGGCCTGTCGGGTGTCGGTGCCGATCTTCCCGGCGCAGCGCGTCAGCGCCGCCGTCGTGAGGTTCACCCGCTGCTGGGCGTCGGCCGCTTGGGCAATCACGCCGCCCAACAGCAGCAACACAACAATACGCATCTTGGTCTCCATCACCTCGGCCGGCCGTGCCGACCATAGCGTCTGGTGAGCTCGGCGACAGCCTGGCTGCGCGGCACGAAGCGGCTGGCCGCCAACCAGATCTCGGTGATCTTGCCGCTATCGTCGCGCACACGCCGCACGGTCTCGCCGTGGCTGCCATAGCCGCCGGCCAGCGCGATGCGGCCCTGGTCGCGGCCCGTGATCTCGATCTCGCTGGCATCGAGGAAGGGATGGTTGCCCATGACCGGGGCGCCCACGAGCACCTTGTTGCCCATGGGCGCGAAGTCGACTGCGCCCCACGCCGACCACCAGCGGCCGGTCCAGTCGCCGACGCGCCTTGATGGGGGTCCATTCTGGGCGAAGGTACGCAGGATGTTGATGGCTCCGTCCGCCCAGAAACCTGCCCAGCCGTCCGCAGCGTTGGAGAATATCGACAAGGTGAGGTGCCGATCGGGCAGGGTGACGGTGCGCGAGATATAGCCCAGCAGGCCGCCGGAATGGCCGAACCACGCCCAGCCGCCGACCGTGCCGCTCATGATGCCCAGTCCGTAGTGGCCTTCGAGGGTGGCGTGCGGATTGCGCCAGTGCGGGCGCACCATCTCGCGCCGGC
>JAFAKN010000705.1 GCA_019235415.1 Alphaproteobacteria bacterium
ACGATCGAGGGCAGGAACACGAAGTACACCATGCCCAGCATCATCATGCCGACGTCGAACGGCGCACGCACCAGCACGAAGTTCACGTAGCTGTAGATGCCGATGAAGACGAAGAGGATGAGAAAGCCGATGGCGAAGGCGGCGCGCAGCGCCGGATTGGCGAGCTGCGTCAGCCAGCTGCGCCACGGCGACACCCGCAGCATGTCGACCTCGCGCATCACTGGTGTGCGCTCGATCGTGAACCAGACCAGGACGGCGCCGGAGAAGTTCAGGGCGGCGAAGACCGCGAAATTGGCCGAAAGACCCAGGTGATCGACGACGCCGGCGGCGAGCAAGCGCCCGAACAGGTTGGAGGCGACGTTGCCGGTGATATAGGCGGCAAATGCGCCAGCGCTATCGGCCGCGCTCGTGTGCTCGCCGAGCCAGGCAAGCGTCAGTGCAAACGCTGTCGACATGCACAGCCCTTGGGCGATGCGCAACGCCGTGAAGATGGGCAGGCTCGGCATGGTGGCGAGCAGCGCGGTCGGCATCGTCAAGACGACCAGGCTGACCAGGATCCCGCGGCGGCGATCGATACGGCGCCCCAGGATGGAGACAGCGAGGCCGCCGACCGCCATGCCGATCGTGGTGGCATTGACGGCAAAGCCCATCGCTGCCGGTGTCACGCCATAGGCAGTGGCGAGCGGCGGCAGAATGGCCTGCGTCGCGAACAGATCGACGACGGTGAGAAAGGCCGTGAGAGCGATCGTGAAGGCGCGCAGGACATTCGCCATGGGATGAAACTCCGCTCGGTTAGATGAACTCCGCTCGCTTACATGTTGTGGTCGTTGGGGTCGGACCAGATGTCGAACGAGAGTAGCGTGACGGGTGTGCTGCCGTTGTTCTGCCACCAGTGCGACGTGAGATGCGTCTCGCGCGCGACGTCGCCCGCCTTGTGCACGATCGGCACCTCGCAATTGCTGGCGTGCTCGACGATCTCGCCGTTGATGATGTAGATCAGCGCCGGCCGGTCGGCGTGGCTGTGCCAGGGCACGATGCCGCCCGGCTGAATTACCAGCTTCCGAACGCGCATCAGATGGCCCGCGAGCGCCACCTTCTCCTTGGAGAGATCGTTCGAGGCGAGCACGGTGTCGGTGACGCCCTTGGCGGGATAGTCCACCGGCTTCACCGCGTCGGTCTTCACTTTGTCGGCCGGGCATTCCCCGGCGAACGCCGATGCCGCCAGTCCGGCAGTCACCAGGGTCGAGAGCAAGGCAGTACGAAAGAACATGACTGTCTCCGCGTGGTTGCGCCGGACCGAGGGATCGCGGCGGTGGGCGCAGCATCGGGGCACGGCGGCTTCGGCTTAAATGCCGAGTGCGAATTGATTCGATAGCCGGGACGACTGGCGCCGGCCGCGCCCCGGCCGCCTTCCTAGGAGCTGAGGCTGGCCCAGGGAAAGGCGAGGATCTCGCGCACGAAGGCGGCAACCACCGGCACGTGCGGGCGGCCGCGCACGGTGACGACCTGGATGGTGCGGACGATCTCGGGCTCGATCAACGGCCGCACGCGCAAGCCCGGCATGGTCGCGGCGTACTCGGGGATGAAGGTGAAGCCGAGCCCGGCCAGGGCCATGCTCTGCACCCAATCGTCGCGATCGCTGCGGAAGACGATGCGCGTCTTGGCTCCGTTGGCGCGAAATACCCTGCGGGCCTCGCCAAAGAACTCGCACTGCACGCGGTTGAGGTAGGCCTGGTCGTGCAGGTCCTGGCAACGCACCGCATTCTGCTTGTCGAAGGGATGCCCCGGGCCGACTCCGATCACGAAACGCTCGTCGTAGAGACGGCGGGCATGGAAGCGCTCGTCCATCTCCTCGGGCTGGCCGTACACGGCAACGTCGAGCTCGCCCTGCGCCAGCCGCTCCTGCAGCTGCACGTTCGACCCGTCCTGCACGAGCAGGCGCACCTTGGGATGGCGTTCGCGGAAGGTCTGCAGAAAGGGCACAAAACGCCGCGGGCCGATGGTGCACATCATGCCGAGCTTGAGCTCGACGTCGTCGAGCCGCGCGAAGCTCTTGGCTCGCTCCTTGGCGGCGTCGGTCTCGATCAGCACCTGGGTGAGGTGCGGGCGCATCATCTCGCCGAGGCCGGTGAGATGGGTGTTGTTGCGCTCGCGGCGGAACAACGGGCCGCCCAGCTCATCCTCCAGCCCCTTGATGGCCCGCGTCAACGACGGCTGTGACACGTTGCACGCCTCGGCCGCGCGGGTGAAGTTCAAGGTCTCGCAGACCGCCAGGAAATAGCGGATCTGATGCATCTCCATTGGCGACTGCCCCCGAAGCCCCCATTCTGCCGATCGCCATCATAGCCTGCGGTTATCGAAGCCCATACCGGAAGGTATTTCCGCAGCACCCGAAGGCTCCACAGACTCGGGACGGCATGAACTTTGCAGATACTCTGCGGCGCCTGAGTGAAGGTCACATGACGGCCCTTTCGGAGCGCGAGCGCCGCGATTTCCAAGACGAACTCGACCGGCTGCGCATGCTGCGAACCGTGGAAGACGGCCTGGGGCTCGGCGACTACCTGCCCGACTTCGAGCTGCTCGACGGCGAAGGCCGGCTGTGGAGCTCGCAGGCCCTGCTCGATCGCGGCCCGTTGGTGCTGGCGCTGTTCCGCGGCGACTGGTGCCCCTACTGCGCGCTGACGATGGCGGCGCTCGAGGACGCGCGGCCGGCGATCGAGGCGCTCGGGGTAAGCGTCGTCGGCTTCATGCCGGGCCGGCGTGTGGCCGTGGCCGAGACGGGCAAGCGGCGCGGCCTCGGCT
>JAFAKN010000712.1 GCA_019235415.1 Alphaproteobacteria bacterium
GTCATGAACGACGACGAGGCGCTCGAAGCCTTCATCCGCAAGGCGGCGATCGGCGTGTGGCATGCCTCGTGTACCTGCCGCATGGGCCGGCCGGACGATCCCATGTCGGTCGTCGACACCCAGGGTCTCGTCAAGGGCGTGCAGGGCCTGCGCGTGGTCGACGCCTCGGTATTTCCCATCGTGCCGTGCGCCAACACCAACTTCCCGACGCTGATGTCGGCGGAGAAGATCTCCGCCGCGATGCTGGCGTGATGAAGTCATGCCGGACCAGCATCGCCATGTGGGACCAACAACGCTGTCGTCCCGAGCGCAGCGAGGGACCTTTCCTGCGGCCTTAAAGGGCCCTCGGCCTTCGGCCTCGGGATGACAGAAGCGAGGGGGATGACATGTCCGCAATCCTAGGCACCGGCGAGCATCGCTATCGCGTGGTCGAGAACTGGGCGAAGCTGCCCGACGGCTGGGAGTTCCGCGATGTCGCCGCCGTCGCGGTCGACAGCAAGGACCACGTGTACGTTTTCAATCGCGGCCAGCACCCCATGATGGTGTTCGACCGTGAGGGCAACTTCCTGCGCTCGTGGGGCGAGGGCCTGTTTAGCCGCGCCCACGGGCTGCATATCGACAGCGACGACACCCTCTACTGCACCGACGACGGCGACCATACCGTCCGCAAGACGACCACCGAGGGCAAGGTGCTGCTGACCATCGGCGTGCCCAACCAGCCGGCGCCGTTCCTGAGCGGTCAGCCGTTCAACCGCTGCACCCACACCGCCCTTTCGCCCAAGCGCGAAATCTACGTCTCCGACGGCTACGGCAACTCCTGCGTCCACAAGTACTCACCCGACGGCCGGCATCTCACCTGCTGGGGCACCACCGGCACCGATCCCGGCCAGTTCAACATCCCGCACAACATCGCCACCGACGAGGACGGCTGGGTCTATGTCGCCGACCGAGAGAACCATCGGGTCCAGGTGTTCGACGGCGACGGCAAGTACGAGACGCAATGGAACAACATGCACCGCCCTTGCGCGCTCTACTGCTGCGGCGGGCGACATCATCCGCGCTTCATCATCGGCGAGCTGGGGCCCGGCATGCGGGTCAATGCCAAGCACACCAACATCGGGCCGCGCCTCACGATCGTCGACAAGAAAGGCAACGTCATCGTCCGGCTGGGCGGCGAGCACGGTCCGGGACAGGAACCGGGCAAGTTCCTCTCGCCGCACGGCCTCGCCGTCGACAGCAAGGGCGCCATCTATGTCGGGGAAGTGAGCTACACCAACTGGGGAAACACCCACCCCGACGAGCCCGTGCCGAGATACCTGCGTTCCCTGCAGAAGCTCGAAAAGATCGCCTGATGCAGGAACGCGAGCGCCTGCATCTGATCGGCAGCGTGCCGCTCGACAACAGCGAGCAGGTGTTCCATCGCCTGGCGCAGGAGCTCGGTCCCTTCTTGCGCTGCATGCCCGACGGCGAGACCGGCGAGCGCTCGCGCTGGGTCTTTTTTCAGCGCCAGATGCTTTTGGACCACCCTGCGATGGAGATCGACCCGACGGTGCCGCCCTACAAGTTCATCCAATGGGACGGCAAGCTGATACGCGAGGTCGAGCAGATGCGCTTCAAGCCCGGCGTCGATCCCCGCGCGGTTGCGTTCGAGACGGGCTACGATGCGGCGGCTCTCGCCTCTTACGAGGTGTTCAAGCGCCTGCGCAACGTCGATGCGATCCCGGCCGCCGTGCGGTTCCAGGTTTGCCTTCCGACGCCACAGGCCAGTGGGTATCTCTATGTCAGCGGGCCGGCGCGCGGGACCTACTTCGAGGTCTATGAGCGCGCCCTGAAGACTGCGTTGGCCAACATCGTGCGCGCTATTCCGGCCGACAGCCTCCCCATCCAATGGGACGTCTGCCAGGAGGTGCTGGCCTTCGAGAACTATTTTACCGACCGCCCAACCCGCTACAAGAAGCAGACTTTCGACATGCTGGGCCGGCTGGGCGATGCGGTGCCGGGCGGTGTCGAGATGGGCTATCACCTGTGCTACGGCTCGCCGCGCGACGAGCATCTCGTGCAGCCTAAGGACGCCGCCATCCTGGTCGAGATGATGGACGGCATCGCCGCGGCCACGCGTCGGCAGATCGACTTCCTGCACATCCCCGTCCCGAAAGACCGGACGGACGACGCCTACTTTGCACCCTTGAAAATCTGGAAACGCCCGCCGGGGACCAAGCTCTATCTCGGCCTGCTGCACCATGACGACGAAGCTGGCGACCGAACGCGAATCGCGGTGGCGCGACGCTTCGTCGACGAATTCGGGCTCTCGGCCGAGTGCGGCTGGGGCCGAACCGCGCCGGGCCGCCTGCCCTTGTTGTTGAAGGCTCATCGTATCGCTGCGGAGGCACTCTGATGGAACGCGTACTCGTGGTCGGTCCCAAGGACACAATTTCCATGGTCGACGACCTCGCGCCCAAGGGATTCGAGATCGTGAAGGCGCTGCACAATTCGCCGGAAATGAAGGCCGCCCTGCCGGGCGCCAACTACCTGGTCGGCTTCGTGCAGCAGTACGTGACGCCGCAGCTGTACAAGGACGCCTCCGGCCTCAGGCTGGTGCAGATGCTGAGCGCGGGATACGACCGTGCCGACCTCGAGGCGGCGCGCAAGAGCAAGATCCCGCTGTGCAACAACGGCGGCGCCAACTCCGTCGCGGTGTCCGAGCACGCCGTGCTGCTCATGCTGGCGGTATCACGCCGGCTGATCACCCAGCATGCCAACGTCACCGCCGGCCGCTGGCACGGCAACGCGCCACCGACGGTCCACCAGGTGCGCGAGAAGGTGCTGGGCATCATCGGCCTGGGCACGATCGGCAAGAAGGTCGCCCGCCTGGCCCAAGCCTTCGGCATGATCGTGCACTACTACGACATCGTCCGCCTCTCGGAGGCACAGGAGGATGCGCTCGGCGTGCGCTTCCGCCTGCTTCCCGAAATCCTGCGCCATTCCGACATCCTGTCGCTGCACGTGCCCTTGAACGATTCGACGCGGCACATGATCGGCGCGGCCGAGCTCGCCGTGATGAAGTCGTCGGCCATCATCGTCAACACTTCGCGCGGCCCGGTGATCGACGAGAAGGCGATGACGGCCGCGCTGTCGGCCGGCAAGCTGTTCGGCGCCGGCCTCGACGTGTTCGACGAGGAGCCGACGCCGCCGGACAACCCGCTGCTGAAGCTCGACAACGTGATCCTGACCGCACATCTCGCGGGTCCGACTTGGGAGAGCAACATCACGCGCCTGCGCAACGGTTTCGACAACGTGCAGCGCGTGGCCCGCGGCGAGCCCGCCCTGTGGGTCGTTCCCGAGCTGCTGGAGTAGAGCAGACCAGACGTACAAAACCTCATCCTGAGGAGCCGCGCTTTGCGCGGCCTCTCGAAGGATGGGCGACAACATCGGTGTAGCCCACCCTTCGAGACGCATACTGCGTGCGCTCCTCAGGGTGAGGTGAGATTGTCGAAGCGCGAGCTGCTCTTTGCAGGTCAGTCGCCGCCCGCTGGCCTGGGCACCATCTCGATCATCGGCCCCGCCGCCGCTGTCCGCAGGCTGAGCAGGGCGATGAAGCTGATGGCCGCGGCCGCCATGATCATGAAGGCCGGGCTGTAGTCGTTGTCGGTGCGCTCGATCAGCCAGGTCGCTGCCAGCGGGCTCAATCCGCCGATCAGGCCCAGACTGAGGTTGTAGCCGAGCGCAGTGGCCGTACAGCGGACCTGATGCGGCACGACCTCGACCATGAAGGCCGGCAGACAGCCGTAGAAACCGGCAACCGACAATACGAAGCCGAACTGGCCAAGCAGGAGAAGCGCGGATTCCGGCCGGTGCAGCAGCCAGAACAGCGGCCACGCACTGGTGAACCCGAAGGCCGTGATCGCCAGCAGGACGCGCCGTCGTCCGATGCGGTCGCCCAGCCAAGCGACGGAGAGCTCGACGGGCATGATCAGCACCATGCTGATGGTGTTGATGTCGAGCGCCCGCGCCGGCGCCACGCCGTCGACAAGCTGCAGCCAGCTCACGATGTAGACAAACATCAGGTAGAAGGCGACGGCGGCGTAGGCCGAGACGCCGGCAAGCTGGGCCAACAGCATGCCGTGGTGCCTGAAGGTGGCGACGAGAGGCGCCCGCTCGGTCTTGGCCGCCGCGGCCTCATCGCCGGGCAGGCCTCGACGCAGCCCCAGTCCGGCAACCCCAACCGCGAGCCCGATCCAGAACGGGATGCGCCAGCCCCAGGCCTGCACCGACGCCTCGGACATCACGGTTTCCAGGACGGCGCCCGTCGCCGACCCGGCAAGGATGCCCAGCACGGCGCCGACGTCGGCCACCGCACCGACCAGGCCGCGCCGCTCGGGCTTGGCGCGTTCGACCAGGAACACGATCGAGGTGGTGTATTCGCCACCCACCGAGAGGCCCTGGATCATGCGCAACAGGGTCAGCAGCAAAGGCGCGGCCAACCCGAGCCTTTCGTACCCCGGCAGCACGCCGATCAGGAAGGTCGGGATGGCCATGGCGGCGATCGAAACGTTCAGAGCCGCCCTGCGCCCGATGCGGTCGCCGACGTGACCGAACAGCGCCCCGCCGACCGGCCGCATCAGAAAGCCGACGGCGAAGATCCCGAACGCCGACAGAACTTGCGCCACCTTGTCCTGCTGCGGAAAGAACGCCTGTCCGATCGAGGTGGCGAAGTAGCCGTAGACGGCGAAGTCGTACCATTCCAGCACGTTGCCTACCGCCCCGGCGGCAAACAGGCGGCTCTTGCCGAGGGTCGCCGTCACGATGCCTCGTCGATGCCTACAGGGGCCGACACCTTGCTCGACTGCGGCAGCATCTTGCGATCTTCCAGCCGCAGGGTGCGTTCGAGCAGCACCTCGTAGATCGGACGCCCCCCTAGAGCCTGAGCGACCACGTGCGCCGTCACGCAAGTGACGATGATCGGCAGAATGAGCTCATAGGCTCCCGTCAGCTCGACCACCAGGACCACGCCGACCAACGGCGCGCGGATAGTGGCTGAAAATAGGCCGCCCATGCCCGCCACCGCAAAAGCCGCGGTCACGAGCGGTGGCAGCGGCAGCGAGGTGCGCGCCAGACCGAGCTCGAGCAGCGTTCCGGCCAGCAGGCCGACCGCCGTTGCCAGCGACAGCAAGGGCGAGAATATCCCGGCCGGCACGCCGACCGGGTAACTCGCCATGGTCCCCGCGAAGCGCAGCACCGCGATCACGAACAGGACCCGCAGCGGCAAGTCGGCCAGCACCAGCCCGGGGATCAGGCTCTCGCCGCCGCCGACCGCGACCGGCATGACGATGGCGAGCGTCCCCATGACCGCTCCGACCAGGATCGGGTAGACGAACGGCGCGCGCCTGAAAGCGGCCGTCCGCGCATTCAGGCAGGCAACCAAGCAACGATTGAACACGACGCCCAGCGCTCCCAGTGCCGCGCCCAGCACCATGAACACCGGCAGGATCATGAGCGGCATCGCGCTGGTGACGATGTGCAGTGCGGGCGCCGTGCCGCCCACCAGCTCCATGCCAAAGGCACTCGCCGCCGAGGCGGCGATCACCGACACGTAGGAGCGGAAAGTGTAGGTGAACTGCTTGCGCGTCTCCTCGATCACGAACAGGACGGCCGCCAGCGGCGCATTGAAGGCGGCGGCGAGGCCCGCCGCGGCGCCGGCCGCCAGCAAGGTATGGAGGTCCGGCCGCGCGAGCCTCAGCCGGTCGGCCAGGAACGCGCCGATGGAGGCGCCCATGTGGATGGTCGGCCCTTCGCGTCCGGCGACCAGCCCCGATGACAGGGCCAGCAGGCCGCCGACGAATTTCACTGGGAGCACGCGTTGCCAGCGCACGGTCCGCAGTCCCTCGAGCGCCCCCTCGACCTCCGGCACGCCGCTGCCGGCCGCCTCGGGCGCGACGTAACGGGTGAGCAGGTAGGCGAGCAAGGTGCCGGTCGCACCGATGCCCGCAGCCGCCGCAATGGCGATTGGACCGACGTCGAACATTTCCACCAGCCGCAACGGCCATTGGAACAGCGTGTCGACGGCGAGATGGAAGGCGGCACCGACCACGCCGGTGGCGAAGCCGCAGGCGCCGACGGTCCAATACAGCAGGCTGGCCGAGAGAACGCGCGCCTCCGGCTCGGCGGCGCGACCGGCCGACGTCTGTTCTGTCACGTCGTCGCCGGCTCCATACTGTTACGTCAGCTGCTTCTTGAAGAAGGCCATGGTCCTGTCCCACGACAGCTTGGCCGCCGCTTCCTGGTAGCGCGGCGTCGAGTTGTTGTGAAAGCCATGCTGCGTACCTGGATAGAAGTACACTTCGTACGGCACCTCGGCCGACTTCAGCGCGCCTTCGTAAGCTGGCCAAAGCGAATCGATGCGCTCGTCGTTCTCGGCGTAGTGGATCAACAGCGCCGCCTTGATCTTTGCGACCTCCGCCGTCGCCGGCGCCGCGCCGTAGTACGGCGCGGCCGCCTTCAGATCACCGCCCAGGGTCACCGCCAGGAAGTTGGTCGTGCTGCCGCCCCAGCAGAAGCCCGTAACCGCGAGCTTGCCGTTCGACAGCTCGTGCGCCTTGAGGTAGCGGGCGCTGTTCAGCATGTCGGTGCGCAGCTTGCCCTGGTCGAGCTTGGCCTGGAGCTCGCGGCCGTCGTCGTCGTTGCCGGGATAGCCGCCGACCGGGAACAGGCCATCCGGCGCCAGCGCAACGAAGCCTTCGGTCGCCACGCGGCGCGCCACGTCCTCGACATAGGGGTTGAGCCCGCGGTTCTCGTGGATCACCAGGACGACCGGGAACGGGCCGCTGCCGGTTGGCTGCACCAGGTACCCGCGCATCGTCCCGGAGTTGCCGCCCGGCGAGGGGTAGGTGACATAGTGCGCCTTGATGCGTGGATCGGTGAACGAGACGGTCTGCGCCCTGGCGTACCTCGGCAGCAGCGCCTGCGCCATGGCGAGCCCACCCACCGTCACCACCGCCGCCCGCTGCAGGAACGCACGGCGATCGATATCGCCGTGGCAGTACTCGTCGTAGAGATCGAAGACGCGCTGGTCGATCGTGACCTGCGTCCAGGCTTCTTCGGGTGCTGCGATTTGCTTGGCTGTCATCCCAGATCTCCGGCCTCTGTCATCCCGGGCGTAGTCTGTGTCATCCCGAGCGTAGCGAGGGATCCTTTCTGCGGCCTAAGGATCCCTCGCTACGCTCGGGATGACAAAGGGGACTGTAGCCGCAGACTCCGCCTTACGCGAGGCCGATGCGCTTGCGGAAGGCGTCGTCCCGCATCGAGGCGTCCTGCCCCAAAAGGTCCTCGGCATCCGTGGTGCAGAGGTAGATCAGACCGCGCACCGCGTGCTCGACGGGCGAGAGGTCCTGCCGCGGGATACGGCTGATCGTGTTCATGCCGGAGGCCCTGATCTTCACCTGCATGTCGGTGTCGATGGTGCCGGGCGAGAAGCCGAAGATGCGGACGCCCTTGCCGCCCGTTTCCAGGGCGACGGCGCGCGTCAGCATGGCGAGTCCCGCCTTGCCCGAGCAATAAGCGCTCCATCCTTCCAGCGGGCGATAGGCCGCACCCGACGAGATATTGACGATCGTCCCGCCGCCGCGCGCCAGCATGCCCGGCAGCACGGCCCGCAGCACGTAATACGCGCCGGTCAGGTTGATCGAGATGTTGTCGGCCCAGACCTTGGGGTCGGAGGTCGCGAGCTCGGCGATCGGCTCGATCACGCCGGCGTTGTTCACGAGGATGTCGATCGCCCCCAGGTTCGCCTCGGTTTGCGCGACGACCTGCTGCACGGCGCCGAAATCGGAGACATCGCAGGCGCAGCTTTCGGCCCGCCCGTTGCCCTTCGCGATCGACCCCGCGACGTCCGCAGCCAGCTTGCCGTCGCGCGCCACCAACATCACCGATGCGCCGCCGGTGGCAAGCGCGCGGGCCGCTCCCTCACCCAATCCGCGGCTTGCGCCGGTGACCAGCGCCACCTTGCCCAAAAGTTCATTCGACACGGTCCCTCCTCCATGCTTGCGCTCAGTCGCAGTCGAGCAGGCGGTCCATCGGGAACTTGTCCGACAATTATTGCCGACCGTCACCGCCGCACGATCATCGGCTCGGAGTTGGAGCTCCTGACACGCGGCTTCCCTGTTCCTCCCCACGACAAAGCTCCGACAACAGGCATATCATCCTTTACGCCAACCTCCGAAGGGCTTCGCACGGCATGCTTGCAGATCGATACGGCTTTCCGCTCAGCACCAACTCCCCCGCCGCGCGGGACGCCTATGTTGCCGGCTGCGACTGCGTGCTGTCGGCTGCGCACGGCGATGGCCTGCATCTCGGCCGCGCCATCGAGAGCGATCCCGACTTCGCGCTGGCGCACGTCGCTTTTGCCCGCGGCCGGCTTCTCGTGGCCGACGTTGCGACGGCCCGGCAAGTCGCCAAGCGGGCTCGGGAGCTCTCCGCAGCCGCAACGCCGCGCGAGCAGAGTCATGTCAACGCGCTTTGCCTCGCCATCGAGGGCAATCCGGTGGGCGCCCTGGAAGCGACGCGTGACCATCTCGCCCAGTATCCGCGCGATGCCATGGTCGCCGCGCCGGCGACCGGCGTGTTCGGCCTGATCGGTTTCAGCGGACGGCTCGGCCGCGAGCCCGAGCAGGTCGAGTTCCTCGAAGCGCTGCGACCGCATCTCGCCGACGACTGGTGGTTCCAGGCAGTCCACGCCTTCGCCCTCGAGGAGGTCGGTCGGCTTGACGAAGCGCTCGGCCTGATCGAGCGAAGCATGGCTGCCAATCCCAAGAACGCCCATGGGGCGCACATCAAGGCGCATGTGCTCTACGAGATGGGCGAGGACAGCGCGGCACTGGATTATCTCGATTCGTGGCTGCCGCATTATCCGCGCGAAGGGCTGATGCATTGTCACATCTCGTGGCACGTGGCGCTGTTCGCCCTGATTGTGGGCGACGGCGAGCGGGCCTGGCGGGTCTACCGGGATCAGGTGCATCCCGGCGGCGCCTGGGGACCGGCCCTCAATGTCGCGACCGACGCGCCCGCCTTCCTGTGGCGCGCTGAGCTCGCCGGGCATGCGCGCCGCGACGCACTTTGGCGCGACGTGCACACCTATGCGCACCAGTCATTCCCTCGCCCCGGCCTTGCCTTCGTCGATGTCCATCGCGCGCTCACCGCCGTTGCTACCGGCGATGAAGCAGCCATCGAGAAGATCGTGAAGGAGCTCGAGGAGCGCGCCGCGGCGCGGCACGCGCCGGCGGGCGATGTCGTCCCGCGCCTGGCAAAGGGCCTGGCGGCCTATGCGCGCAGCGACTGGCCGACAGCCGTCGGCTTGCTCGAGGATGCCCTTGCCGAGACCGTGCGCATCGGCGGCAGCCGGGCGCAACGCGATGTGATCGAGAACACCCTGCTCGCCGCCTATGTCAAAGCGGGCCGCGTCGAAGATGCCAAGCGGATGGTGGCGGCGCGGACCGAGCGCCGCCCATCCGTCCCCATCGCCGGCCTCAGCGCTCCGATGGCAACGGCAACGGAAAGCGGCCCTGCGCAAGCAGCAGCTGCGCGGCCCGGAGCGTGAGCACGCTGAGCGCATCGCGGATCTCGCCGGCATCGACCATGCGGAGGGCCTCGGTAAGCGGCACCCGCTTCACCCGAAGGTCCTCCGTGGGATCCGGCGCCGCGATTCCCTGCTCCAGGTCCCATGCGAGATAGCCGACCACGCGCTCGTCGGTGATGGAATTGGACAGATCGCAATCCACCAGCTTCTGCCATCGCCGGGCCGCGAGCCCGGTTTCCTCGCGCAGCTCCCGCGCCGCTGAATCAAGCGGATCGACATCGAGCGCACCGCCGCCCTCCGGGATTTCCCAGCTGTAGCCGTCGAGCGTGAAGCGGTACTGCCCGACCAGGAAGGTGTGCCCCTCGGCATCGACGGGCAGGATGCCGATGCCGATGTTCTTGAAGTGAACGGTGCCGTAAATGCCGGGTTGGCCGGTCGGCGTGACGACTTCATGATGCGTGACGGTCATCCAGCGGTTGTCGTAGCGCTGCTCGCGCGACAGGATCTGCCAAGGGCCGCGCTTCTCCGACATCCAGTACTCGCAAGGTGGTGGGGAATCGAACCGTCTATATATTGCAGCCGGGAGAGTTGGACGAGTGCTTCTCGTGGATTGGCGCATATGCCGGACGACGGTGATCCTCTTGTGGCTGGTATGCTCTGCGATGCCGCATCTGTCTGCGGCAGCCCAGGACTCGACAACGGCCGCTCTCCTCACGGAGGTGCGCAAGACATTCACGCTTGGCGGCAAACCGATCCCGCCGGAGATCTTTCGCGATTTCGGCGATGGCAACCTGGCCGATTCACTGCCGATCTGGGTCACCGTCGACCTCCGGGCCGCGATCGACAGCAACCTCTATTTCGACGACATCAAGCAAAGCGGCGACTGGGTGATTCAACGCAAGCCGGCGCCGGGCTCGCTGAACGGCATGGAAGAGACCGCATACACCTACATAGGCCCCGCCGAGAATGGGCTTTTAGTCGTCTTGGCCACCTACAGCGGCGGCGGGTCGGGCGAGTTCTTCACCTTGCACCTGCTCAGCCTCGACGCAGCTCTGGCCTTCTATTCCGGCGGCAAGGTCTACGACCGCATCAATCTCACGAACCTGCGCAGCATGCCGCTCGGCGATCGTTGGGGCGGCGAGATCCATGTCGAAAAGAACACGGTCCGCATTATCACCACGCGCAAGGGCCCAGCCGACCAAAGCGGTGCTCGCGAAGAGCGCACTATCGAGGCGAAGATGCCCTGACCCGGATTCTACTGGGAACGCGAGCCAGAGGCCCGACTCATTTCAGGGGCGGGCGGGACGCCCGCAGTCCAAAGACATGGGAGGACATGTATGGTCAACCGTCGTCAAATCCTTGTCGCCGGTGCAGGTGCCAGTATGCTGGCCGTGGAAGCGATGGCCCAATCGCCGGACCCTGCATACGCGGTCACCTACCTCGAAGTTGCGCCGGGCGAGGTCAATGCTGCCCGCCGCCTGCTCGCCAGTTACCGTGATACCGCCAAGGGCAATGGTCCCCTGGAATTCACCGTTCTCGAGCAGGTTGCCAGACCCAACCATTTCGTCATCATCGAGCGCTGGCCGAACGCCAAGGCGCGCGAAGACAATGCGGGGTCGATTGCGGGCCGCACGTTTCGTACCGCCCTCGCGCTGCTGCAGATAGCGCCCTACGATGAGCGGCCGCATTTGGCCCTGTCCGTCGGACCAGCCGATCCGGCGCCTGCCGCCTTGTACGTCGTCACGCACGTCGACGTCGTGCCGCCGAAACGGGACGATGCAGTCGCCGAGCTAAAGACGCTCTCAGAGAGAAGTGCCGGCTCGGCCGGCAATGTCCGCTTCGATACGCTGGTGCAGGCGAGCCGCCTCAACCATATGACGCTTGTCGAGTCTTGGACGGACGCGGCGGCCCAGGAGGCACACAGCGTGACCGACGCCGCGAAGTCGTTCCGTACCGCCCTGGGGCCGATGAGCGGCGCCCTGTACGACGAGCGGCTCTTCACGCTATTGAAATGAAGCGCCGAAGGGTCCTGATCCGAGGTGGAGCGTTCGCCTCCATCGCTCCCGTGGTGCGTTCGACCCTGGCAGCCGACTACACGTTCCGACAGTTCCATAATCAAGCGGCGTCGAGCCCGCTGCACCGCCGCCTGGTCGAGATGTGGGCCGCGATAAGCGCGGAGACCGGCGGCCGGGTTGCGACCGAGGTGTTCGCCGAGAATGCCGGAATTCCGGGCTCCGATCCGGCCGCTCTAAAGATGCTGATCTCGGGGGAGCTCGACTTCTTCACCCTGATGGGCGGCATCTTGGGACAGGCGGTGCCGGTCGCCGAGGTGCAGCAGGTCCCCTTTGCCTTCCGGACGGCGGCCGAAGCGCACGCCGCGATGGATGGCGCGCTCGGCGCCTACCTTCGCGAGGAGATGGCCGCCAAGGGCATCCACGGCTTTCCAGTCGGCGCGTTCGACAACGGCATGCGGCAAACGTCCTCGACGCGCCGCCCGATCGCGGTGCCAAAAGATTTCGAAGATCTCAGGATTCGCGTGCCGGCCGGCCAGATGTTCGCCGACACCTTCCGCGCACTGGGGGCCGTGCCGGTCACAATCAACGTCAACGGCATCTATCAGGCGCTCAAGGGCGGCCAGGTCGACGCGCAAGAAAATCCGCTCGCCGTGAACGAGGTGTTCAAGCTGTACGAGGTCCAGAAGCACCTCGCCCTGACGAACCACATGTGGTCGGGCTTCAACCTCATGGCCAACGGGGCGCTGTGGCGAGGCCTGCCGCCAGACATCCAAGCCGTCATCGAGCGCATTGCCGCCAGGTTCGTGCGGGCCCAGCGCGACGACCAGGAAGGCTTCAACGCCGGCTTGCGCGCCACCCTCGCCGAGCGCGGCATGATGTTCAACGACGTCGACCAGAACGCTTTCCGCGCGCGCATGGCGCCGGTCTACGCGACCTGGCGCCAGCGGCTCGGCGGCAAGTGCTGGGACATGCTCGAGGACCACGTCGGACGACTCGGCCGATGAGGCTTCCGCCCAGCGAACTGTAGATGAAGACGGCTGCTTGTCGGGAACGGCTGAGGGGCCACAATGGCTCGATGCAGAGGCGAGCAGGCTGATGGGCGATGCAAATCAGGGGCCGCCGGTCCCCTACATGGAGCGGACGCGGAACTATTACCGGGCCCTCGGGTACGAGAAGGACTACATGTGGGCGCACCACGACGACGTGCCGTTTGCCCGCCCGCCAAAGTCCCTGCGCGACATGACGGTGGCACTCATCACGACGGCGGGACCGCCTGATCTCTCCAATCGCGACGTGGGCAACCGCAAGCATGTGTGGTCGGGCGAGGTTGCGGCGCCTCCCCTCAGCTTCGATACCGATCTCGCCTGGGACAAGGAGGCGACGCACACCGACGACCGCGAGACCTTCCTGCCCATCGATGCGATGGGGAAGCTGGTCGCCGACGGGACGGTCGCCGCACTGTCGCCCCGCTTCCACGGCGCACCGACCGACTACAGCCATCGCAAGACCTGCGAGCACGATGCGCCGCAGATCCTGAGGCGGCTGCGCGAGGACCGGGTCGACGCCGCACTTCTCACCGCACTTTGACCCGTTTGCCACCAGACCGTGAGTCTGGTCGCCCGTCATCTCGAAGCTAACGGCATTGCGACCGTCGTAGTCGGCTCGGCCCGCGACATCGTCGAGCACTGTGGCGTGCCGCGCTTCGTGTTCAGCGATTTTCCCCTCGGTAATCCTTGCGGGCATCCTTGGAACGCGGCCATGCAGACGGCGATCGTGCGCTTGGCGCTGTCACTCCTCGAGACGACGACAGCGCCGCGCGCGACGGTACGGGCGCCCTTCGAATGGCGGGACGATCCCGATTGGCGCGGGCGGTACAACCGGGTGAGACCGGAAGACCGCGAGCGTCTTCTGGCACTCGGCGATGAGCGGCGGAAGCGCCGCGGTCAGTCGCCCCGGGTCGTCGCGCAGCGTTGAGCGCTGCGTTGGCAGGATCAGCTGCTCTCGTTGTGCATCACGTCGCCGAACAGCTCCCAGGTCTCGCCCTTGAAGCGTGACAGCTGCACCGCCTGGACCGGATAGAAGTCGGTCGGACTGGTCGAGACGGTGATGCCCGGCAAGAGGCCCGGCAGGTGAAGCTGGTGGTGGCTTGCGGCCTGGCTCATCAGGTTCGCGCGGGTCAGCAGGTCGCCGCACCTCTCGAGCGTCTTGCGCATCAGGGTCGCCGCGCCGTAGGCGTAGACGTAGCTGCCGTCGGCCAGGTTTCCATCGGGTATGTATTTTGCCATGAAGGCTCGCCATTCCTTCATGTCCTGCTCGTCATCCCACTGGTGGTCGGTGGGATCCTTCAGCCACGCGGCGGTGAGGACACCCTGCACGTTCTCGAAGCCGGCCGGCTTCATCGTCGTGCCGACGCTCGCCGCGACGTTGTTCATGTACTGCACCGGCTTCCATCCCAGGTCCGCTGCCTTGCGCATGGCCTGGGCGGCGAACTTCGAGATCGACACGTTGTAGAAGACGTTGGCGCCCGAGTTCTTCAGCTCGATGATCTGGCTGTCGACCGTCGGATCGGTCGCCTCGTAGGTGACGACCTTGACCAGCCTGCCGGCCTCCCTGCCGAGCCCGTCCTTCATGCCGTTGAAGTAGTCCTTGCCATAGTCGTCGTTCTGGTAGAGCACGCCGATCTTGGCATCCTTGACATTGCTCAGGATGTGCTTGGCGTAGATGATGCCCTCGGTGCGGTAGTCGGGTTGATAACCCATGGTCCACGGGAATTCCTTGGGATTGCCCCACTTCGATGCCCCGGTCGCGATGTAGAGCTGCGGCATTTTTTTCTGGTTCATGTATTTGTGGATCGCCGTGTTGCACGGCGTGCCGGTCATGTTGAAGCAGGCGAACACCTGGTCCTCTTCCACCAGCTTGCGGATCATCTCCACCGTCTTGGGCGGCGAATAGCCGTCGTCGTAGCTGATGAAGTTGATCTTGCGGCCGTTGATGCCGCCGGTCTCGTTGACCATCTTCCAATACGCCTGATGCAGCTTGCCGATCGAGCTGTAGGAAGAAGCGGGCCCGCTGTAGGGGTTCGTGTGACCGATCTTTATCTCGGTGTCGGTCGCACCGGTGTCGCATTTCTTTTCACCAAACGCTACACGGCTCGTCGAAAGGGCCGTGGCAGCCGATACGCCGGCCAGGAACGTACGCCTGTTGGTTCCCATGTTTCGCTCCCTGTCGTCAGTTCACTCCATGCACTCTCCTCACGCCAAACACAGTGATTAGCTTCTCTACTCGCCCTGCCCGTTGGCAGCAAAACAGTAGGTGGGAATCCCGATGAGGTCCACGTCCGCTCGCCCGAGCGCACGGGCCGCCATCGAGCGCGCTGAGCTCTTGATCCAAAGGGGTAGTGGCGGAGAGGAAGGGATTCGAACCCTCGATACGAGTTATCCCCGTATAACGGTTTAGCAAACCGCCGCCTTCGACCGCTCGGCCACCTCTCCGCAGCCCGCTAAGACCCCGGCGATCGATATCCACGACGGATGCGCCGCGGTTCTAGCGGCCGGGTCCGGCCAAGTCAAACGCCGGCTGGATTCTCTCAGCAATTTCAGGCACTTCGCGCTGACTGCGAGCATAAATGTCCCCAGAGTTGGTGGCTTGCGGCACCGCGGCCAGCCATTCGGACACGGCCTCGGCGGATTGCCAGTCGCCCAAGACCTGGGATTCGCCGATCGCGACGCTGAACTCG
>JAFAKN010000720.1 GCA_019235415.1 Alphaproteobacteria bacterium
GCCCCCACCCTCCCGCTTCGCGGGTCCCTCCCTGTACCATTATCGGCGGTCGGGTTAGCCCGCGTGGTTGACCCGGCTCGGGCCGGCCCGTCGAGAGCCACCTTTGTACTCCCAGCGCTGCGAGCACCGGGGGAGGACGCGTGCCTCGGCGGGTTGGCTGCGATGCAAGTCCCGTGGGGAGTTCGCGCCTGAGAGCGCCAGTACAGGGAACGACAGGTATCGCGGTTGGCCCGATGACAGCGCGGAGAAACAATCATGATCGAGGGGTGATGACGCACGATCCGCAATGGTTTGCCGGAATCGACTGGGCGAGCGAGGCGCATCAAGTGTGCCTCGTCGACATCAATGGGAAGGTTGTGGGCGAGCGCTCGTTTGCTCACGGCGGGGCCGGCCTCGAAGAGCTTTGCCGCTGGTTGGCGAGCATGACGCAGGCGGTACCGGCCATAATTGCCGTGGCCATCGAAGTGCCCCACGGCCCGATCGTCGACACGCTGCTTGAACGCGGCTTTCAGGTGTATTCGGTCAATCCGAAGCAGCTCGACCGTTTCCGTGACCGTTTCACCGTCGCCGGCGCCAAGGATGACCGGCGAGATGCCCGAGTCCTCGGCGACTCGCTGCGCACCGACCGGCATTGCTTCCGGTCGCTGCGCGCCGAGGAGGCTCTCGTCGTCGAATTGCGCCAGTGGACGCGCATCGCCGAGGAGCTCAAGCAGGAGCGCATCCGCCTCACCAACCGGATGCGCGAGCAGCTTTGGCGGTACTATCCGCAGATGCTCGAGATCGGCCAGGACCTCGGAGCCGAGTGGTTTCTCGAGCTGTGGGCGGCCGCGCCGACCCCAGCCAAGGGCGCTCGTCTGGGCGAGGCGAGGATCGAGCGCATCCTCAAGCGCCACCGCATCCGGCGCATCACCGCGGCCGAGGCCGTCGCCATCCTGCGCAAGACCCCGCTCGTCCTCGTTCCCGGCGTGGTCGAGGCGGCCAGCGCGCATATCCGCACCCTCCTGCCGCGCCTCAAGCTGGTCAATCGCCAGCTCAAGGACGCCGATCAGCACCTCGATGCGGTTTGCGCCAAGCTCGAAGGCGATGGAGCCGACCCGGCGGGGCAGACATCCGAGCAGCGCGACGTGACGATCCTGCGATCCTCGCCAGGTCTCGGGAGGACCGTCCTCGCCACGCTGCTCGGCGAGGCGCCTGAGCCTCTGCGCCGGCGAGATTACCACGCCCTGCGCAGCCTGTCCGGGGCTGCTCCGGTGACCAGGCGCAGCGGCAAGCAATGCGTCGTGCTGATGCGCCAAGCCTGCAATATACGATTGCGCAATGCGGTCTATCATTGGGCAAGGGTTGCAATCCAACACGACCAGCTCAGCCGAAGACGCTATGACGAATTGCGAAAGCGCGGCCACAGCCACGGCCGCGCCCTGCGCGGCGTCGCCGATCGCCTCCTCGCCATGATCTGCGCCATGCTGAGAAACGGCACGCTCTATGACCCCGATTACGCGATCAATCACTTAGCCGCCTAATCTTCATGCTGCTCGCCGCCGGCACCGACGTGAGGGCTTGTCCCGGTAGTCCACAGGAGGGACCCGCGCGCAGCGCAGCGCCTCTCCACCAGGCAAGCGGAGCGGAGCGCGGGAGGTCCCTGTGGACCCACCGGGGCAAGCCCGCTCGCCCATACTCGGCGCTGCCGCCCGCACCCAAAAATTTCGACCGCAACTCCGAAAAACCGCTTGTCAAAATGGTGGGGAGTCCTCCCCCGCAAGCGGGGGAGGGCCGGGGAGGGGGCGGCATGTCAGGCCTTGTGGTGATTTACATAGTGGTCGGCGAGCACCTGGGCGATCACGGCGGTGATGCGGCGGGCGGTCGGAAGGTGCAGGAATTCGTTGGGGCCGTGCGCGTTCGAGTGCGGCCCCAGCACTCCGGTGACGACGAACTCGGCGGCCGGGAACTTCTCGCCCAGCATGCCCATGAACGGGATGCTGCCGCCTTCGCCCATGTAGGCGGCGGTGCGCCCGAACGCGGCGCGCGAGGCCCGCTCGAGCGACTGCTCCAGCCACGGCTTGGTCGGCGGCGCGTTCCAGCCGGTCGCCGAGCTCAGCGGCTCGAACTTGACCTCGGCGCCGTAGGGCGCGTTGGCCTCCAGCAGCTTGGTGACGATCTCGCCCGCCTTCGCGGCGTCGAGGGTGGGCGGCAGGCGCAGGCTGAGCTTGGCGGTGGTGTAGGGCAGCAGCACGTTGCCGGCGTCGACCGGTTTGGGCAGGCCCTCGATCCCGGTGACCGCGAGCTGCGGCCGCCAAGTCTTGTTCAGCACCAGCTCGACCGGGTCGTCGGCCACCGCCGCCATGCCGCCGACGAACGGGAACGACGCGGCGACCTCGCGCCCCAGCGCCGCACCCGCGACCTTGGCCTGGGCGATCCGCTCCGGCGGGATCTGGACCGAAAGCTCGGACGGCAGGATCGTGCCGGTCGCTTCGTCTTCGAGGCGCGACAGCAGCCCCCGCATGATCCGGAAGCTCGACGGCACGACGCCCGACGCGGCGCCGGAATGGACGCCCTCGTCGAGGACGCGGATCGTCAAGTTGCCGGCGAACATGCCGCGCAGCGACGTGGTCATCCACAGCTGGTCGTAATTGCCGCAGCCGGAGTCGAGGCAGATGACCAGCGACGGTTTGCCGAGCCGCGCGGCGAGGTGGTCGACATAGAAGGGCAGGTCGAAGCTGCCCGACTCTTCGCAGGCCTCGATCAGCACGACGGCGCGGGCATGCGGGATCGCTTGCTGGCGCAACGCCAAGAGCGCCGCCAGCGAGCCGAACATGGCATAGCCGTCGTCGGCGCCGCCGCGGCCGTACAGCTTGTCGTCCTTCAGTACCGGGATCCATGGGCCGAACCCTTCGGCCCAGCCGACCATTTCCGGCTGCTTGTCGAGATG
>JAFAKN010000131.1 GCA_019235415.1 Alphaproteobacteria bacterium
GCGCTGCGCGAGAAGCGCGCCCGCCTCATCAAGGCCGAGGCCGAGCTGGGCGCCGCCGAGCTGCTGCGCGACGCGGCCGAAGTGATCATGAAGAACCCCTCGGCGCTCGAGCTGCGCCGCATGCAGATGATCACCGAGGTCGGCGCCGAGCAGAACACCATGACCATCATCATGATGCCGAGCGAGTTCGTCTCGCTGGCGCGCGGGCTTACCGAGGTTGCGGGGAAGGTCGCAGCGAAGATTTGAAGTTCTGACGGGTATTGGGTCGTCTACCATCCGCGACTCGCCTTGCATCACCTTCTCGATGCTGCTGGTGGCGTGCTGACGCAGCCAACGGTCGGGCAATTGGTTGCAAAGCCTCGCGCGTCCACGATACAGGCGACGAGCGACTCTCCGCGATAAGGCATGCCGTAGCATGCTTTGTCGGCTTGGCATTCGGCGATGTTCCGGTGGCTCCCACAGGGATCACCTGCAGGCGCGGCGCACCAGTCCTTGGGGCTCATGCCGCAGGGCAAAGGCTGTGCATCTACTGTGGTTGAGAAGGCGACCGACAGCGAGAGCGCCAAAGTCAGTCTTTTCATGACCTCCCTCAACGGGTCGTGGTATTGCGAAGATAGCACCACCGAGCATCGCGCGGGCCTGGTAGGGCAACCTCCGGAACAACCGGCCGGGTCATGGACGGCGCCGACCAGGTGATGAGCCTCCTCGGCGTGCTTCCGCAGCGGCTGCAATGACTGGCATCGTTTAGAAGTGATAGGCGATTGCTGACGTGAAGATCGCCTGGGTCCTGGAAAACACGATCGGACTGTTCGCGGCGTCGCCTGTCAGCTCGGCGATACGGCCGTTCACGATCAGCGACCAGTGCTCATTCAATTTTTCCGTCAGGCCGAGACCGAAATTGACGTCCTTGATTCCCGCGCCCGGACTGTACTGCGCGTAGCCCGAGTTGATCGATTGGATGGCCGTGACTCCAAAGTAGGTCTGCATGTAGCCCTGATCTGCCCAGTCGGCTGAAACGAAGCCCCGCAGCGTGGTCGTCGGCGTGAGCTTGTAAGGCAACCTGAGGCCGAAATTGACTAGAACGCCATCGTTGCCGTTTGCAGTGAACTTCGTCAGAGAAGCGTTCACGGTGACGGGCAGGCTACTCGGGCCGATCCGGTAGTCGGCGAAGACCTTGAGCCCGAAGGCGGCTGGAATATCGCCCATGCCGGTCAGGCGACTGTCGCCCTGGCTGAAGATGCTGCTGTTTTGCGTTCGTCCGGTGCCGAAGGTCGGTCCACCGCCGATGCGGAAATTCTCCGTACTCCAGTAGGCGCTGAGGCCGTCCACCCCCAGCGATACGGTGTCCCGCCATATGACGTTCACGAACGGCGCCGGTGAGACAATATACTGGTCGCTACCTTCGAAAGTCGGCCTGACCGCAGCGCCCATGCCCAGCGTGACGTCCCATTCCTTCGATTGCCGATCATTCGATTGCCTATCCTGGGCAAAGGCGGGCGTCGGCAGGAAGGCAATCGACAGGCCGGCTAAGACGATTGAGAAATGCGCAAGTCCGCGAGGCATCTGGCTTCCCATGTCTTGTGGAGGGGGAGCCAGCTTGTAGGGCACTTCCGCAGGGGCCGTTGCGAAGTGTTGCAACCGCAGATGTCCAGGGCGGTCGCTGGACACACTGAGACACAATTTTCTCCGACGATCCGGGAGCCGAGGTGCCTTACAAGAGGCCTGCAATGAGTAGTCCTCATATCCTGATCGTCGAGGACGACCGCGAGATCAGAGGGATGGTGTCTCGTTTCCTCTCGAGGAACGGTTGCCGAGTCACCGAGACTGGAGGTTCGACATCGATGAGCCGCGCGCTGAAGACGGCCCGAATCGATCTCATCCTGCTCGACATCATGCTGCCCGGCGAGGACGGGCTCGGTATCTGTCGCCGCATCCGCGCAACCGCCAACACGCCCATCATCATGCTGACTGCGGCAAGCGAGCCGGTTTCCCGCGTGGTCGGGCTCGAAATGGGCGCCGACGACTACGTCCCAAAGCCATTCGATCCGCATGAGCTGCTGGCGCGCATTCGAGCCGTCTTGCGCCGCGCAAATAGCTTGCCCAGTTCGATCGAGAAATCCGCCGGGCCGATGCGGTTCGCCGGCTGGCGCATCGACCCGGTCGCCCGCGATCTGCACGACCCGAAGGGATCGCGGGTGTTTCTCACGAGTGCTCAATTCGACTTGATGGTCGTCTTCTGCCGAAACGCGCAGCAAACATTGACGCGCGATCAGCTGCTCGATCTGACGCAGGGCCGCGCGACGGAGACCGTGAACCGTAGCGTCGACATCCTCGTCAGTCGGATCCGCCAGAAAATTGAACGCGACCCCCGCAATCCGACATTCATCAAGACGGTCCGGACCGGCGGTTACATCTTCACGCCCCCGGTGGAGGCGGCATGAGGGTCCAGATCCTCAGGGCGACCAACCGGATCGCCACGCAGATCGTCGTCCTGCTGGCCGTCTCGGCGCTCGTGGCCGTTGCGAGCGTTGTCTCGATCTATCTCGCGATGGCCCCCGAATACGAACTGCCACCGAACGCAGCGCGCAATGCGGGCAGCTTCCTGAGCCTGCTGCGCGGGCTCGAGGCGCTGCCTCCCGCAGATCGTGCGCGACTGCTCTCCGCCTATCAGGAGGGCGAATTCACGGCGACGATCCTCGATCGCCCGCCTCGCGAACTGTCCGATACCGTGTCCGTCTCGCCACGGCTGCGCGCTTGGATCACGCGGCAGCTGCCTTCCGGAACCCGAATCCGCGCGATCTGGTCTCGGAGCGAAGGCCACGTCGAGGTGGTTACCGAGCTGAGCGACGGCCAGTTGATCGCCTTCCGCGCGGCGACCGACGATGCGAGGCCGCTGCCTATTCCGCTCGCCCTGATGATCGCCTTCATGATCTCCTCGACCGCCCTATTGTCCATCTGGGCTGCAAGGCGACTTGTCTCGCCACTGACCCGGTTCGCCACGGCCGTCGATCAGTTCGGGACGCAGGATCACAAGGAACCAATCAAGGAGGAGGGCCCGATCGAGATAAGGCAGGCAGCTCGCGCCTTCAATCGCATGGAGGGGCGCATTCTGCGGATGATCGAGGATCGCACGCGAATGCTGATGGCCATTAGCCATGATCTCCGCACACCCCTCACGCGACTCCGGCTGAGGGTCGAGGAGCTCGTCGAGGCAGGCCCCAAGCAACGCATGCTCGGCGATCTCGCTCTCATGGACACGTCGATCGCGTCGGCCATCTCCTACGTCCGCGAGGGCGGGCTCAAAGAAGCGCCTGAAGCGGCCGAGCTCCCCTCCCTCATCGAGACAATCTGCGAGCAGTATGAGGACGCAGGCCATCCGATCGCCTACGACGGACCACGTCACCTCGCCGTGCATTGCCTGCCGCTGGCGTTGGAGCGTGCGCTGGCCAATCTGGTGGACAATGCCGTGAAGTTTGCTTCCTCGGTCACCATACGGTTGCGTGCGACGGAGACGAACCAGGTGATCATAGAGGTCGAAGATGATGGGCCCGGTATTCCTGACGCCGAGAAGCCACGCGTCCTCGAGCCCTTCTACCGCACGGACGAAGCGCGCAGCAGCGTGGGCGGCTTCGGCCTTGGCCTCTCGATCGCCTTGACCGTTGCGCGACAGCATGGCGGTACCTTGACGTTGCATGACCGGCAGCCGCACGGCCTTTGTGCCAGGTTGACCATACCGGTGGCTGATCGGGAAGACGCGTTCGCGACGGCAATTCGCTCCCAGATTTTCTGTGTCGCTTTGTGTCCGATCGCCGAATTGAAACGATCGGCTACAAGTCTTCGAGCAAACAGAGGATAGGCCGATGATATGTCTCTCGAGACATGGCGAAGGGCGGACACATCGATCCTTTCGGCAAGGTTGCCTTGCCCGCGCTCCTCTCCGGGCACAAGCCCACCTGGGACGCCTTCGTGCGCGCCGCCGTCCCTCTCGTCATGGCCGTCGTTCACCGTGCATTGCCGTGCCATCGCCGCAGTGAGGAGGCCGTTGCGGAGGCCGTGCAGAAGGTGTTCGTGGACCTTAGCGCCAACGATTTTCGATTGCTGAAGAACTTCGATCCCGCTCGCGCCAGCCTCTCTACGTGGCTGGCTGTGATCTCGTGGTCGCGCGCAAGGGCGACCATCGGCCAACCGGCGCCCTGGGTCGAAGGGCACTCGACGCTCAAAACCCAATCAAGGGACTGAAGTACAATCGACGGTCGCGGTTCCCCTCGAGCTGCACCGCATGTGGCGGCGGAGACATAGCGCGGCGGCAGGTCCTCGGCGCTGTCCACTCGCAAGACCGGGCGGGGCGTGATGGCTATGGGGTCGCTGGCCGGCTCACGGCGGCAGGATGGTGGGATACAGGAGAAACGCCTGGGCAAACTCCGGGTCGGCCTTCAACGCTCCGAGGCTGTTGAACGACAACGTTAGGTAATCGACGCGGTTCTTGGTCTTCCATCTCGGTCCGGGTGTCAGTGGAACCACCGTCGCCCCGTTCAGGGTGACGAAGTTGTTGAGCAGCGCGATCCAGATATCGGGGATCTTGCTCTCCAGGCCGAGCACAAAATCGGGCACCATGAAGACCTTGGAGGAGAACCGCTCCACGGCGATGGTCTCCATGACGATCACATTGCCCGGCACGCCGAAGACGCTTCCCGGACCGATGCGCCACGACCGCCTGCCGGCCAGGAAATGCATGCGGTTGTAGTGCACGGCGCCGAAGCCGGCCACCTGCCCGACAACCGGATTGAAAGAACCAACTACAGCCGCCGGAACATAGGCTTCGGCATCTTCGCCCATGGCGAGAAATTCGCGCTTCAAGGTTTGGACGGTGAATCCCACCATCTGGTCCATCCAAATCCGGGCCACCCAGTCGGTATGGGGATGGCCTAAATCGATTCCCAGGACCTTGGCAAAGCCATGAAAGTGCAGCGTCGCCTGCCCTTCGTGGTAGTGGTCTCCCCACTCCACGACGGCGAACGAGCTATTGAAATACGTCGGGAAGCGGACCGTAAGGTCGCTGGCGAGGAATGCCGCCGACTTTTTCCCAAGCGGCTGGAACGCAATACGATACCGATTGAAGTGGTAGTCGCCGAAGCCGGTATCCAGCGTCAATTCCGTGAAGTCCGCCATCGCATTCTCCTTCGATAACAAAGACGGTGTCGTCGAGCAGTCGTCGTCGCGACCAGAGTCGCAAGCGTGCCTAAGCGCGTGCGAAGTGGATCAGCACGCCGCGATCTGCCTCACCAAGTCGAATCTCGTGTCGAGCGCCGCGCCGAAACGGCCGCGAGGCGCGTCCATCCGGGCAAGCGGCTCCCGTCGGAAATTGGAAATCGCGCGACAGGCGCGCGCTCCGGGCGCGCTCGATCTGGCTGGCGTCGCTCACGAATGCCCCCATGCCGATCGCTGGTCTTCATAGACCGCGATCACGCCTTCCCACCGGTACGCAGTGAACTCCGACGCCCCGATTATAAGCATGTCATTGGCCCCCAGTCGGTGGCAATCGACACACGCATCACGGGCAGTTGGACCGTCATTGACGGCGCTCATACGCGAGCGCGCGCTGTCACCGTTCGGTCACGGACCATTCTCCTCGGTCGAAAGCGCGCGATCCTATGCAGTGTGTGTGGCCGACCCTTCCGTTGCCGCCGTCGCTACCTGATCTGCGTGAGCGCGATCAGCACCGCCGTCACCGTCGCGGCGCCGCCGATACGGGTGGCGATTTGGGCGAACGGCATCAGCTGCATGCGGTTGGCCGCGGTGAGGATGGCGACGTCGCCGGTGCCGCCTTGGCCGCTGTGGCAAGCGGTTACGATGGCGACGTCGAGGGGATACATCCTTAGCCAGCCGCCGACCACCCAGCCGGTCGCCATGATGGTGCCGACGGTCACCACGATGGTCACGATGTAGGGCAGGTTGAACGCCGCCACCAGCTTGTCCCATGGCGTCAGCGACACGCCGATCGCGAACAGCAGCGGATAGGTCACCGCCGTCGAGAAGAACTTGTAGACATGGAAGGCGCCCAGCTGCAGCGACGGCGACACCGCGCGTAAGAGCTTCAGCAGCACGGCCAGCACCAGCATCAGCACGGGCGCGGGGAAGTCGAACAGACGTTGGCCTAGAAAACCGACCAGGTAGAGCGTGACCGCGGTCACTACCGCGGCGCCGATCGTCGTGACGTCGACGGTGTGGCCGTGGCCGGCCGCCATTTCTTCTTCCTCCTGCTGCAGCTCGTCGTGCTCGCCAGGCTGCACGCGGCCCTCGCCGGTGAGGTGCGGATAGCGCTTGCCGACGTAGTTCAAAGTGCCTGCCAGCAGGATCGCCGTCAGGCTGCCCAGCATGACCGGCGGCAGCACCTGGGCGAACAGGTCGCCCTGCGGCTGGCCCAGGATCTGCGAGTAGCCGATCGACAACGGGATCGCGCCCTCGCCGACGCCGCCCGCCATGATCGGCACCACGATGAAGAAGAACGTATGGTAGGCGCCCAGCCCCAGCAGCACGCCGACCAGCGTGCCGGCGATGCCGCCGGCGACCGAGGCGGCCAACAGCGGCACGAAGATTTTCAGGAACCCCTTGATCAGCACGCCGCGGTCCATGCCTAAAATGCTGCCGACGATGATGCAGGCGATGAACAGGTAGAGGAAATTCGAGTCCTTGGTGAACTGCGTCACCGACTTCAGCACCGGTTGCGGCAGCAAGTGGTGGAAGGCGAGGAACGAGGGGATGAAGGTGGCGAAGATCGCCGCCGCGCCGATGTTGCGGATGATCGGGATACGTCTGCCGATCTCGGCGCAGGTGAACCCGCCCACCGACAGCAGCACGATCCCCATCAGGATGTCGGACGGCACGGTGCCGGTCGCCGTGAAGCCCGCGATCAGGCCGAGCAGGACCAGGTAGACCGGGATCGGCACGATGCCGATCTTGAAGTCGACGATGCGCCACCAGCCCTCCGGCCAGAACCGCGCGGTGCGGTTGGGGGCAGCGTTGTCGGCAGCCGTGTCGGTCGGCATGGGTTCCCTCCGGAAGTTGAGCGGCAGAATACAGACCGGGACGTGAAGCGCATCCCCATCCATTCCGCTCTGTCATCCCGAGCGGAGCGAGGGACCTTTAAGGCGACAGGAAAGGTCCCTCGGCCTTCGGCCTCGGGATGACAGGGTGTAGGACGGGATCGCATTCGGTCTTTACTTAACTTTAGAAAGACTGTATAAGGCCGCTCAGGAGGACGCCCCCCATGCCCGAACACATCGTCATCGACCTCAGGACCCCGGCTGACGGCTGGCGCGAGGTCGACCTCAGTCTGCTGGAGGAGCGGCGCGCGACCGTGCCGTCGTTTCCCGTCGGCCTGCTGCCGCAGGCGTGGGCCGATTGGATCGCCGACACGGCCGCGTCCGCGGCGGCGCCGGCCGACTACGTTGCGCAGTCAGTGCTGGCAGCGGTGGCGGCGGTGTGCGGCGGCGGCGTCCAGCTGCAAGTGACGGCGGCGTGGTTCGAACCGATGATCCTGTGGCAGGCGCTGGTGGGCGATCCGTCGGCCGGCAAATCGGCGGGCCTGACGTCCATGCGTCGGCTGCTGTGGTCGCTCGAAGACGAGCGTGTCCCGGCGGAGGGACGCAACACCCCGGACACGACGAGGCACCGGCAGCTCCTGCTCGACAATGCCGACCTCGGCGCCATCGTCGAACGTGTCGAAACCAATCCGCAGGGCATCGCCGTATGGCGCGACATGTCGTCGTGCTGGCTGCCCGAGGCGCACCGCCGGGAAGAGCGTAATGTTTGGCTGCAGGCATGGTCGGCCGAGGCGGTGACGGTGCCGCACGAGGTGCACAGCCTGCCCATCAGCATCCTGTCGACGGTCCAGCCCGACACCTTGCTGGAAGCGGCGGAGGGGAAGGACGCCGCCATCGCCAGCCGCTTTCTCTACGCGTGGCCCGGCGTGCAACCTTATCGCCCGCTCGCTGGAGCTAAAGCCGCCGGAAATGAGCGTGCGCTCTACGGCCTGCGGCGGCTGTCGCGACTGGCCGGCCGGCCTTACGAGCCGTTCTTTCTTTCGGTGGGCGCCGCCGGCGTCGAGGCGTTGGATGCAATGCTCGCCCGTCTGCACCCGCAGCGGCTGACGACGGAAGGGGTCGAGGCGGCGTGGTTGGGCAAGGGACCGGCGAGCATCGTGCGATTGGCGGGCGCGCTGGCGCTGCTCGACTGGTCGATGGCCGGCAGCAGCGAGCAGCCGGCACCGCTCGGGCGGGAGCAGATCGAGACTTCGTACCGCCTGTGGAACGAGTATTTCCATCCGCATGCCCAGGCCGTGTTCGACCTGGCGTTGCCGACTGATTTCCAACGGCGGGTGCGGCGCGCCGCCCGATGGCTGCGCAACAGCGGCGAGACGCTGGTGTCGCGCGAGGACATCCGCCGCAAGGCCTTGTGCCAGACCGTCGATGCCGCGCAGGCGCTCAGCGTGGTGCTCGAGCTGGAGCAGCTGGGTTACCTACGCCAGGTCCGCCATGAGGAGAAGCCACGCCATCGACCCGCCGAGCGGTGGGAGATCAATCCGGCGCTGACTGCCGCTGCGAGGGGGTAGCGCAAAGTGCGGGAAGTGCGCGAAGTCCGGCGCAAAGCGTGGCCGCACCTTCCGAAGGGGGTAGCGCAAAGTGCGCAAAAGTGCGGGAAGTCCTGGAGGTGCGGGAAACGGCCGATCAGGCGGCCCATCCCAGCCGCGCGCGGCCGATCGCCAGCGCCACCGCGGCCTGGCTCGGCTCGACGACCGGCAGGCCGACATGGCGCTGCAGGCGCTGGCGATAGCGCGCCATGCCGGCGCAGCCCATGATCAGCACGTCGGCGCCGTCCTCGTCGCGCAGCTCGGCCGCGACTTCCGCCATGCGCGCGAAGGTCGTCGCTTCATTGGCGAGCTCGCTGACGCCGAGCCCGATCGCGCGGTCGCCCGCCATGCGCTCGCCGACGCCCATCTGGCCGACATAGCGCAAATGGCGCGCGATCGATTTGCGCAGGATCGAGATCACGCCGAAGCGCTGGCCGAGCGTCATCGCCATCAGGATGCCGCACTCGGCGATGCCCAGCACCGGCTTGATGGTGAGCTCTCGCGCGGCATGCAGGCCCGGGTCGGAGTAGCAGGCGATGACGAAGGCCGAGCAGTCGTTGTCGCGCTTCCTCACCATCTCGCCGATCGGCAACACCACCTGCTCGACATGCGCCTGCGTCTCGATGCCCGGCGGGCCCTCCTTCAGGGTGACGCATTCGATCGCCGGCCCGCCCGGCAGGCGCAGCGGCTCCATTGCCGCATCGATGCCCTGCGTCACGGTCTCGCTGGAATTGGGATTGATCACCAGGATGCGATCGGAGGAGGGAGCGGTCATGGGTCCGCACCATGGCGCCTAAATTGCCATTCAACAATGCCCGATCTAGACACTCCTCCCAACGAACGTTGGCGAGGAGTCGCCGTCTCCGCGCTGGTATTCAAGCGCGCGAGGCGACGGAGGGATCGTGCATCATGATCATGACCCCTCCGTCCACTGCGCGGACACCTCCCCATCGGGGACTCCCCGATGGGGAGGAGAACCGATAGCCTCGCGGCAACGATCCAGGACGCCAACCTCAAGCCGGCAAACTGACGGACAACTGAAATGGGCACGTTCGACCGCCTCACCGCAGCCCTCGACAGCAACCCGGCGCTGCAACGCCGCGCGAAGCTCGCCGCCTTCGCTTTCAAGGCCTCGAATGGCGAGGAGACCGCGACCGTGCAGGTCGGCGAGAAGATCGTCGTGTCGATGGCAGAGGGAGCCGCCGCGTTCTCGCTGCGGGCCGCACCCGAGGGCTGGGCGGAGTTCGCCAAGCCGATACCCGCGGTGGGATTCCAGAGCCTGATAGCGATGCAGCGCGCTGGCCATCTCAGTGTCGCGGGCGACATGCTGGTCTACGGCCGCAACCTGCTGTTCCTGGAACAGCTGTTTTCGAGCCTGCGGCCGCACGATGCGTCCGACGTCGCCCAGGTGGTCGGAGCGCCGATCGTCGAGCCAATCATCGGCCGCTATCTTCGGCTCGACTTCAAGGGCAAGCCGCATCGCCTCTACTTCGAGGAAGCGGGGCAGGGGATCCCGCTGCTCTGCCTGCATACCGCCGGCGCCGACGGCCGCCAGTACCGCGCCCTGCTGAACGATGCGGAGATCACCAGCCGCTATCGCGTGATCGCCTTCGACCTGCCGTGGCACGGCAAGTCGTCGCCGCCGCCCGGCTATGAGACCGAGGCCTATCGGCTGACGACCGAGCTCTACGTCGACACGGTGATGGCGCTCGCCCGCGCCCTGCAGCTCGACCGGCCGGTGGTGATGGGCTGCTCGATCGGCGGCCGCGCCGTGTTGCACCTGGCGCTGCGCCATGGCGGCTTCTTCCGCGCCGCCATCGGACTCCAGTCGGCGACCCACGCCGAGTCGGGCGCTGACACGCGTCTGCGCGACCTCGGCGTGCTGTTCCGCCCCGACGTGCATGGCCAGGAAGCGGCCGCCGGCACCGTGTCTTGCCTGATTGCCCCCAGCGCACCGACAGCCGACAGGTGGGAGACCCTGTGGCACTACATGCAAGGTGGACCCTCGGTCTTCCTCGGCGACCTGCATTATTATTTCGACGAGGGCGATCTCAGGAACGTGGACCTCGCCGGGCTCGACGCGCGCTGCCCGCTCTACCTTCTCACCGGCGAGTACGACCTGTCGGCGACGCCGACGCTGACCCGCGAGCTGGCGCGGCTCACCGGCGCGCGCCATTGTCAGATCATGAAGGGCCTGGGCCACTTCCCGATGTCGGAAAGCCCGGCGCAGTTCCGCCGCTACCTGCTGCCAGTGCTGGAGATGATAGCGCTGGAGCGGATCGCTACTCTACCGGAGGACTGGGCTGCGGCCGGGAATTGAGCGGCTCGCGCTCTTCGACGACCCGGCCGTCGGGATAGATGATGATGCGGCTCGGCACGCCCAGCGGCCGGGTCGGCACGGCGTCGCGGCTGGCTTCGGCCTTCCACGAGCCGTTGTTCTGGCGGGTGACGGTGTCGACTTGGTAGCCGCGCGATTGCACGCGGTCGCGCGCCATCGATTCGGTGTTGGGATAGCGCGATCCAAGGGAGGTGGAGGGTACCGAGCTATACGGGGTGGAGGGCGCCGGCATCGAGGGCGGCGGCGGCAGGGCGCCGGGCGACATCGTTTCGGGCATCCGGCCACCGCTGCCGATTCCGGGGTTGTACTGCGCGGCGGCCGGTCCGGCGGCCACGACGAGGGCGAAACCAAAGGCGAGCAGGGCACGCATAGGGGGGGATATGGCCCCGGCCGTCGCAGCCGGCAAGTAACGCTCTCGTATGGGCCAGCGCTGGCGGGACGTAAACGAGGAGTAAACCGTCCCGCCAGGCCGGGCCACAGCGGTCTTTCGACCGTTGAGCCCTGTGATCCGCGGTTGAACGCGTTCCCTCCCGATGTGTTGCGTGACAAATGGTGCGCTTAGGCGCTGTTGCGCTGGCCCCAGCGCTCCAGATAGTCGAGGCAGAAGGCGAGATCGACGACATCCACGTAGCGCCGTCCTATGTCGCGCAGGTTGTCGCGGTGCGGGCCTTCCTCGATGTCGCCGACGCAGTCCTCGGGCACGAGCGTGCGAAAGCGATGGCTGAAGCTGTCGAGCGCGCTGCCGCGGATGCAGCCCGACGTGTTGCAGCCGGTGATGATCATGGTGTCGACCCGCTCCTTCAGAAAATAGCCGGTGACGCCGGTCTCGAAGAAGATGGAAGGGCCCTTCTTGGTGACCTTGAGGTCATAGTCCGGTTGGTAGATGCGCGGATCGAGCGCGGTGCTCGGATGATCGTGCAGGAAGGTCTGCCGCACCGCGGTGATCTTCCAGTAGGGCATCTCGCGTTCGTTCATGTAGGCGGTGTTGCAGACGGCGACAGGCGCCCCGACGCGCCGGGCGACCCGCAGCAGCCTGACGGTGTTCTCGACGGCGCGCATGACCAACGGCGCGCCGCCCAGCGGATATTGCGGGTCGGTGAAGCCCAGCTGGAAGTCGACCACCACGATGCCGGGCTTGTCGCCGGTGCCGACAGGGATCTCGCCATAGCTGCGCCGCTGGTAGTCGTCGCTCATTGCAGGTTCCTCGCTTGATGCTAGACCGCCGCCACGCCGATCAGCGACTCGTGCAGCCACATCACGGCCAGGTAGGCCACGGTGCCGAGCGCCAGCACGATGAGATCGTTGCGGCCGAACCCTTCGACCTTCGGTGCGCCAGCATCGCCACGGCGCTTCACGGCGATGCGATCGTAGACTGCCCATGCGAGCAGGCTGCCGAACAGCAGCATCGAACCCAGGTCGCCGTTGACCAGAAGATGCGAAAGGGCCCAGACCTTGACCGCCACCAGCATGGGATGGCGCAGCAGGGATTTTATGCGGCTGGGCGGCGCATAGGTCGCGACCAGGGCCACGAACGCGAACCACAGCAGGACGAGCGCGATGGGATGAAGCAGGGCGAAGGGCGGGTTCCAGACCTGGATGTAGCCGGTGCTGCGATAGCGGCTGAAACCCCAGATGATGAACAGCAGGCCCACTGCCGAGGCCAGCGAATACAGCCCCTTGTAGGGTCCTTCCCCGAGGCGCCCGATGACCGCGCTGCGCGCCGGCCGCAACGTCGTGAAGATGTGCACGCCGAGGAAGAGCAGCAGTCCCAGGATCAGCAGTTCCATGGCGTGACCTTATCACAGGCCCTGGCACCGGCTGCGCGCGCTGACGGTGTGCGAAATCTCACAGCGGGCGCCGTGCGAATGGCGTAATTGCGAGCCTCGGCAGCCACGATTCGAACTTACAGACGGCAACTGTTGGAAGGCCGCCGCGTTGTTGGGTCTGCCACGCCGGTGGCCGGGGGCACTTTCATGGGACGTCTGACCGTAACCATTGCGTCAGCCTTGCTGCTGGCTGCTGGGCCGCTTTGGGCACAGCAGATGGCGCTGAAAGGCGCCAAGCAGCAATGTCCGCCGGGCGATCCCGATTCGCTGCAGATCAGCTGGACCAAGCCCTGCGATGGCGGCACCTGGCTGTTCGATACCGAGGCCGGCTGCCGCATGTGGGACTGGCATCCCGAACCCGAGGACAAGGCCGAGTGGAAGGGTGGCTGCAAGGGCGACCATCCGGACGGCCCGGGCGAGGCGCAGTGGCATGAGCACGGCCGGCCGATCGACCGGTTCACCGGGACCTACCACGACGGCAAACGCGAGGGCGACGGCCACTACGTGTGGAACGACACGGTGCGCTTCGACGGCAAATACGCCAACGACATCCCGCAAGGCTATGGCGTCGCCCAGATCGAGGGCGAGACGTTGGCTGGCGAGTGGAAGGAAGGTTGCCTCAGCGTCGGCGGCAAAGTCGCAGCGATCGGCGTGCCGCGCGCGACCTGCGGCGGCGGCCGCGTGCCCAGCATCGCCAACCGCTAGTGGCAGTCCTCTTCCCCGTTGGCGGGCGAAGGAGACACCACCTTATTCGTGCGCTTGCGGCGGGTTGCCCTTCAGGCGGTAGACCGCGCCGGTCTTGGTGGTCGTGAGGGCGAGCCAGTCGGCCGCCGTCTGCTGTAATTCCAGGAACAGCTCGTCGCAGGCCTTGAGCGCCTTGTGGCTGATTTCATTGGGGCCGTCGAAGCGCAGCTGGAAGGCGAATTCGCCGACGAACGGATGGTGGTCGCCGCGCGATCGCCACAGGCCGAGGTTGGCGGTTGCCCGTGTGTGATGGCCGAAGTCGAGCTCGCAGACGTCTTGCAGCAGCTCCTCGACGATGCACTGGTTGACCAGCGCCACGTCTTCCGGCCCATCGCAGGAGATCGCTCTGAGCGGCGGAAAGAGATCCTGCAGCTCGGGCAGCGTCATGTGGCCGAGTGACGACATCGCCAGCCGCTCCGCTTCGGGCGCCTGGCTCAGCCCGAACTCGATGTTGTGCGACAAGAGCCGGCGCATGCCGCCGATATGCTCCTTGAGCGGCATGACCTCGAGCTTGAACTTGATCTTGTATTTGCCGCTGATGTTGGGCCGCACGTCCATGCCCTGGGCCAGCATCATGTCGGGGTTGCGATACTTGAAGACGATCTCCGGGTCGGCGACGGGAAAGCCGTCCTCGTAGGCGATGCGTCGGCGCACGATGAAGGCGTTGTTGTAGAAGTGGAAGCCGCCGGTATCGAGGAACAGCACCTCGCGCACCTCGGGCCGCTGCTCAAGCTTGGGCGTCCGATGGAACGCCACGCCGATGGCTTCAGCCGCCCGCTGCACGACGCCGGCGAACTCCTTGAAAACCTTGGCCGACGTGAAGCGGTCGGGCTTCAGGATCAGCTTGCACTGGATGTACTGGATCTCGTCGAAGCGGCGCCCGTCGGTGTAGGTGCCTTCATAGCGCTCGTCGAGCCACTGCCTCAGCTGGGTCCCTTGCTTTTCCCCGTCCAATTCCGCCTCCCCTGGCGCCCCACCGCCTTTTACAAGCGTTGCACCTACAAGCCTTCCGTCACGGTATCGACCTTGCCGAACGATTCCACCCGACCGTCATCGTAGCAGACATAATACCGGTCGTTGACCCTCCAGGGCACGCGGCTCCAGAAGTCCTTCAAAAGCACGAAGTACGAGCACTGCTTGCCGGCCGAGTAGGTCATCGCCTGCGGTTGGCCGACGATGGCCGATACCTGCTGCGGTGTCATGCCGGGCTGGACGCGGTCCATGTTGTGGGCGGGCGAGGCGCAGCCCGTGACGAGGCCGGCAACAGACAACGCAACTGCGACGCGCTTCATGCGGAACTCCCGCCTCATTGTGCACGCTTGCCTCCAAGAAGTCAGGGGCGGGAAGTGAGGGGCATTGATAAGGAGGGCTTGGCCTGACCGCCAACAATTGTCGGGGAGCGCGCCGGTTGGCGGACCGCGTCGCGATGCGCTACCTCCTTGCCATGCAGACCCTTCCCCGGTTCCAGCCGCCCGGCCTCACCGCCTCGCTGAGCGAGTCGGTCGGCAGCATGAGCGACACGGCGATTACCGAGGTCGCCATGAGCGTGTTCGGCGATCCCGACGTCGTGCCGCTGTGGTTCGGCGAGGGCGACCTCGTCACGCCCGATTTCGTGCGGCAAGCCGCGGCGGCGGGCCTGCAGGCGGGCGAGACCTTCTATACTTGGCAACGCGGCATTCCCGAGCTGCGCGCCGCGCTCAGTGCCTACACCGAACGGCTCTATGGCATAAGGTGCGCGGCGGAGCGCATTTCGGTGACCACCGGCGGCATGCAGGCGATCCTGCTCAGTTGCCAGTTGCTACTCGACCCGGGCGACAACATCGTGATCGTGTCGCCGATCTGGCCCAACATCACGTCGGCGGCGAAGCTGGTACGCGCCGAGCCGAAGTACGTGGCGCTCGACCGCAAGCCGGACGGCAGCTGGCGCCTCGACCTGCAGAAGGTCTTCGACGCCGTCGACGCCCGCACGCGAGCGATTTTCATCAACTCGCCCGGCAATCCCACCGGCTGGACCTTGAGCTCGGCCGAGCAACGTTCGCTGCTCGATTTCGCGCGCTCGCGCGGCATCTGGATCATGGCCGACGAGGTCTACGCACGCCTGATCTACACGCGGCCCGTGGCGCCGTCGTTTCTCGAGCTGGCCGGCCCGGACGATCCGCTCCTGGTGCTGAATTCCTTCTCCAAGCCCTGGGCGATGACTGGCTGGCGCGTGGGCTGGTTGACCCATCCGGCGAGCCTGGGCGACCAGTTCGCCAAGCTGGTGCAGATCAACACGTCGGGCGTTCCGCACTTCCTGCAACGCGGCGCGATCGCTGCCCTGGAGAAGGGCGACGGCTTCCTGGCCGAGATGGTCGAGCGCTGCCGGGCGGGCGGCGAGCAGGTCTTCCAGCGCCTGTCGGGCAATTCGAGGGTCACCATTGCCCGGCCGGAAGCGGCGTTTTACGCCTTCTTCTCGATCGATGGCGTCGAGGACACGCTCGCCTTCTGCAAGAAGCTTGCGAAGGACTACAAGGTCGGGCTGGCGCCGGGTGAGGCATTCGGTCCCGGCGGCGAGGGCAATGTCCGCCTCTGCTTTGCGTCCGGCGCCGAGCGCTTGAGCCGGGGCCTCGATCGCATCGAAACGGCGATCAAGGCGCTATGATGCGGCCATGGCCTCCGAGACCGCCATCGAGGTCCGGCATCTGCGCAAGGTGTACGGAGAGATCGTCGCCGTCGATGATCTGAGTTTCACGGTCGGCCGCGGCACCGTGCTGGGATTGCTGGGCGGCAACGGCGCCGGCAAGACGACGACCATCGCCATGCTGCTCGGCCTGCTGGAGCCGACGGCCGGCGACATCCACGTGCTGGGCATCGACATGCGCCGCCGCCGCTTCGCGGCGCTGCCGCGCATGAACTTCTCGTCGCCCTACGTCGACCTGCCGCATCGGCTGACAGTGCGCCAGAACCTGCTCTTCTATGGCCGTCTATACGGGGTGCGGAACCTCACACGCCGCATCGAGGAGATCACCGAGCAGATGCAGGTCGCGGCCTTTCTCGACCGGCAGGCCGGCCGGCTGTCGGCCGGCCAGAAGACCCGCGTTGCGCTCGCCAAGGCGCTGATCAACAGGCCCGACGTCCTGTTGCTCGACGAGCCGACCGCCTCGCTCGATCCCGACACGGCGGACTGGGTGCGCAGCTACCTCAAGGCGTATCAGCACGAGACCCATGCCACGATCCTGCTCGCCTCGCACAACATGGGCGAGGTCGAGCGGCTGTGCGACGACGTGATCCTGCTGCAGGCCGGCCGCGTCTTCGAGCAGGGGAGCCCGCGCGAGCTGATCGAGCGCTTCGGCCGCGAGGACATGGAGCAGGTGTTCCTGGACATGGCGCGCGGCCGCGGCCGCGGCCTGCACGACCTCAGCCGGCGCGAGGCCGTCAAGTGAGCGGCTCGGCCGAACGCATTTGGGCGCTGGTGATGCGCCACATTCACATTTGGCGCAGCTCGGTGATGCGGTTGATCGATTCGATCTACTGGCCGGCCGTCCAGATGGTGATGTGGGGGTTCATGACGAAGTACTTGCTGCCGCAGGCCTCGTTCGTGGCGCAGGCGGCCGGCGTCCTGCTGTCCGGCCTGCTCCTGTGGGAGGTCGTGGTGCGCGGCAATCTCTCGCTTTCCATTGCCTTCCTGGAGGAGATGTGGTCGCGCAATCTCGGCCATCTCTTCGTGAGCCCGATCCGCTCCTGGGAGATGGCGACCGGCATCATCATCGCGGCCTTGCTGCGCACCCTGCTCGGCCTGATCCCGGTGTCGCTGCTGGCCTGGGCCTTCTTCGGCTATTCGATCTATTCGCTGGGCCTGCCGCTCATCGCCTTCTTCGCCATCCTGCAGATGTTCTCCTGGTCGATCGGGCTCGCCATGTCGGGCATGATCATGCGGGTCGGGCAGAGCGCCGAGAGCTTCGCCTGGGCGGCCATCTACATCCTCATGCCGGTGAGCGGCGTGTACTATCCGCTGGCGGTGCTGCCGCATTGGCTGCAGGTGATCGCCAAGGCGTTGCCGACCGCCTATGTCTTCGAGGGCATGCGCGGCATCCTGGTGGAGAACACCGTGCACTGGGACATGCTCGCCATCGCCTTCGTCCTCTCGGTCGCCTACCTGGTTGCGGGCTTCCAGATCTTCCAGTGGTTCTTCCGCCTTTCCCGGCGCGCCGGCACGCTGCTGGGCCAGGGCGAGTGAAGTTCGCTCGATGCGAATCGTCGCCTGGAACTGCAACATGGCGCTGGAGCGCAAGATCGAGGCCCTGCTGGCGCTCGATCCCGACATCGCGGTGATCTCCGAGTGCGCCGAACCCGGGCGTCTGCGCCTGCGCTCGAAACGCGACTGGCTGGAGAGCGACCCGGTGTGGGTCGGGCGCAATCCGCACAAGGGGCTCGCGGTCTTCACCTTCCATGGCTACGCGGCACGGCTGGCCGCGAGCTACCACCCGTCCTTGCGCTATATCGCGCCAGTGCATGTGTGCGGACGGACGTCATGCAATCTGCTCGCCGTCTGGGCACAGAACGCCAGCGCCGGCGGGATCCGCAAGCACCAGCTGGGACCGCTCCGACGGGCACTGTCGCGCTACAAGGCTTTCCTGGCCGAGGCGCCGGCCGTGGTCGCCGGCGACTTCAACAACAACACCATCTGGGACAAGCCCGGCTGGCGGATCAACCATTCGACCAAGGTGCGCATCCTCGAGGAAAGCTTCGGCCTGGTCAGCGCCTATCACACCGTGCGTGGCGAGGCGCACGGCCTGGAGCGCGAGCCCACTCTGTATTGGCGCGACCGCAGGAAGGACGGGCCGACGTACCACATCGACTACGTCTTCCTTCCCTCGCTCTGGATTGAAAAGGTGCGTGACCTTAGCATCGGCGGCTTCGAGACCTGGTGCGGCTCGGGATTGAGCGACCACGTGCCGGTGGTCGTCGATGTCGAGGTTTGAAAGGGGAGAGCGTTATGGCGAAGGTGGTTTGGACCGGCGTGGTCCTGGCGTTGGGCGTGGCAGCGTGCTCGAGCCCGCCGCGGCCGGCACCGCCGGTGTGGTCGACGAACTATGCCGTGCCCTTCGACACCATGGTCAACTGCCTGACCAGCATGCCGACCAACGCCTTTACGATCGGGGCGCCCACGCCCGGTTTCGGCGGCGTCGTCACGATCGCCTACGTTCCGACCAACGTTCCGCAGGCGAACTCGTACTTCAGGGTCTATCGGGTGCCCGAAAACGGCGTGCAGGTCAGCTGGTTTCGCGCCAACGACGTGATGGGTCTCGACTGGATCGATGGCGAGGCACGGTCTCGGGCGAACAGCTGTGGCGGCATTCCCTACCAGGGAGACAGATCCTACCAGGGAGTCGGACCGTGAGGCACGTCGGGGCGTGCACGTCGCTTGCTCTCGGCCTTGCGGCGTGCAGCGCATCGTCATCGCCGCCGCCTTTGCCGCCTGTCTGGTCGGCGACCTATGACGTTGCCTTCGACGCAATGGTCAGCTGCCTGTCGGCCAAGCCCGCCGCGGCCTATGCCGTTTCCCGGCCGGAATACTTTCAGGAAGGCGTGATGCGCATCGGGTTCACGCCGGCAAAGACGCCGCAAGCCGATTCGGCCTACACGCTGCGACGCACGGCGAACGGCACGACCGTCATCTGGCGGCGGCCGGGCAACGTGGGCGACATGGATTGGCTGGACAACGAAGCGCGCAGCCGAGCCGACCGCTGCGCCGCTACGGCCTGAGGTCGGTCAGGGCGCCTTCAACACCGCTTGGCAGGCGGCCGGCAGCTTCGGGCGATAGGGCACTTGCGGCGCATCGGGTGGCGGCAGCTTCACCGGCGGATGGGTGAACCAAATCTCGAGCGGTCCGCCGCAACCGTCGTCGCTGTAGTAGCGCGCCTGCGGCTGGCATTGCGGGTTGCCGGGCGGGCAGTAGAGCCTGATGTGGAAATGCTCGTCATGGCCTGCCCACACCACGAGCTTGTTGAGCCAGGCGCGATCGCCGATGACCGTCTGGCAGAGCCGCTGCTTGATCCACTTGTTCACGAACAGGCGGTCGAGATGGGGCATCTCCGCGGCCAGGCGCAGCAACGTGACGTACTGCTGGTTGAACACGCTGTCGTCGATGCCGCTGTCGTCGGCCACCACCAGCGAACGCAGCCGCGGGTTCTCGCGCTCCGCTGCCGGACGGGGCGGGCCGGGCTGGCGCTCGAACCAGATGTCGGCGTCGAGGCCGATCTGGTGGCTGGCATGGCCGGAAGGGGCAGGCCCGCCGCGCGGTTGGCCGATGTCGCCGATATAGAGAGGCGCTTGGCCTGCGGCGCGGACTTTCTCCGACAGGTCCTTGATGAAGTCCAACGTGACCGGCTGGCCCCAGTAGCGGTTGCGACTGATGCGGATGACTTCGTAGCCCGGCCCCTCCAGGGGCAGCGCCCGGGCGCCTTGCAGGCAGCCCGCGGTGTACGAGCCGATCGACTGCGGCGGGCCGGGTGCCGGCGTCCTGACGTCGGCCCAGTCCTGCGCGTTCGCAAGGCCGGCGCCCATCGCCGCGATCAGCGGAACGAGCCAGCGCATCATCTTGTTGCCACCCTAGTCGGTCGCTAAGACTTTCTCCATGGCCGACTACGCCAACATCAGGCTCGAGCATGACGGTGCCATCGCACGCCTCACGCTCGCTCGGCCCGAGCGGCGCAATGCGCTGACGCACGCCATGATGCTCGAGCTCGAGGACGCGTTCACGCGCCTCAGCAACGATGCGGGCTGCCGCGCCCTCGTCCTGCGCGGCGCCGGTGGGCATTTCTGCGCCGGCGGCGATCTTGCCGCCATGGCCGACATGCCGGCCAAGCCCGGCAACGGTGCGGTCGATCCGCTGCTGCCGGCCTATCGCCAATTCGGCGATGCGTTGCTGGCGTTGAATACTCTGCCGCAGGCGACGATTG
Source organism: Alphaproteobacteria bacterium (assembly GCA_019235415.1). Lineage (GTDB taxonomy): Bacteria > Pseudomonadota > Alphaproteobacteria > Reyranellales > Reyranellaceae > Reyranella. The sequence goes on from JAFAKN010000131.1 coordinate 20,479, forward strand.
CGGTCGTGGAAGGCTCGGCGGTGGGCGGCGGCTTCGGCATGGCGTGCTGCTCCGACATCGTGATCCTGCACGAATCGGCTGCGTTCGGCATGCCCGAGCCCAAGGTCGGTTTCATTCCCTCGCAGATCGTTCCCTTCGTGGTGCGGCGCATCGGCGAGGGCGCGGCCCGCGATCTTGCCGTGACCGGGCGCGTGATCGGTGCTGCCGAGGCGCTGCGCCTGGGCGTCGGGCGGCATCTCTGCGCCAATACCGCGGAGCTCAACCGGACCCTGAAGGCGCTGATCGACGACGTCGTGAAGCTCGAGCCCGCCGCGCGAACGGCGGTCAAACGGCTGGTGCTGCAATGCGCCACCGCCGACGATCGCAGCGTGCTGGACATAGCGGCGCAGGATCTGGTTGGCCTGCTGCGGCGGCCGGAAGCAGTGCAGGGAATCGAAGCCTTCATGGCCAAGACCGCGCCGCCGTGGGCAAAGGAGTAGGGCCATGCGCAACTATCGACATATCGAGGTGAGGCCGGTGGCCGGCGCCTTGGGCGCCGAGATCATGGGCGTCGACATGGCGCGCGAGCTCGAGGCCGATGTCGTGGCCGAGGTCAGGCAGGCCTTCCTCGACCACCTCGTCATTTTCCTGCGCAACCAGAAGGTCACGCCGCCGCAGCAGCTGGCCTTCGCGCGCCGCTTCGGCGAGCCGATCGAGTATCCGCAGCTGAAGGGCCTAACCGAGGCGCCGATGATCACGCCGGTGGTCAAGCTCGAGCATGAGCGCAGCAACTTCGGCGGCATCTGGCATTCCGACACGACCTACCTGCCGCAGCCGCCGATGGGCAGCATGCTGCTGGCCCGCGAGGTGCCGCCGTTCGGCGGCGACACGATGTTCGCCAACCAGTATCTGGCGTATGAGGCGCTGTCGGATGGCCTCAAGGAAACCCTCGAAGGCCTGGTGGGCGTAAGCTCGTCGGCCAAGGCCGACGTGTCGAAGACGCGCGAGGATCGCCTGAAGGCGGCCGGCGTCGAGCTCAAGGTGCTGACCGCCGAGCACCCCATCGTGCGCACGCATCCCGAGACCGGCCGCAAGGCGCTCTACACGTCGGCAGCCCATACCGCGCACTTGGCCGGCTGGACCGAGAAGGAGAGCCTGCCGTTGCTGCGGTTCCTGTGGGAGCACCAGGTGAAGCCTGAGTTCACCTGCCGTTTCCGCTGGGAGGTAGGCTCGCTCGCCTTCTGGGACAACCGCTGCGCCATGCACAACCCGATCAACGATTATCACGGCTACCGCCGCGTGATGCATCGCATCACGCTGGCCGGCGACCGGCCACGTTAGCCGCCAACGCCTCCCGCGAGATTTTTGGAAAAAGCGGCGGAGGCAGCTTGATCGGGCGCCCCGCCGGTATGGCGCACAAGTCCTCTCGCGCTCTGTCCGGCCATGCCACTCGGTCGATACCATCACCAAGGCATTGCAATACTTCGGCCGCGGCGAAGGGGATGAAAGGCCAGCCCACAAGGGCGGCGAGGCGAACCAGATTGATGCCGGTTCGTGCGATCGCGGCGGCACGCGGCGGATCTTGCTTGATCGCCGACCAGGGAGCGGCGTGCGCCAGATAGGCGTTGGCGAGCTTCCAGATGGACCTCACTTCGTCGGCGGCCTTGCGGAAGGCGAGGGCCTCGTGATGGGCGCGCAGGTGCGCGAGGTGCCGGTCGAGGGCCGCGGCCAGATCACGCTCGCTCGCGCCGCCTGCGCCGCCGTCCGGCACCTTGCCGTCGAAGCGGTTGGCGACGAACGACAGGCAGCGGTTCACGAGATTGCCGAAGGTGTCGGCCAGGTCCTTGTTGATGCCGTCGACGAAGCGCTCGACGGTGAAATCGACGTCATCGCCTTCGGGCGCATTGGCGGCGAGCCACCAGCGCCAGGTGTCGGCCGGCAGGAGCTCGAGGGCCCGGTCGGTGAAGATCCCGCGGCCCTCGCTGGTCGAGAACTTGCCGCCTTCGAAGGTCAGCCAGTTGAAACCCTTGATGATGTCGACGCGCTTCAGCGGCAGGCCCGATCCCAGGAGCGTGGCGGGAAAGCTGACGGCGTGGAAGGGGACGTTGTCCTTGGCGAGGAACTGCAGGTAGCGTACCTCGTCGCCGCCCTGCCACCACGCGCGCCAGTCGCGTCCGGGCGCCTGTTCGGCCCATTCGACGCCGGCGGCGATGTAGCCGATCGGCGCATCGAACCAGACATAGAACACCTTGTCCGCGAAGCCGGTCTTGGGCACCGGCACGCCCCACGTCAGATCGCGCGTGATGCAGCGGTCGCGCAGTCCTTCGTCCAGCCATTTGCGCGCGATCGATTGAACCAGCGGCGGCCAGTCGTGACGCGCATCGATCCAGCAGCGCAGCCGGCCCTCGAACGCGGCAAGTTTCAGGAACAGGTGTCGAGTCTCGCGGAACTCGATGTCGCGGGCACCGGAGATCGCCGACCGCGGTTCGCTCAGCTCGTGCGGGTCGATCAGCCGCGTGCAGCTCTCGCACTGATCGCCGCGCGCGGCTGGATGGCCGCAATGTGGGCAGGTGCCGATCACGTAACGGTCGGGCAGGAAGCGCCTGTCGGTCGGAGAATAAGCCTGTCGCAGGGTGCGTTCTTCGATGTAACCGGCGGCATCCAGGCGCGCGAAGATTTCCTGCGTCAGCCGATGGTTCGCAGCGCCTGAGGTGCGCGAGAAATGGTCGAACGACAGGCCGAAGCGGCGATAGATTTCGGCCTGGATCATGTGCTGGCGCGCACAGTAATCGGCCACCGGCAAGCTTGCGGCGGCGGCGGCCAGCTCGGCCGGTGTGCCGTGCTCGTCGGTGCCGCACAGGAACAGCACGTCGTGGCCGGTCTGCCGGCGAAAGCGCGCATGGATGTCGGCGGGCAGCAGAGAGCCCGCGAGATTGCCGAGATGCTTTACGCCGTTGACGTAGGGAAGGGCGCTGGTGATCAGGAACTTGGTCATGGGTCTCTCCGCGAGTGCAGACGCAAAAAAGCCCTTCGCGCGGAAGGGCTGGAGAGACCGATCGAGCGTCTATGGCGCGCGCGTCAGCCTGCAGCCCCAACCGGACGAAGGGGCCGGCGCATTCGCAGAGAAGGTGCGCGCGTGGTGAGCATGCAAGCGATGTAGGTGCACGCGGGGCGCGGGTCAATGGCTGGCGCGCCGTTGGCGCATCCCGAGCAAGACACTCTATCACCCGAGCGTAGCGAGGGACCTTTCTTGCTGCCCCAAGGGTCCGCTGACGCTCGGGATGACAACCTCGGCAAACCCATGATGCCCGTCGCCTGAAATAATATCGGCCGATTGACATTGTCTATCGATCGATATTAATTGACCTAAACGGTGAGACCATGAGCATCACGACCCTGCGCCACCGGCCCGGCACCTACCTGCGCGGCGAGGAGACCCGCCGGCGCATCCTCGGCACCGCGCTCGAGATGTTCGCCGAGCAGGGTTACGAGGCCACCAGCACGCGCCTTCTCGCGGAGCGGGCGGGGGTCAACCTGCCCGCCATTCCGTACTACTTTGGCAGCAAGGAGGGCCTCTATCGGGCCGTCGTCTCGTTCTGCGTCGAAGAGAGCGAGGCCTTCATGGCGCCGGTCACCGCCAAGGCGCTGGCGCTCCTCGAGAAGAAGGGCACCACGAGCGAGGAACTGATTGACGCGCTGTGCTCGATCCTCGAACGCTTCGTGGTGCTCGTCTCGCGCGGCGAGGAGGTCGAGGCGCGACGGCTGTTGTGGGCGCGCGCTGAGGTCGAGCGCACACCGGTCCTCGTGCGCCTCCAAGAAGAGGGACGCCGGCAGATTTTCGAGCCCTGCGCCGCCCTCATAGGCCGTCTGTTCGGGCGTGCGCTGGACGATCCGGCAACCATACTGCGAACGCTCGCCGTGTTCGGCCAGGCCACGATCTTCTGCCACACCACCGTGCAGCAGATCCTCGGCGAGGCGACGATCGGCGAAGATCGTGTCGCCGCAGTGTGTGCGCTGGTGCGCTCGCAGACCGAGGCCATTTTGCGCGCAGCGCTGGCCGGCAAGGCCGCAGTCGCGAAACCAAGGGGCAGCAGGAAATGACGAGCGCGTCGCAGGCGACCCGGACGACGTGGCGTCTGGGGCGAGCCGCCTTGGCGCTCGCCGCGCCGATGGCGGTCGCGGCGATGGTGACGGCCTGCACCGTCGGGCCGGACTTCAAGTCGCCGGACAAGCCCAGCGTCGAGGGCTACACGCCGGAAAACCTGGTGCCGCGCACCTCATCGGCGCCGGTCCATGGCGGCGAAGCGCAGTCGCTGATGCTGGGCGCCGACGTTCCAGGCCGCTGGTGGGAGCTTTACCATTCCGGTGAGCTCGACCAGCTGGTCGAGCAGGCGCTGCGCGCCAATCCCGACCTGGACGCCGCGCAAGCCGCCCTGCGGCAGGCGCGCGAGCAGCTCTACGCCCAGCAGGGCGCATTGTTTCCTACGATCAGCGGCAATTCCGGCGCCACGCAGCAGCTGCAGAGCGGCAATCAGTTCGGCCAGCCGAGCTTTACCTCGCAGTTCGGCGTGACGACGGCGTCGCTCAGCGTCGCCTACGCACCGGACCTTTGGGGCGGCGTGCGCCGGCAGGTCGAATCGCAGGCCGCGCTGGCGGAGTACCAGCGCTTCCAGCTCGAGGCCGCCTATCTCACCTTGACCGCCAACGTGGTGGTCGCGGCCGTCAATCTCGCCTCGCTGCGCGGCCAGATCGCCGCGACCGAGGTCATCATCCGGCTGCAGACCGACGGGCTGCGGCTGGTGCAGGAACAGTTCACCATGGGCGGCGCCTCGCGCGCCGACGTGCTCGCCCAGCAAGCGAGCCTGGCGCAGACTCAGGCGACGCTGCCACCCCTGCAGAAGCAGCTCGCGCAGCAGCGCAACCAGCTCATGCGTTACCTCGGCCTGGCGCCGACCGAGGATGCCGGGCAGGGCCTGCAGCTGGAAACCCTGCAGCTGCCCAAGGACCTGCCGCTCAGTCTGCCCTCGCAACTCGTGGAGCAGCGACCCGACGTCCGTGCTTCGGAGGCGCAGCTGCATTCGGCGAGCGCCAATATCGGCGTCGCGACGGCCGCCCAGCTGCCGCAGTTCAACATCACCGGGCAGCTGGGTACGGCATCGCTGGGTGTCGCCTCCATGTTCGGGCCTGGCACCGCCTTCTGGAGCCTCGGCGTCAGCGCCGCGCAGACCCTGATCGACGGCGGGCAGCTCGAGCACAAGAAGCGGGCCGCCGTGGCCGCTTTCGACCAAGCGGCGGCGAGCTATCGCGGGATCGTGCTCTCGGCGTTCCAGGACGTCGCCAATGCGCTGCGGGCGTTGCAGTCCGACGCCGGGGCGCTCACCGCCGCTGTCGCGGCAGAGCAGGATGCCGAGCAGAGCTACGCTCTGTCGCAGCAGCAGTACCAGGCCGGCGCGATCAGTTACCTGACGCTGTTGAACGCGCAGCAGACTTACGAGAACGCCCTCATCAACCGCGTGAAGGCGCAAGCGGCCCGCTACAGCGACGTGGCTGCCCTGTTCGAGGCGCTGGGCGGCGGCTGGTGGCACCGAGCCGACGTCGATCCCAAATCGTTGGGCAAGCCGGACATCTTCTGGCTGCCGCCATTTCAGGACGTGCACCTGCCGCGCTCGGGACACTGACCGGGCCAGTGACTAGCGCGGACGGCGTCGCGCCAGTCCGCATGGAGACGACACAATGATCAAGCGCATGCTCATCATGTTGGTCACCGTCGCCATTGTTCTCGGTGGCGTATTCGGCTTCAAGGCCGTGGTTGGCATGAAGATCAAGGAATTCATGTCCGGCATGGGCAACATGCCGCAGACCGTATCGACTGCGACCGCCGTCGAGACCGAATGGCAGGACCGGCTCGAGGCGGTCGGCAGCCTGCGCGCGGTGCGCGGCGCCGACCTGTCGCTCGAGGTGCCGGGCATCGTCGAGGAGATCAACTTCCAGTCCGGCGACGATGTCGAGGCCGGCAAGGTCCTGCTCAAGCTGCGCGACAACGACGAGGTTGCCAAGCTGCATTCGCTCGAAGCGATGGCGAAGCTCTACACGCTGAACTACGAGCGCAACTCGCGACTGCTCAGGACCCAGGCGGTGGCCCAGTCGACGGTCGACAACGACGCCGCCAACCTGCAGAACTTCCAGGCCCAGGTCGACCAGCAGAAGGCGATGGTCGAGAAGAAGACCCTGCGCGCACCCTTCGCGGGCCGGCTGGGCTTGCGCCAGATCGATCTCGGCCAATACCTGGCGGCGGGCACCGTGATCGCCACGCTGCAGGCACTGACGCCGATCTACGCCGACTTCTTCCTGCCGCAGCAGGATATCGCCAAGATCAAGGTCGGCCAGGCGGTGACGGCCAAGGTCGACACTTATCCGGGCGAGCTGTTCAAGGGCACCATCACGGCGATCAACCCCAAGATCGACACCGGCACGCGCAACGTTCAGGTGCGCGCCACGCTCGACAACGACGACCGCAGGCTCCTGCCCGGCATGCACGTGAGCGTCGCAATCGCGGTCGGTGCGCCGCAGCAGCTGGTGACGCTGCCGCAGACGGCGATCAGCTACAATCCGTACGGCAACCTGGTCTACGTCGTCGACAACAGGGGCAAGGACGGCCAGGGCAAGGACCGGCTGACGGTCCATCAGGTCTTCGTCACCTTGGGCGCGACGCGCGGCGACCAGGTCGCGGTGCTGAAGGGTGTGGGCGAGGGCCAGGTCGTCGTCACCGGCGGGCAGATGAAGCTGCGCAACGGCGTGCCGATCACCGTCAACAACACGGTGCAGCCGGCCAACGACGCCCATCCGCAACCGGTCGATCGCTGAGCGAGGGCGCCGATGAAATTCACCGACCTCTTCATCCGCCGGCCGGTGCTCGCCATGGTGGTGAGCCTGCTGATCCTGGTGCTTGGCGTGCGCGCCGTAGGAACCCTGCAGGTGCTGCAGTATCCCCGCACCGAGAACGCCGTGGTCACCGTCAGCACGGTCTATTACGGCGCCGATCCCGACGTCGTGGCGGGCTTCATCACGACGCCGCTGGAGCAGGCCATCGCCCAGGCCAACGGCATCGACTATATGACCTCGACCAGCACCAGCGGCGCCAGCACGATCACGGTGTACCTGCGGCTGAACTACGATTCGAACAAGGCGCTGTCGGAGATCAATACCAAGGTGAACTCGGTGTTGAACCGCCTGCCGCCCGGCACGCAGCAGCCGGTGCTGACGGTCAAGGTCGGCCAGACCATCGACGCCATGTATCTCGGCTTCAACAGTTCGGAGCTGGCGCCCAACCAGATCACCGACTACCTGACGCGCGTGGTGCAGCCCAAGCTGCAGGCCGTCGAAGGTGTGCAGACCGCCGAGCTTTTGGGCGCCAAGAACTTCGCGCTGCGCGCCTGGCTCGACCCCGAGAAGCTCGCGGCCTTCGGCCTGACCGCTGCGGACGTCGCCACGCAGCTCTCCAACAACGACTACATCTCGGGGCTCGGCACCACCAAGGGCCAGATGGTTCAGGTGATGCTGAGCGCGTCGACCAGCCTGCATACGCTCGACGAGTTCCGCAACCTGGTGCTGAAGCAGCAGGGCGGGGCGATCGTGCGCCTGAAGGACGTCGCCAACGTCACTCTGGGGTCGGACGATTACGATTCGCAGGTCGCGTTCGACGGCCAGCAGGCAGTGTACATCGGCATCCAGGTGGCGCCTTCGGCCAACCTCCTGGACGTCGTCAAGGGCGTGCGCGCCGTCTTTCCCGAGATCGTCGGCAACATGCCGCAAGGGCTGGACGGACGCATCGTCTACGACGCGACGGAATTCGTGAACAGCGCGATCGACGAAGTGATTCGCACGTTGGTCGAAGCGCTGGTCATCGTCACCTTGGTTGTGTTCGCCTTCCTGGGCTCGGTGCGCTCGGTGCTGATCCCCACCATTGCCATTCCATTGTCCCTGGTCGGCACCTTCACGTTGATGCTGGCCTTCGGCTTCTCCATCAATCTTTTGACCTTGCTGGCGCTGGTGTTGGCCATCGGCCTGGTGGTCGACGACGCCATCATCGTCGTCGAGAACGTCAACCGCCATCTCGAGGAAGGCATGGCGCCCATGCCCGCCGCCATCCAGGCGGCCCGCGAGCTCGCCGGCCCGATCATCGCCATGACCGTCGTGCTGGTCGCGGTCTACGTCCCGATCGGCTTCCAGAAAGGCTTGACGGGCGCGCTGTTCACCGAGTTCGCTTTCACGCTGGTGGGCGCCGTCACGGTCTCGGCGATCGTGGCGCTGACGCTTTCGCCCATGATGTGCTCGCGACTCCTGAAGCCGCACGGACAGGGCGTGAGCCGCTGGGAGGCGTGGCTGATCCGCGTCATCGACCGCAGCTTCGACGGGCTGCGCCGCCTCTATTCGCGCCGTCTGCACGGAAGTCTCAACTACCTGCCGGTGACGGGCGCGTTCGCCGCCATCGTGCTCGTCAGCCTGTACTTTCTCTACACCAGCACCAAGAGCGAGCTGGCGCCGCAGGAGGACCAGGGCGTCATCATCACGCTGTCGACGGCGTCGCCGACCGCGACCATCGACCAGCGGCTGCTGTATGGCCGGCAGGTCTACGAGATCTTCCGCGGCCATCCCGAGACCGACCATGTGTTCCAGCTCGACGTCCCGGGCCAATCGATCGCCGGCATGGTGCTGACGCCGTGGGACAGGCGAACGACGACGACCAACCAGATGATGCCCGTGGTGCAGCAGGAGGTGAGCAAGGTGGCCGGCGCGCAGGTGGTGGCCTTCCAGCCCCCGCCGCTGCCGGGCAGCCAGGGCTTGCCCGTGCAGTTCATGATCACCACCACCGCGCCCTTCAACCAGCTGAACGAGGTCGCCCAGCAGTTCCTGCAGGAGGCGCTGAAGAGCGGCATGTTCATGTTCATGAACACCGACCTCAAGGTCGATCAGCCGCAGGTCACCGTCGAAATCGACCGCGACAAGGCGGCCCAGCTCGGGCTGAAGATGAGCGACGTCGGCAGCGCGCTCGCCTGGATGCTGGGCGGCGGTTACGTCAACTACTTCAGCCTGGACGGACGGTCGTACAAGGTGATGCCGCAGGTGGCGCAGCGCGCGCGGCTCAATCCCGAGCAGCTGCTCAACTACTACATCCGCGCCGCCGACGGGACGTCGGTGCCGGTCTCGACGGTCGCCAAGATCACCACCAAGGTCATTCCCGAATCGCTCAACCACTTCCAGCAGTTAAACAGCGCCACAATCCAGGGCGTGGCGATGCCGGGCGTGGCGCAGGCCGAGGCGCTGGATTACCTGAAGGACCTCGCGGCCCGCACCCTGCCGCAGGGCTACATGGTCGACTATGGCGGGCTGTCACGCCAGTACGTCCAGGAATCGGGCGGCTTCATCGTCACCTTCGGCTTCGCGCTGATCATCATCTTCCTGTCGCTGGCCGCCCTGTTCGAGAGCTTCCGCGACCCGCTGATCATCCTGTTCTCGGTGCCGATGTCGCTGGCAGGCGCGCTGCTCTTTTTAACGGTGCTGAGCACGCTCGGCATCCCGGGCGCCACCCTCAACATCTACACCGAGGTCGGCCTGGTGACCTTGATGGGTCTGATCAGCAAGCACGGCATCCTGATCGTCGAGGTCGCCAACACCCTGCAGCGCGAGGGCAAGTCCAAGCGCGAGGCGATCGAGGAGGCGTCGGCGATCCGGTTGCGGCCGATCCTGATGACCACGGCCGCGATGGTGCTGGGCGTTGTGCCGCTGATCGTCGCCACCGGCGCGGGCGCCGTCTCCCGCTTCAGCATGGGCTTGGTGATCGCCACCGGCATCGCCATCGGCACGCTCTTCACGCTGTTCGTGGTACCGGCGGTCTACTTGATGCTGGCCGCCGATCATTCGAAAGAACGGCATGGTACGGAGGCACCGGCGCCGGCCGAATAACCCTCCCCCGACATACGGGGGCGGAGGGAGAGGCCACACCGCTGTCATCCCGAGCGTAGCGAGGGATCCTTCGTAAGCCTTAAAGATCCCTCGCTGCGCTCGGGATGACAGGTGGCTACGCTCGGGATGACATTTGTCGCTCGGCACGACAGCCGTTCGTCACTTCCGCCTCCGGCCCTTCGGGCCGCCTCCCGCAAGACGGGCGAGGCTGGTCAAGGTCGAGACATGCGGGATTGCGGCTGGACAGGAACAAACAGCCACGCCTACGGTCCTCTCCTCCCTGCGCACCGCGCGGGGAGGTGTCGGCGTCTTACGCCGAAGGAGGGGTCATGAGTCATGAGCTTGACCCCTCCGTCCGCTGCGCGGACACCTCCCCATCGCGGGCTCCGCGATGGGGAGGTGATGACTAGCGCAATCAAGAAAAACAGCTGTGCGTGCTTTTGCTGCGCGTAGAGCTTCGATGCGAAGGGAGGACTCGGTGGCTGTTCTCGAGCTCAAGCGCATCTCCAAGCATTTCGGTGCCATCGAGGCCTTGTCGCAGGTCGATTTCGAGCTCGACGGCGGGCAGATCGTCGGATTGATGGGCGATAACGGCGCCGGCAAATCGACCTTGGTCAAGATCATGGCCGGCAACTTTCCACCGTCGGATGGCGAGATGCTGCTGGACGGCCAACCGGTGCATTTCCACAAGCCGGTCGATGCGCGCGTCGCCGGCATCGAGGTCGTCTACCAGGACCTGGCGCTGTGCAACAACCTCACCGCTTCGGCCAACGTCTTCCTGGCGCGCGAGCAGACCCGCGGCTTCGGTCCGTTCCGCATACTCGACGATCGCGCGATGAACGAGCGGGCTCGCGAGCTGTTCGCCGAACTGAAATCCGAGACGCGGCCGGCCGAGAAGGTCCGCACGATGTCGGGCGGCCAGCGGCAGGCCGTCGCCATCGCGCGCACGCACCTGTCGCGGGCCAAGATCGTGCTGATGGACGAGCCGACAGCTGCGATCAGCGTGCGGCAGGTCGCGGAAGTCCTCGACCTGCTGCGGCGGTTGCGCGACCAGGGCATGGCGGTGGTGCTGATCAGCCATCGCATGCCCGACGTGTTCGGCGTCGCCGACCGCATCGTCGTGCTGCGGCGCGGCCACAAGGTCGCCGACAAGCCCATCGAGGCGAGCTCGCCTGAAGAGGTCACCGGCCTCATCACCGGCGCCATCCGGGTGGCGTGAGCCATGAGCGAGACACGCGACGTAGCCGGCGCTGCTCAGGTGGAGCGCAGACCTCCTGGTCCGCGTCATGAGCATGAGCGGACCAGGAGAGGCTGTGAATCTATCGGCGCGGATTTCATTCTCCTCCCCAGCTTTTGCTGGGGAGGTGTCGCCGTCTTACGGCGACGGAGGGGTCATGATCCTCATGAATCATGACCCCTCCGTCCGCGATGGCGCGGACACCTCCCCAACTCCGTTGGGGAGGAGAACGAGGGCCGCGCTCCATATGAAGAGAGGTCTCGCGTTCCTGCGCACGTGGTTCGCGGCACAGCCGTTCTGGGTCACGGTTGCCGTCCTCATCATCTGCGCGGTGATGAGCTGGCTCGAGCCCCAGTCGTTTCCGACGCGGGACAACTTCTTCAACATCACGCGCAACTTCGCCTACATCGGCATCATGGCGCTGGGCATGATGGCGGTGATCATCACCGGCGGCATCGACCTGTCGGTCGGCTCGGTGATGGGCCTCGCCGGCATCGTCTGCGGCCTCGTGCTGCAGGCCGGCCATTCCTGGTGGCTCGCGGTGCTGGCCGGACTCGGCAGCGGCGCGCTGTGCGGCCTGATCAACGGCCTCTTCGTCGCCTATGTCGGGCTACCGTCGTTCGTCGTCACGCTCGGCATGCTGGCGGCGGCGCGATCGTTCGCCGTCGTGTTGTCTGAAAACAAGATGATCTACGACTTCGGGCCGGACGGAGACATCTTCAATGCGATCGGCGGCGGCGAGATTGCCGGCATCTCCAACATGGTCTGGCTGCTGCTGATCATGGCCTTCGTCTTCGGGTTCGTCTTCCGCTTCACGCCTTGGGGGCGGCATGTCTATGCCGTCGGCGGTAACGAGGCGGCCGCGCGCCTTGCCGGCGTCGCCGTCAATCGCATCAAGCTCCAGGTCTACACGCTCTGCGCCCTGACGGCGGCGATCGCCGCCGTCATGGTCGTCGGCTGGCAGGGCTCGGCCATCAATGCGCTGGGCACGGGCTACGAGCTCAGGGTCATCGCCTCGACGGTCATCGGCGGCGCCAACCTGATGGGCGGCGAAGGCGGCGCCTACGCGGCCTTGATCGGTGCGACGCTGATCGAGGTCATTCGCAACAGCCTCTTGATGGCCGGCATCGATTCGAATTGGCAGGGCGCCTTCGTCGGCGCCTTCATCGTTCTCGCGGTTCTGCTCGAGCGGATCCGCGGAAGCCGCGCCGACTGAGGCGTTCGGTCAACCTCGCCCGGTCGGCGTCAACCTGCGAACGGAGGAAACGCCCATGAAGGAAAAACTGATTGCAAAGCTCTTGGCCGCAACGGCGATGGCGGCGGCCATCGTCGCGATCAGTCAAGCCGCGGACGCCCAGTCGAAGAAGTACGTGTTCGCGCTGGTGCCGAAGAACACCAACAACCCGTTCTTCGACCAGGCCCGCGACGGCTGCAAGAAGGCCGAGAAGGAGCTCGGCGGCGCCATCGAATGCCTGTACATAGGACCAGGCGAACATGGCGGCGGCGAGGAGCAGGTCCAGGTCGTCAACGACCTGATCGCCAAGAAGGTCGACGGCATCGCCGTCTCGCCATCGAACGCCGCGGCCATGGGCAAGGCGCTGGAAGGCGCCAAGGCGGCCGGCATCCCGGTGCTGACCTGGGACAGCGACCTTCTGGACAAGGACAAGGCGCTGCGCATCGCCTATGTCGGCACGCACAACTACGAGATCGGCGTCAACCTCGCCAAGATCGCCCAGAAGCTCAAGCCCCAGGGCGGCACGATCTGCATCCAGTCGGGCGGCGCGGCAGCAGCCAACCACAACGAGCGCATGCAGGGCATTCGCGACACGCTCGCCGGCACCAAGAGCGCGCAGGCGCCCGGCACCAAGCTCACCGGCCAGAACGGCTGGACGGAGGTCGCCGGCTGCCCGCTCTACACCGACGACGACTTCCCACGCTCGGTCCAGCAGATGGAGGACATCTTGGGCAAGTATCCCAAGCTCGATGCCTTCATTCCTACGGGCGGCTTCCCGCAGTTCATCCCGCAGGCCTACAAGCGGGTCGCCGAGAAGTACAAGGCGCGTATCGCCGACGGGTCGCTGGCGCTGGTCGTGGCCGACACGCTGCCGGTGCAGATGGACCTCTTGAAAGCCGGCCTGTCGAAGGGCCAGGTCGGCCAGCGCCCCGCCGAGATGGGCTACAAGACGATGTTCTTCCTGAAGGACATCAAGGACGGCAAGCCCGCGCCCAATGACCCGACCTACACGGGCCTCGACGTCTGCACGCCGGAGACGGCGGCCACCTGCATCGGCAAGTGATGCAGCCGTTCTTCCCCGTCATACGGGGGAGGTGCCCCGCTAGGGGCGGAGGGGGAGGGCTACCGTCATTGCTATGACGCTCAATGTCATCCCGAGCGTAGCGAGGGACCTTCACGGCAACAGGAAAGGTCCCTCGCTTCGCTCGGGATGACAGCTATGTGTTGCCTTCCGCCTCGGGCTCTCGGGCCACCTCTCCCGTTTGACGGGGGAGGCTATCGTCGCGGCGGCGCGAGGGTGATGATGCCGGACGCCGTGTGCTCGACCTCGGCGCGGGTGCCGGTGATCTCGATGTACTTCAGGGCCCGCCAGCCTTCGATGAAGTTGTGCGCCCAGGGCGACAGCATGTTGCCCGACTGGCCGAGCGGCGTAGCGAAGCGGCTGTTGTCGAGATCGCTGAAGTCGTAGACCGCACGGTAGCCGGCGCCGTGCACGGCATCGAAGGGCCGCGGTCCACGGTACGAGGGCTGCGCGCGGTTCAGCGTCTGCGCCCCGCCGTCCGACACGAAGCGCACCGAAGCGAGGTCGCGCAGCAGCGGGACGGCGTCGAACAGGGGATGGCGATGGACGGCGACGTGGTCGACGCCCCATTGCCATTTCTCCATGTCGGGGCCCTGGCTGCGCGAGATCCAGTCGAGCGCATGTTCGAGCGCCAGCGCGATCTGGTCTTCGCACGTCTCGATCTTGGTCGTGCCGCCGTCGTCGCACCAGCCGGGCTGTTCCTTGATGATCCTCATCAGGAGCGGCACGTTGGGGGTGGCCATCGCGTCGAACAGATCCTCGCCCAGCTCGTCCGCCAGGATGCCGCGCTGCAGCTCCCACAGCCACGCGGTGTAGATCAGCGGCTCGGGCCGGGTGGCGAGCATGAAGCGGTTCCACCGGCTCATCAGCGCGTGCACGCGCGCGGCCCGCGGATTGCGCGGCGCGCCCTTCAGCAGGATGGGCAGCATGTCGTCGGCGTCGAGCGTCAGGTTGTCGGCCTGCATGACGATCATGCCGTAGACCGGATGGCGCTCGACCTCGCGCAACAGCTGGTTGGCGCGCCGCTGGCGGTAGGGCTCGCCCCAGTCACGGCTGATGAAGTGGCGATAGTCGTCCGGCACCAGGCGGGCGTTGGCGTTGACGATGATGCCGCTGGGCGGGTTGTAGACCTTGGGCAGCTCGTCGAACGGCACGAAGCCCGCCCAGTCGTACTCCGACGTCCAGCCGGGCACCGGCATCGAGCCGTCGCCCTTGCGTCGGATCGGCACGCGCGCCGGGGCGATCAGGCCGACGTTTCCTTCCGTGTCGGCGTAGACCATGTTCTGCATGGGCGAGACGATCTTGCGCGCCGCGTTCAGGAAATCGTCCCAGTTCTGCGCCAGCCCGATGCGGGCGAAGCCCTCGGCCGACGTGTCATTGCCGTCAAGCGCCGTCGCCTGCAATGCGAGCACATGGCCTTGCGGCACGAGGTTGTTGGTGCTGCGGATGAAGTCGTCGATCACCGGGCCATGCCGCGTCTCGCGCACGTGCATCGTTACCGGCTCGCCCCACGCGACATTGATGGTCTCATCGCGCGCACCGAACGGCCGTGGCCCGTCCGGCGTGATGTAGCGGTTGGGATCGGTCGGATCGACGCGCTCGACGAAGAGATCCTGGCTGTCGAGGTTGGTGGTGGTGAAGCCCCAGCCGATCGTTCCGTTGTGGCCCAGCACGACGGCGGGCGAGCCGGGCGAGGTGGCGCCGCGGATGTCGAAGCCCGGGCCGACCAGCCGCGCGAGGTACCAGACGCCGGGGAAGCTGAGGCCGAGATGCGGATCGTTGGCGAGCAGCGGCTTGCCCGACACCGAATGCGCGCCCGACACCACCCATTCGTTGGACGCCTGCCGCTTGCGCGTCGCGATGTTGTCGGTCTCGTCGTACAGCCGGTCGAGGTCGATATCCTTCAGGACCTCGCTGACCAGCGACAGCGTCGCGTCGCGGTTCTCGCCCGGCGGGCCGATCAGGAATTTCACTCCGTCCTCGCCGATCTTGCGCGCCAGCCGCAGCCGCAGGAGCTCGGCGCGCCAGTTGCCGTCGAGACCGAGCGCCATCAGCTTGGCCCAGACCAGCGAATCGGCGGGGCGCCAGGGCTCGGGTCGGTAGCGCCCGCCCGACAAGAGCTTGGTCAGCGTGAGCTCCAGTCCGAACTGCTGATCGTCACGCCCGATCCAGGCGTTTACGCCGCCGGCGTAAGCCTCGATGGCGGCGCGCGTGGCGGGCGACAAGGCGTTCACGCTGTCGCCCGCGCGGCGGTAGAGGCCGAGCCCGCGCATGGTGCGATCGGTCTCGATCAGCCCGGCGCCGACCAGGCGCGGCGGGACGAGCTCGGACAATCGACCCTGGCCCAGCCGTCGCATCAGCTCCATCTGCCAGAAGCGGTCCTGGGCGTGCACGTAGCCCAGGCCGAAGGCGGCATCCTCGATCGAGCCGGCGATGATGTGCGGCACCGCGTTGCGGTCGCGCACGATCTCGACCGGCGCCTTCAGGCCGGACGCTTCGAGATGGCCGCTGTAGGCCGGCAACGCGCCGCGCACCTGGAAATACACGCCGGCCAGGAACACCAGCAGGGCGAGGGCGGCGCTGCCCAGGACTTTGGCCAGGCCAGCCCCCAGGCGGGTCAGCCGCCGCATGTCAGTGGATCGTCTTGCCGGACCGCGGACCTCCAGGTCCGCCTCTTGTTTGGCGAGGCAAAGAGCATGAGCGGGCCTGGAGGTCCGCGGTCCGGCAAGAGAATCATCGCTTACCCGCCGACGAAGGCGAGGATCGCTTCGCGGTCGCGGTCGAGCTCGGGTGCCGGCGGGCGCGTCTTGGGATCATGGAAGGCCGACATCTTCAGCGGATTGCCGGCGAGCTTCAGCGTGCCGCCGTTGCCGTCGGGCACCTCGATCAGCATGTTGCGCGCCGCGACCTGCGGATGCTCGAGCGCCTGCTTGACATTGTTGATCGGCCCGGCCGGGATGCCCGCCTTGGCCATCACCGCGAGCCAGTGGCTGGTCGGGTGGGCCTTCAGCACCGATTCCAGCTCGTGCTCGAGTTTCTTGTGGTGCTTCAGCCTCAGCGCGTTGGTCTTGTAGTTGGCGTTCGTCGCGAGGTCGGCTCGGCCGAGCGCTTCGCAGGTCTTGACGAACAGCCCGTCATTGCCGGCGGCGATGATGATGGCGCCGTCGGAAGTGGCGAACGCCTGGAACGGCGTGATCGTGGGATGTCGCGCGCCGAGCGGGCCGGGTACCTCGCCCTCGACCGTGTAGCGCATGATGGCGTTTTCCAGGAGCGCCAGCTGGCAGTCGAACATGGCGATGTCGACCTTGGTCGCCTCGCCGGTCTTCAGCCGATGCACGAGCGCGGCGTTGACGGCGACGGCAGTGAACAGGCCGGCGCCCACGTCGCCGATCGACATGCCGACGCGCGCCGGCGGCTGCCCTTCATTGCCGGTGATGCTCATGATGCCGCCCATGCCCTGCACGACCATGTCGTAGGCGGGATCCTTGGAGTTCGGGCCGGTGTGGCCGAAGCCCGAGGCCGAGGCGTAGATCAGGCGCGGGTACTTCTTGTGCAGGGTATCCCAGCCGTAGCCCAGCTTCTCCATGGTGCCGGGGCGGAAGTTCTCGACGACGACGTCGGCCCTATCGAGAAGCTTCTCGAAGACGGCGCGGTCGGCGTCGGCCTTGAGGTCGAGTGCGATGCTTTCCTTGCCGCGATTGACCGAGGCGAAATAGGTCGACTTGCCGTTCACGAACGGCCCGTAGGCGCGTGCATCGTCGCCGCCCTTGGGCGGCTCGACCTTGATCACCCGCGCGCCCATCTCGGCCATCAGCATGGTGCAGTAGGGGCCGGCCAGGATGCGCGACAGATCGACGACGACGATGCCCGAAAGCGGGCCTTTGGCGGACTGGGTCATGGTCGGTTCTTAGCCAGTGGCCGGTCGCGAATCCAGCCACACGTTTTGCCGCGGCGGCGCGTATTGCAAGATGACGGCACTTGGCTCGCCTTGAAGGGAGCGCTCACCACGTTCATATTGCTTTATGGCTTTATGGGGACATTGATGAAGACGACGGTCGAGCTGCCCGACGATCTGTACCGCCGCGCCAAGGCGCAAGCGGCGCTGCGCGGCCGCAAGTTCAGGGAGCTGGTGGAGGAGGGGTTGAGAATGGTCCTCGAAGCCCCCCATCGCAACGCTCGAACGACAAAAGCCGACCGGTTGGTGAAGCGCGTGGCTGGAATCGTCGATTCAGGCGTACCGGACCTTGCTTCCAATCCCAAGCATCTTGCCGGATTTGGACGAGATGGGCGCAATCGTTGATACCGGGCCGATTGTCGCCCTTTTGGACCGTTCCGATCGGCATCATGACTGGGCCAAGGACCGCTTCGTCGAGCTCCGCAAGCCGCTTTTCGTCTGCGAGGCCGTGCTGGCCGAGGCAATGTTTTTGCTTCGAAACCAACCGGTGGGGCAGGATGCCTTGTTCGAGCTCACGCAAGGAGATGTACTCGATATCGCGTTTCAAATTCGCGAGCACATTGCTCTAATCCGCAACTTGCTAAGGAAGTATCGCGACGTGCCAATGTCGTTGGCCGATGCCTGTATCGTTCGCATGGCAGAGATTAACGAAGGCTCCCCCGTGCTGACTTTCGATTCGGACTTTCTGATCTATAGAAAGCAGGGCCGAACGCCGCTCGCCGTCATCCACCCGACGATAGCCTAGCGTCCGCTGCGCGAATCGAGCCACACGTTTGCCGCGGCTGCGCCGATCACGACGAGGCCGCCCGCGAGCGTGAGATCGGCCGGTTTTTCGCCGTCGAATAGCCATACCCAGAGCGGGCCCAGCACCAGCTCGAGCAAGCCAAGCAGGGCGGCGCGGCCGGCGGGGATGCGCTTGAGGCTCGTCACGTAAAGCAGGAGACCACCGGCGAGCTGGCCCGGACTCAGCGCCAGCAGCCACGGGAGTTGCGACCAGGTCACGGATTGCGGATGCGCGAACGGCAGCGCGACGAGGCCCGAGACGAGTCCAGCAAGCCAGATCGCCGGCGCCATGCCGACATCACGACGATGACGCACGACGACGTAGTTTCCGCTCATGCAGAGCACGACGATGCCGGAGACGGCCATGCCGACCAGCGCATCGGCCTGCAACGACCCCGCGACGCTGAGCGCCAGTCCGAGAGCGGCGGCCGCCATGGCGAGAAGCGTATGACGATGCAATGGCTCACCGAGCAACAAGCGCGCGAGCAGGGCGGTGGTGAAGGGCGTGGCGCCGAACATCAGCAAGACGTTGGCGACCGGCGCCAGACCGAGCGCCAGAATGAAAGCGACGAACGCGCCGGCGAGCAGAATGGCACTTGCGAACAACGCTCTGCCGGCGTTGCGCACGTCGATCAGCAAGGTCCGACGCTGCCACAACAGCAACGGCAGCAGCGAAAGCGTCAGCAGCGCCGAGCGCCAGAAGGAGATGTCCCATGCCGGCAGATCGATGCGGCGGACGATCACGCCTGCCGTGCTGAAGACCGTGGCGGCGCCCGCCGCACAGGCGACGCCCAGAGCGGAACTTTGCAAACGAGAGGGCGTTTTCATGCGCGAGAGACGAAGTGAATACGGACTAGACGTGCCCCCGTCCATCGATTCGATCACGCTCGATCTGCCGCCCTTTCGTGCACGCTTTCCCTGGTGGAACGCCGATCTGCAGACTGTTGCGGTATTGCTCGGCACGTGCGAGCCAGACCTTGCCCCCCATACCAGCGAACGCATCTGTTTCTGCATGGCAGATTCGAGCGGTGACATTCTTGTGGGCATGCTCGATCGGCCGGCCGAGCCGCAGGCCGGGCGCCCCCTCGTCATCCTGATCCACGGCCTGACCGGCTGCGAGAACAGCTCGCACATCCTGAACGCCTCACGCCATCTGCTGGGGCGCGGCTATTGCGTGCTGCGACTCAACCTGCGCGGCTGCGGTGCATCGCGCCCGCACTGCCGCGAGCACTATCACATCGGCCGCACCGCCGATTTCCGCCGCGTGCTGTGGCAACTGCCCGAGCAGGTCACCGACAACGGGATCGTCGTCGTGGGCTACTCGATGGGCGGCGCGATGCTTTTGAAATATCTCGGCGAGGAGGGCTCGTTCTCGCCACTGCGCGCGGCGGCGACGATCTGCGCGCCGATCGACCTCAAGCGCACCGGACTGCACATGATGCGGCCGCGCAACTGGCTTTACCACGCCTACGTATTGGCCGGACTGAAGAAAGAGACGCTGGCCGAGGGCGGCGAGTTGTCGGCTGCAGAGCGCGAGATCGTACGCAACGCCAAGAGCATCTTCGAGTACGACGAACGGTTCCTCGCGCCGCGCTACGGCTTCCGCGGCGCGGAGGACTACTATGAGCTGTGCAATCCCTTGCACTACATGCCGGAGATCCGCGTGCCGACCATGGTGCTGGCGGCGGGCGATGATCCCTGGATCCCGGCCGAGTACTACCGCGACTTCGACTGGTCGTCGAACCGCTGGCTGGTGCCGCTGATCACCGAAGGCGGCGGTCACCTGGGCTTCCATTCGGCCGCGAGCGAGCAGCCGTGGTGTGACCTCGCGCTGGAGAAGTTTTTGGAGCGCGTCTGCTGAGGTGCCGGATGCTGTCGAGCGCCACCGGTGTCATCCCGAGCGCAGCGAGGGACCTTTGGACGATAGGCAAGGTCCCCCGCATTCGCTCGGGATGAAAAACGGGGTCGCTTCTCCGGGCCTCGAGCCGATTGCTGCTGCGCGACTCTCGGGTAGCATCGACGTTGTGGACCTCGATTTGCCCCCGTTTCGGCCGCGCTTTCCCTGGTGGGGTGCCGATCTGCAGACTCTGGCCAACCGGCTGCGTTCGATGCCGCGGTCGGTGGCACCCCACACGAGCGAGCGTGTGAAATTCCCGTTGCCCGACGGCAGCGGCGACATGCTTCTCGCCAGTCTCGACCAACCGGTGACGTCGAAGGCGGGACGGCCGCTCGTCATCCTGGTCCATGGCCTCACCGGCGGCGAGGACAGCCTCTACATCCTCAGCATGGCGCACCTGATGCTGTCGCGCGGCAGCCGGGTGCTGCGTCTCAACCTGCGCGGTGCGGGACCGTCGCGGCCGCTCTGCCGCCAGCACTACTACGCCGGGCGCAGCCAGGACTTTCGTGCCGTGCTGTCGCTCCTGCCGCGCGAGCTCACGCGCGACGGCGTGGTCGCGGTCGGCTATTCGCTCGGCGGCGCAATGCTCCTGAAGTATCTGGGCGAGGAGGGTGACGCCACGCCGCTCGACGCGGCTGCGACGGTGTGCGCGCCGATCGATCTGGCAGCCGCCTGCCGTCACATGATGCGGCGGCGCAATCACCTCTACCATCGCTATATTCTCGGCGAGATGAAGGTCGAGGCGACGGGCGAGGGGGCCGAGCTCGCGCCGGCCCACCGCGCGGCGATCGTGCAGGCGCGCTCGATCTGGGAATACGACGATCGCTTCATCGCCCCGCGCTATGGGTTTGCCGGCGCCGAGGACTACTACGAGCGCTGCCGGCCGACACGCTTCATGGGCGGGATAAGGATCCCTACCCTGGTGATGGCGGCGCTGGACGATCCGTGGATTCCCGGCGCGCTCTACCGGGACTATGATTGGTCGAACCGGTCGCTCACGCCGCTGTTGCCAGCGCAGGGAGGCCACGTCGGCTTCCACGCACGCGGCAACCGCCAGCCGTGGAGCGATCTCGCCGTCGCGAGGTTCTTCGACCATGGCTGACACCCAACCCATCGCCCTGATCGTCGGAGTCGCCTGCTCCCTGGTCGCGCTGGTGCTGGCATGGCGCGCCTATCGCGGCGCGTCCGAGGAGCACGAGCGCCGCAAGCGGGAGAGGGAGAAGCGCTGACCTCTGTCACCCCGAGCGAAGCGAGGGGCCTTTAGGGCTACAGCAAAGGTCCCTCGCTGCGCTCGGGATGACAGTCCTCAGTCGTTCAGGACGACAGGGTGATCGGCTCGGCGGGCACGCCGTCGCGCAGGAGAGCGGCAAAGTGCGAGCCGAGCTCGCCGGGCTCGAAGCGGTCGCCTGAGGCCGCGATCTCGTCGGCTTTCCACCAGCGATGGCCGCGGGTCCAGCTCCGTTCGCGCTCGTCGAGGCCGGACGTGTCGATCTCGGTGCGATCGGTGCGGGCGAGGAAGAAACGTTCCTTGTGCAGCACGTCCTTGCCGCGCCAGCTCATGCGGCGCTGGCGCTGCCAGACCCAGCGCGGCGCGTCGATCACCGGCAGCTTGGTCTCCTCGTAGGCTTCGCGGACCGCCGCTTCAACGAACTCCTCGCCGGGATCGACCATGCCGCCGATCATCACCCAGAACGGATCGTGGTGGGGATCGGTCGGATCGAACACGGCCGGATCGTGCACGTTGAACAGGAAGAGCCGGTCCTGCGGATCGAGCAGGATCAGCCGCGCCGACGGCCGCTCGATCATTTGCTTTTTAGCAGCTTCGCGGCGTCGACCGCGCCGTAGGTCAGAATGCCGTCGCAGCCGGCGCGCTTGAAGCCGCCCAGCGTCTCGAGCAGCACCTTGCTCCAGTCGAGCCAGCCGCGGTCGGCGGCGCCCCTCAGCATCGAGTACTCGCCGCTCACCTGATAGGCGTAGGTCGGCACGCCGAACGTGTCCTTCACGCGTCGCACGACGTCGAGATAGAGCAGGCCGGGCTTCACCATCACCATATCGGCGCCTTCCTCGATGTCGAAGCCGACCTCGCGCAGCGCCTCGTCGGAGTTCGCCGGATCCATCTGGTAGGTCTTCTTGTCGCCTTTGAGTGCGCCCGAGCTGCCAATGGCGTCGCGGAAGGGATTGTAGAAGGCCGAGGCGTACTTGGCGGCATAGGACATGATCTGGGTGTGCTCGAAGCCCTTGGCGTCGAGCGCCTGGCGGATGGCGCCGATGCGGCCGTCCATCATGTCGGAGGGGGCCTGCACGTCGCACCCGGCCGCAGCCTGCACGATCGCCTGCTTGACCAACGCCTCGACTGATTCGTCGTTCTGCACGTAGCCGTCGCGCACGATGCCGTCATGGCCGTCGCTGTTGAACGGATCGAGCGCCACGTCGCACACCACGCCGATGCCGTCGACCGTCTTCTTCACGGCGTGGATGGCGCGGCACACCAGATTGTCGGGGTTGTAGGCCTCGCGCGCGTCGGGCGTCTTGGCCTTGGGATCGGTCTCGGGGAAGATCGCGATCGCCGGAATGCCGAGATCGCGCGCCCGCTTGACGGCCTCGACGAACAGGTCGATCGACAGCCGATCGACGCCCGGCATGGACTCCACCGCCGTGCGCGTGTTGTGGCCCTCCTGCACGAACACCGGCCAGATCAGGTCGTCGACCGAGAGCTTGGTCTCGGCCACCAGCCGGCGCGACCAGTCCTCGCGGCGGTTGCGGCGCAGGCGCGTATTGGGATAGCGGCCCAGGGTCGAGAAGCGGTTGCTCATGGCCCGCTTATATACCCGCTCGCTGGACGGGAAGGCGACGGCGATAATAGGCATTCGGCCGCAGCCCCTCGGCCATGTAGCCGCAGAAGCCGGCCGCCAGCAGGGCTTCGCCCAGCAGGTCGACGGCAAGCGGCCAACCGGCGCGGCTCAAGAGCGCAGTGGCGAGGCGCCAGGCGATCCAGGCCAGCAGGCCTGCGCTCACGACCTGCGGCGTGGCGCGCAGGTGCAACAGCGTCATGACGACGAACAGCGCCGACCAGATGCCGACGAACGCCACCGCCACCGTGTAGCGCAGACCGAGTGCTGCGAGCGGTCGCGGATCGATGATCGCACCGGCGAGCGCCGCGGCGGCAACTGTCGCAGCGGCGATCACCATCCAGAACAGAGCGCCGCCCAGACGCGCTTCCGCGAGCGCGCCGCACTCGGCTTCCGTCATCTGCCGCCAGGCCATGGTGGGAGCATAGGAGCGCCGGCGTTTCGTTGACAGAGGGGGACCCCCCGATATGATCCGGCGCGCATGGACTTCACCCTTAGCGAGGACCAGCAGGCGTTTCGCGATACGGCGCGGCAGTTCGCGACCGAGCGCATGCTGCCGCAGGCGGCGCGCTGGGATGCCGAGAAAATCTTCCCGGTCGAGACCCTGCGCGAGGCGGCGGCGTTGGGCTTCGGCGGCATCTACGTGCGCGACGACGTCGGCGGTAGTGCGCTCGGCCGCCTCGATGCGGCGCTGATCATGGAGGAGCTGGCTACGGCCTGCCCCAGCACGGCGGCCTACATCTCGATCCACAACATGTCGGCCTGGATGATCGACGCCTTCGGCGACGACGAGCAGCGCCGGCGGTTCCTGCCCAAGCTGTGCTCGATGGAGCACTTCGCGAGCTACTGCCTGACCGAGCCCGGCGCCGGCTCCGATGCCGCAAGCCACGGCACCCGCGCCGAGCTTTCAGGTGACCACTACGTGGTGAACGGCAACAAGGCCTTCATCTCGGGCGGCGGCAAGAGCGACGTCTACGTCGTGATGCTGCGCACCGGCGGTCCGGGCGCCGGCGGCATCTCCACTCTGGTGGTGGAGAACGGCACGCCGGGCCTGTCGTTCGGCAAGCAGGAGCAGAAGCTCGGCTGGAACAGCCAACCGACGGCGGCGGTGATCTTCGAGAACTGCAAGGTGCCGGCGGCCAACCGGCTGGGCCCGGAAGGGCACGGCTTCAAGATCGCCATGATGGGGCTCGACGGCGGCCGCATCAACATCGGCGCCTGCTCGCTGGGCGGCGCGCGCGCCTGCCTGGAGACGGCATCGCGCTACGTGGTCGAGCGCAAGCAGTTCGGCCAGCCGATCGCCGAGTTCCAGGCGACGCAGTTCAAGCTCGCCGACATGGCGACTGAGCTCGATGCGGCGCGGCTGATGATCTGGCGCGCCGCCAGCCTGCTCGACGCCAAGTCGCCGGAAGCGACACAGGCCGCCGCCATGGGCAAGCGCTTCGCCACCGACGTGGGCTTCAAGGTGGTCAACGAGGCGCTGCAACTGCATGGCGGCTACGGCTACTTGAAGGACTTTCCCATCGAGCGCTATCTGCGCGACCTCAGGGTCCACCAGATCCTCGAAGGCACCAACGAGATCATGCGGGTGGTGATTTCGCGCCGGCTGCTGATGGGGTGACTGAGCGTCAAAGGCTGTCATCCCGAGCGCAGCGAGGGACCTTTGAGGCAGCAGGAAAGATCCCTCGCTCGCGCTCGGGATGACAGAAGCTATGCTCGGGATGACAAAGGTGGAGTTCGGATGTCGGAGCGTGAAATCCTTTTCGCGGTGAAGGAAGGGCTGGGGCTGATCACGCTCGACCGGCCGAAAGCGCTGAATGCGCTGACGCACGGCATGGTCCTCGAGCTGGAGAAGACCATCCCCGCCTGGGAGAAGGATCCGGCGGTCAAGGCGGTGGTGCTGCGTGGCGCGGGCGACCGCGCCTTCTGCGCCGGCGGCGACATCCAAGCCCTCTGGCGCGAGAGCCGGGAGAATCCGTCCGGCACCTTGCGGCGCGACTTCTTCTACGACGAGTACATCGTCAACCGCCGTATCTACCGCTACGCCAAGCCGTGGATCTCGTTTATCGACGGCATCGACATGGGCGGTGGCGTGGGCCTCTCGGTGCACGGTTCGCACTCGGTCGCCACCGAGCGCTTCCTGTTCGCCATGCCTGAGACGACCATCGGCCTGTTTCCCGATGTCGGCGGCGGCTATTTCCTCAGCCGACTGCAGGGGGCGCTCGGTGTCTATCTCGCCCTCACCAGCCATCGCTTGCGTGCCGCGGACGCGCTGTGGGCGGGCATTGCCGACGCCTACGTGCCGAGTGCGCGGCTCGACGAGCTGCAGGCGGCACTGGGGGCGGCCGATCTCTCGGGGCCCGATGCCAGGCGCAAGGTCGACGCCGTGATCGGCCGCTTTGCCGAGGATGCCGGGTCACCGTCGCTGCCGGCCCTGATGCCCGAGATCGACCGCTGTTTTTCCGCCGACACGGTCGGCGAGATCCGCGACAAGTTGAATGGACAGCGGGGGGAGTGGGCCGAGAAGCAGCGTGCGGCGCTGGCAAAGGTTTCGCCGCTGTCGATGGCGATCACGCTCGAGCAGTTGCGCCGCTGCGCCACCCGCTCGTTCGAGGATTCGATGACCATCGAGTACCGCATGGTGCAGCACGCCATGCGGCCGGATCACGATTTCTTCGAAGGCGTGCGCGCGCTCTTGATCGACAAGGACCAGAAGCCGAAGTGGCGGCCCGCGACCATAGACGGCGTCACGCGCGACTTGGTCGAGGCGCATTTCAAGCCGCTCGCCAACGACCTGGTGTTCGACTGAATTTTGAGCAGGGAGGGGAACATGGCGAAGATCGCCTTCATCGGCTTGGGCAATATGGGCGGTCCGATGGCCGCCAACCTGGTGAAGGCCCAGCACCAGGTGTTCGCCTTCGACCTGTCGGCGGCGGCTCTGGACGGCGCGATCGACAAGGGCGCCAAGCAGGCGGCGTCGGCCGCCGAGGCGGTCCAGGGCGCCGAGGTCGTCGTCACCATGCTGCCGGCCGGCAAGCACGTGCGCGAGGTCTACGAGAAGGACGTGCTGCCCAATGCCGGCAAGGGCACGCTCCTGATCGACTGCTCGACCATCGACGTCGAGAGCGCGCGCCATGTCGGCGCGCTGGCCGAGAAGGCGGGCCTCGAGATGATCGATGCGCCGGTGTCGGGCGGCGTGGGCGGTGCCACGGCCGGGACGCTCACCTTCATGGTCGGCGGCAGTGACGCCGCCTTCGCCAAGGCCAAGCCGATCCTGGAGAAGATGGGCCGCAACATCGTGCACGCCGGCGCCACGGGCAACGGCCAGGCAGCCAAGATCTGCAACAACATGATCCTGGGCGTGTCAATGATCGCCGTCAGCGAAGGCTTCATGCTGGCCAAGCGCCTGGGCCTCGATGCGCAGAAACTGTTCGACGTCGCCTCGACGTCGTCGGGCCAGTGCTGGTCGCTCACCAACTATTGCCCGGTGCCGGGGCCGGTGCCGGCATCGCCAGCCAACCGCGACTACCAGGCAGGCTTCACCGCGGCCATGATGCTGAAGGACCTGCTGCTCGCCCAGCAGGCCGCGTCGGCTGCCGGCGCCACCACGCCGCTCGGCGCGGAGGCGGCGCAGCTCTTCAGCCTCTTCGTCAATTCAGGGCATGGCGCGAAGGATTTTTCCGGCATCATCCGCATGCTCGACGGCAAGTGAGGGACCGATGATCACGCTCTACGACCTCGTGCTCGACGGGGACCGCCGCCCCAGCCCGTTCTGCTGGCGGGCCAAGCTCGCGCTTCGGCACAAGGGCCTCGACTGGCGCGACGAGCCGGTCGGTTTCACCGAGAAGCACAAGATCGCCTTCGCGGATTCGCAGCTGGTGCCGGTGATCCATGACGGCACCAAAGTGGTGAAGGACAGCTGGGCGATCGCCAAGCATCTCGAGCAGGCCTATCCCGACAAGCCGCTGTTCCCCGGCGCCGCGGGCGCTTCGTATGCCCACTTCGTCGTCGGTTGGGTCGATACGGCGGTGCATCCGGCGCTGTTCCCGCTGCTGGTCAGCGACCTCTACGAGCGCGTGCGGCCGGTCGACAAACCCTACTTCCAGGAATCGCGCGCCAAGCGGCTGGGCACGACCGACTTCGCCGCCATCCAGGGGATCGCGCGCGAGACGGGAGTCGCCACGTTCCGCTCGGCGCTGGAGCCGGCACGCCGCGTGCTGCGCGAGCAGGCGTTCCTGTCGGGCGAGCAGCCGGCCTATCCTGATTATGCGCTGGTCGGCGCTTTCCTGTGGGCGCGTAGCACGACCCCATTCGAATTGCTCGAACCCAGCGATCCGGTGCACGGCTGGCGCGAGCGCATGCTCGACCTGTTTGACGGGCTGGGCCGCAAGGCCAAGGCGGCGTGACCTACGACGCCGTCATCTTCGACCTGCTGACGGCGCTGCTCGATTCCTGGACGCTGTGGAATGACGTCGCCGGCTCGACCGACGACGGACTGCACTGGCGGCGGCGCTACCTCGAGCTGACCTACGGCTGCGGTGCCTATCGACCGTACGAGCTCCTGGTTCGCGAAGCGGCGCGGGAGGCGGGATTGCCGGAACGGCTGGCCGACGAGCTCGAGCGACGCTGGGACGAGTTGCAGCCGTGGCCCGAAGCACGCCAAGTCCTCGGCGCTCTGCCGGTGCCGCTGGCGGTTGCCACCAATTGCTCGATCAGGCTCGGTGAGCGTGCGGCCAGGCGGGTCGGCGTCCCATTCAAGGCCGTCATCACGGCCGAGAGCGCCGGCTTTTACAAGCCGCGCCCGGAGCCGTACCGCGCCGTGCTGGCAGCCCTGGGAACCGCGCCTGAACGGACGTTGTTCGTAGCCGGCTCGGCCTCGGACGTGCCGGGTGCCAAGGCCGTCGGCATGCCGGTCTATTGGCACAACCGCATCGGCCTCGAGGCGCGCGATGCGACGCGGCCCGATCGTCTCGAGCCGAACCTCGACAAGCTCGCGGAGCTGTTCGCTGCGGGCTAAGGTGCGCCGGCAAAAACGGGAGGGGATGGGGTGGCGACGGCCGGCTTCAAGCCTGAGGACCATCGCTTCGGACCGACGCACTGGTTCGAGGACCTGAAGCTTGGCCAGAAGTTTTACGTCAACTCACGCACCCAGACCGAATCGCTGTTCGCGGCCTTCCAGCTGGCCAGCGGCGACAACCATCCGATCCATTACGACCGCGAGTACTGCCGCGCCCGTGGCCACCGTGACATGCTGGCGCACGGCCTGCAGGTCGCGATCCAGGGCGCCGCTGGAGCGGGGATCTTCCCGCATGTGATCGGCGATTCGCTGGTCGGCTTCCTCGAGCAGTCCTCGCGCTTCTTGAAGCCGGTCTATTGCGGCGACACGCTCTATCCCTTGCTCGAGGTGAGCGAGCTGACGCCGGGCCGCACGACCGGCGTTGTGAGGTTGCGGCTCACCATCCATAACCAGAACGGCGAACTGGTTTGCGACGGAGAACACAAGTACCTTGTGAAAAAGCGGCCGCAGTAGGGGGATTACGGACATGCTGGGAATCATCGCCAAGCTCACCATCAAGCCCGGCACCAACGCCGAGTTCGAAGCGGCCATGAAGGCCCTGCAGGCCAAGGTGCGGGCCGACGAACCGGGCAACAAGCTCTACGCCCTGCACAAGACCGACGATGCCAACATCTACGTCATGCTGGAGCGTTACGACGATCAGGCCGCACTGGAAGCCCATCGCGCCGCACCGCACTTCAAGGAGCTCGGCCGCAAGCTCGGCGACTACCTCGCCGGGCGGCCGGAGGTGCAGGTCATGCAGGAGGTTTGACGCCTCCCGCGTCGTTGGCGATCATGGACGGCCTGGTTCACCGCCATACCAAGCCCGGCACCGCGCCCGGCCTGCTCGCCGGGCGGGCGCCGGTGCCGGACGAGGCGCTCGACTTCACCCTGGTGGAGTACACACCGGAGGACGTGCAGGTGCTGCACGGCGTGGAGGTCGACGAGTGCCGCTTCCATCTCGGCACGCCCGGCCGCACCTGGATCGATGTTGCCGGGCGGCCGAGCTCGGACATGCTGCGCGACCTCGGCATGGCCTTCAACCTGCATCCCTTGGCGCTGGAGGATGTCTTCCACGCCCATCAGCGCAGCAAGCTCGACCTCTACGAGGGCCAGGGCTTCATCGTGCTGAACGACCCCTCGTACGAGGCGGGCGAGCTCCTGTCGCGGCAGGTCAGCATCTTCTTCGGCGAGAACTACGTGATCTCGTTTCACGATCACAAGCAGGACGTCTTCAAGCCGGTGCGCGACCGGCTGCAGATGGCGGGCTCCCGGCTGCGCACGTTTGGTATCGACTATTTGGTGTATGCGCTGATCGATCTGGTGGTCGACCGCAAGTTCCCCATCATCGAGACGCTGTCGAGCCATGTCGAGGAGCTCGAGGACGAAGCGCTCGAAAGCCCCACGACCCACACGTTGAACCGAATCCATCAGGCGCGGCGGGTGCTGATCGCTTTCCATCGCATCGAATGGGCCGAGCGCGAGACGGTGCTGGCGATCATGCGGCCCGAGGTGCCGTTCATCATGCCCGAGACGCGCACCTACCTGCGCGACTGCTTCGACCATGCCGTGGCAGTGCTCGACCTGGTCGAGAGCTACCGCGAAATGACCAACGGTCTCATGGAAGTCTACCTCATGCATGCGTCCAACCGCATGAACGAGGTGATGAAGACCATGGCCATCATCACCGTGTTCTTCATGCCGCTCAGCTTCCTGGCCGGCGTCTACGGCATGAACTTCGAGCGCGACCTCGGCAACATGCCGGAGCTCGGCTGGAGGTACGGCTACGAGCTGTTCTGGGTGATCGTCGTGGTCATCGTGCTCGGCCTGTGGGGATGGCTGCGGCGCAAGAAGTGGATCTGAAACGCATGAGCACATTCCGTATCTTCGGCTCGGAGCTGTCGCCCTACTCGGTGAAGGTGCGCTCCTACTTCCGCTACAAGAACCTGCCGCACGAATGGATTCCGCGCTCGCCCGCCGTGCAAGGCGAATTCCAAAAATACGCCAAGCTGCCCTTGGTGCCGCTGGTGGTGACGCCGGATGGCGAGGGAGTTCAGGATTCGACGCCGATCATCGAGCGCTTCGAGGCCTTGCATCCCGAGCCGTCGATCGTGCCGGAGGACGCCGCGCTGTCCTTCGTCTCGGCGCTGCTCGAGGAGTACGGCGACGAGTGGGGCAACAAGTGGATGTTCCACTACCGCTGGCACTACGCGCCCGACGCCTGGGCGACCGCCGAGCGCATCGCCCTGCAGATGGCCGGCGCCCAGGGTACGCTGGCGGTGGCACAGGCGCGCACAGCCGTCGCCGAACGCATGACCGGGCGGCTGGGCTTCGTGGGCTCCAACGAGCGCACGAAGCCCGTGATCGAGGCATCGTTCCAGCGGGCGCTGGCGCTCCTCGAAGCGCACCTGCAGGCACGACCCTATGTGCTGGGCGCCCGGCCGGCGATGGCCGACTTCGGCCTGTGGGGTCAGTTCTACGAGGCGGCCACCGACCCGACGCCGGGTGCACTGATGCGCGCGTCGGCGCCGAAGGTTATGGCGTGGGTCGGCCGCATGGTGTCGCCGAAGGCGGAGGGGCCGTTCGAGAGTTGGCAGGCTTTGGCACCGACGCTGCTGCCGCTGCTGCAGCAGGAGGTGGCTGCGCTGTTCCTGCCCTGGTCGACGGCCAACGCTCAGGCGATCGAGCGCGGCGACAAGAGCTTCGAGGCGAGCCTCGCCGGCACTACCTGGATGCAGGAGCCACAGAAATACCATGCGCGTTCTCTCGCCGAGATCCGTCGCAAGTACGTAGTGGCAAAGGACGCGCCAGGGTTGGACCAGATCCTGAAGGACAGCGGCTGCTTAGCCTATTTGTCGTGAGCTCGTAATGGAGCGCACAAGGCAACTAAGCCGGCGGCGGCGCTGCCGCGGTTCACCTGAGTCCCGTGACGATCAGCGACGCGCCGGAAAAGCCGAGCAGCACCAGCACGAGACGGCGGAAGCCGCGTTCGCCGATCCGGCCGTAGAGCAGCAGGCCGAGCCGGGCGCCGACGATGGTGGTCGGCAACGCGATGATCGCCCACACGAGGTACTGCCGGTCGAGCAGGTCGGCCACCGCCGCCGACACCAGGGCCGTCGCCAGGATCGCCATGTTGAACGGCTGGTTGACGCCGCGCTGCTCGTCCCGCGACCAGCCGCGCAGCTGGACCCAGATCACGGGCGCGGGGCCACTCAAGCTCGCCATGCCGCCCATCACGCCGCCTAAAAATCCCGCGGCGGCATCGGCCAGGCGGCCGCCGCCCGTGATGGTGGGGGGCCGGCGAACCAGGCCCATCCAGCTGCTGTAGACGATCAGCAGCAGGCCGACGCCGAGCTTGAGGGGCGGCACCGACACGCGCTCCAGCAGCAGGGTGCCCAGCGGCACGCCCAAGAGGCCCGCGAGCAGGAACGGCCACAGTCGCGGCCAGCGCACGCCATGCCAGATCGAAGGCAGCGACTGGACATGGCCCAGCACCGAGCATAGCGCCACGAGAGGCGCGGCGTGGACGGGACTCATGGCCTGCAGCCAAAAGCCCAGCGACACCAGGGCATAGCCGGTGCCGGTCAGACCGTTGACGAAACCCCCGACCATCGCGCCGGCAATGACGACGGCGATGTCGCCGGGGGGCGGCAGGGTCAAGCGCTCAGGCTCCGGCGGTGAACGCCTGGATGCCGGTCATGGCGCGGCCGAGAATCAGCGCGTGCACGTCGTGCGTGCCCTCGTAGGTGTTGACCGCTTCGAGGTTCATGACGTGGCGGATCACGTGGTACTCGTCGCTCACGCCGTTGCCGCCGTGCATGTCGCGCGCCACCCGGGCGATCTCCAGTGCCTTGCCGCAGCTGTTGCGCTTGATCAGCGAGATCATCTCGGGCTGGGCGTGGCCTGCGTCCTTCAGGCGGCCGACCCGCAGGCAGGCCTGCAGGCCGATCGAGATCTCGGTCTGCATGTCGGCGAGCTTCTTCTGGATCAGCTGGTTGGCGGCCAGCGGCCGGCCGAACTGCTTGCGGTCGAGGGTGTAGTTGCGCGCCTGCTTCCAGCAAAATTCCGCGGCACCCAGCGCGCCCCAGGCGATGCCGTAGCGCGCGTTGTTGAGGCAGCCGAACGGACCGCCCAGGCCCGACACGCTGGGCAACAGGTTCTCGGCCGGCACGAACACCTCGTCCATCATGATGGCGCCGGTGACCGAGGCGCGCAGGCTGAACTTGCCTTCGATCTTGGGCGTCGCGAGACCCTTGAAGCCGCGCTCCAGGATGAAGCCGCGGATGGCGCCGCCGTCGAGCTTCGCCCACACCACCAGCACGTCGGCGATCGGCGAGTTGGTGATCCACATCTTGGAGCCCGAGACCTTGAAGCCGCCCGGCGCCGTGACGGCGCGGGTCTTCATGCCGCCGGGGTCAGAGCCATGGTCGGGCTCGGTGAGGCCGAAACAGCCGACCCATTCGCCCGACGCGAGCTTGGGCAGGTACTTCTGGCGCTGCTCCTCGGTGCCGTAGGCAAAGATCGGATGCATGACCAGCGAGGACTGCACGCTCATCGCCGATCGGTAACCCGAGTCGACCCGCTCCACCTCGCGCGCGATCAGCCCATAGGTCGTGTAGTTGGTGGCGGCACAGCCATACTTTTCCGGCAGGGTCGAGCCGAGCAGTCCCAGTGCCCCCATCTCGTTCATGATCTCGCGATGGAACTTCTCGTGCCGGTTGGCCTCGAGCACCCGCGGCATCAGCTTGTCCTGGCAGTAGTCGCGTGCCGCGTCGCGGATGGCGATCTCCTCCTCGCTCAGCTGGTCGTCTAGGAAGAAAGGGTCCTCCCAGTCGAACGGCTTGGCGTCGGCGCTGATGCCCTTGGCGGCGCTCTTGAGCGTGGTGGCGACGGGCGACATGGTTTTCTCCTGGCCTGTTCGCCCGCGTCTTATCAGGCACTCGGGGCGTCGCCAACCCGCCCGGTCAACGCATTAAAAATGGCGAGATTGAGCTTCCCGAATGCCTCGGACGCGCGGACTTCCACGGTGCGCGGCCGCGGCAGGCCGATCCGCAGATCGGCGGCGATGCGGCCCGGGCGAGGGGACATCACGACGACGCGGTCGGACAGGAACACCGCCTCGGCGATCGAATGGGTGACGAACAGCACCGTCTTGCGCGCTTCGCGGCCGAGGTCACGCTCGCCCCAGATGCGCAAAAGCTCGAGCGCCATGTCGTCGCGCGTCATGGCGTCCAGTGCCCCGAACGGCTCGTCCATCAAGAGCAGCGGCGGATCGAGCAGCAAGGCGCGACACAGGGCGGCACGCTGCTGCATGCCGCCCGACAGCTCGCGCGGCAGCCTGTCGCCGAAGCCCTTTAGCCCGGCCATGTCGAGCAGCTGCTCGGCGCGACCCCGCAGACTCGCCGGGTTCTTCCCGGCGAGCTCGGCGGGCAGCAGCACGTTCTGCAGGATCGACCGCCACTTCAGCAGCACCGGCGCCTGGAACACCATGCCGACGTCGGCGACGGGTTGGCGTACGGCGCGACCGGCGACAGTGACGGTGCCGACGGTCGCGGGCCGCAAGCCGGCCACGATGCGCAACAGCGTGGACTTGCCGCAGCCGCTGGGGCCCACCAGCGAGACGAACTCGCCGGCGCCGACCTCGAGCGTGATGCCGGCGAGCGCCGCGACCGGGCCGCTCGCCCCCTGATACATCATGCCGACCCGGTCGAGGGCGATCAGCTCCCGCAACTGTCACCCCGAGCGAAGCGAGGGGCCTTTGAGGGCCCACGAAAGGTCCCTCGCTGCGCTCGGGATGACAGGAGGTGCGCGGCGTTCACTACTGCGGCATCGCCACCTTGGTGTAAAAATCGGTCGTGTAGACGTCCTTGCACGCGACCTTCTTGGGCAGACCCATGTAGGTGTTCACGAGATCGACCGAGTCGCACATCTTCTTCTCGTCGATCCAGCCGATGCCGTTGTTGGCATAGCGCTCGGTCTTCATCAGCCCCAGCCCGATCATCATGTTGGGCGTCATGGTTTCGACGTCGACCTCCGGCACGTGCTTCTTGAAGATCGCCATCGAGCCCTGCGGGTCGGCCATGACGTCGCGCCAGCCCATGTAGGAGGCTTCGAGGAAGGCCTTCAGGACGGCCGGGCGCTCCATCATGGTCTTGGCGCTGGCGATGATCGACATCGAATACATGTCGAAGCCGAAGTCGGCCCACGGCATCATCTGCACGTTGCCCTTGCCCGCGGCCTTTTCGTAAAGCGGCAGGCCGGTCGAGTAGTCGCCGACGCCGTCCATGCGCTTCTCGGCCACGGCCGCGATCTTGGCGGTCGGTTCGATGTTCACCCAGGTGACTTTGCTGGCATCGACGCTGTTCACCTTGGCGAAGGCGGGAAACATCTGGCGCTGGCTGTCGCCAGGCGGCGCGCCCAGCGTCTTGCCCTCGAGATCCTTGGGTTTGGCGAGCGGGGCGCTCTTGAGGCTGAAGATGTTGAGCGGCGTCTTGTCGAACACCATGCTGACGGTCTTGACGGTCGTGCCGCGGCCCACCGAGGCGATCACCACGGCGGCATCGGCAAGCCCCGCATCGGCGCGGCCGGTGTCGACCTTGGCGATGGAATCGCCCGAGCCCTTGGAGTTCTCCAAGGTCACATCGAGCCCCTTGGCCTTGTAGTAGCCCTTGTCGAGCGCCACCCAATAGGCGGCGTGGTCGCCGACGGCGAACCAGTTCAGGGCGAAGTTGAATTTCTCCTCGGCTGAGGCCGTGGCGGCGCCGGCAAGCCAGGCGGCGAGCGCCAGTGCGATCGTGCGTTTCATCGTTGCTCTCTTTCCCTTCCCCGTTCCCCTAGTCGACGCCCTCGGCCCACGGCGCCCACAGCTGCGCCGCCAGCACGACGGCGCCGTACAGCACCAGCCCCACGACCGAGATCCAGATCAGGGAGGCGAACGCCACCGAGGTGTTCATGCTGCTCTGGGTGGTGACGATGACGTAGCCCAGGCCCCGCTGCGAGGCGACGAACTCGCCGACGATGGCCCCGACCACCGCCGCGGTCGCGGTGATCTTGAGCGCGCTCAGGATGTAAGGCAGCGCATTGGGAATGCGGATCTTGGCGAAGATCTTCCACTTCGGTGCGTTGAACACGCGGCCGAGATCGAGCATGTCGGCCTCGACCTGGCTCAGGCCCACCGCGGTGTTGATCACCACCGGAAAGAAGCCGATCAACGCGCCCATCAGCATGTTGGGAAAGATGCCGTAGCCCATCCAGATCAGGAACAGGGGTGCGATCGCCACCTTGGGCAGGGTGTTGACGAACACCAGGAACGGCACCAGCGCGTTGGCCAGCAGTGGCGACCAGGCGATCGCCACGCCGAGCGCGACGCCGACGCCGGCGGCCAGCACGAAGGCGCCGATGATCTCGAAGGTCGTGGTCCAAAGGTGCTGTGCCCATGGCGTGTCGCCGTGCCACAGGGCGGCCCACACCGAGGCCGGCGAGGGCAGCAGATACTCGCGGATACCGCCGGCGCTGACGGCGATCTGCCAGCTCGCGAGCAGCAAGGCGAACAGGCCCAGGGTCGGCCAGTACTGGCGGCCGAGGCGCGCCAGGTTCGTCATACGTCACGGGCGATGAATCGCTTCACCGCTTTGGTCCTGCTGATATCATGCCCCACAATGCAGTCAGACTGACGAACGTGGTTTGGGGCGTCAAGGCAGAGGATCACCGTGAGGCTTTCCCTGTGCAACGAGGTGATCCGCGAGCTGCCGTTCGACCGCCAGTGTGCGCTTGTCGCCGGGCTGGGTTACCAGGGGCTCGAGATCGCGCCTTTCACCTTCGGACCGGACGGCTGGCGGCTGCCGGCGGCGAGGCGGGCAGAGATCCGGCGGATGTGCAGTGACGCGGGCCTGCAGGTGAGCGGCCTGCATTGGTTGCTGGCGGCACCCGCCGGCCTGTCGATTACGGCGGCCGACAAAACCGTCTGGCAAAAAAGCGTCGACGTGCTGCGGGCCAGCGTCGACCTCTGCGCCGAGCTTGGGGGCTCCTATCTCGTGCACGGCTCGCCCGCGCAGCGGCGCGTGGCCGGCAAGGATGACGTCGCTCGCGCCGAGGAGGCCTGGCTGCTGGCCGGCGAGCAGGCGGCGCTGGCGCGCGTCGCCTACTGCATCGAGCCCTTGTCCCGGCCCGAGTGCAATTTCGTCAACACGCTCGCAGAAGCGGCGGAGGTTGTGGGCCGCCTCGGCAACCCTGCCTTGCGCACGATGGTCGACACGCTGGCGGCCACCCGCATGGAGCCCGAGCCGGTGGCGGATGCCGTCCGGCGCTGGATGCCGACGGGTCTGATCGCGCACATCCAATTCAACGACAGCAATCGCCGCGGGCCGGGCCAGGGCAACGACAGGTTCGCGCCCATCGTCCAGGCCCTGCGCGAGGCGGGCTATGGCGGCTGGATCGCCATGGAGCCGTTCGTCTACGAGCCCGACGGCCCGGCCTGCGCGGCGCGCATGATCGGCTACGTTGCCGGCCTCCTGGAGTACGCCGCATGAAGGTGAAGCTCGAGGAGGTCGAGCGATACGAACGCCACGTGAAGTTGCGGCTTCCGTTCCGCTTCGGCGTCATCACCGTGACGGACGCCACGCAGGCGGTGATCCGGGCGCGCGTTTCCTTGTCCGACGGCCGCAGTGCGGCGGGCGTCGCGGCCGAGGCGCTGGCGGCGAAATGGTTCGAGAAGAGCCCGCGGTTCACCGACCAAGAGAACCTGCAGCAACTGCGGCAGTCGCTCGACCTGGCAATCGGGCTCTACCGGGCTCAAGGCCCGGCGCGACCGTTCGACCTGTTCATCACCACCTGCGAGGCGCAGACGAAGCGCGGTGCCGAGCTCGGCCTCAATCCGCTGGTCGCGGGCTACGGCCCGGCGCTTCTCGATCGCGCCATTCTCGACGCGCTCGGGCGCGCTACGGGGCGGTCATTCGCCGAGATGGTCGCCGCCAACGTGCCTGGGATTCGGAGCACGGCGCTCACGCCCGATATCGAGGACGACGCGCTGGCGTCGTTCCTCATGGACTTGAAGCCCAACCCACGCATAGCCGTGCGCCATACCGTGGGCCTCGTCGATCCGCTGACGGCCACCGATCGGCCGGAGTCGGAACGGGTGAATGACGGCCTGCCGGAGACCCTGGAAGAGGTCGTAGCCCACTATGGCGGGCGCTACTACAAGCTGAAGGTGGCGGGCGACGTGAAGGCTGATCTCGACCGGCTTTGCCGCATCGCGGCGGTGCTTGACGGCAGCTCCGGCGATTATCGCGTCACCTTGGACGGCAACGAGCAATACGACGGCGTCGACGGCATCGTCGAGCTGTGGCGCAAAATCGAAGAATCATCGGCGCTGGCTCGCCTCGCGAGAGCCACCCTCTTCATCGAGCAACCGATCAAGCGCGCCGTTGCCCTCTCGCAGTCGGTGGCGCCGTTGGCGCGGCTGCGGCCAGTGATCATCGACGAGTCCGATGGCGGGCTCGGGTCATTCCCGACGGCACTGGAACTGGGCTACGCCGGCGTCTCGAGCAAGAACTGCAAGGGCTTCTACAAGTCGATCCTGAATGCGGCGCGTGTCGCTCGACTGGGACCAGGCTACTTCATGTCGGCCGAGGACCTTACGACGTGGCCGGGCGTCAGCGTGCAGCAGGACCTCGCGCTGGTGTCACTGCTGGGACTCACTCACGTCGAGCGCAACGCACACCATTTCATCGACGGCATGGGCTTCGCACCGGAAGACGAGCAGCGTGCCTTCGTCGCCGCCCATCCCGACCTCTATCACGAACAGCCCGGCAAGCCGGCGCGCCTCAGGATCGACAAGGGCATGTTGTCGGTCGGCTCGTTGGCCGTGCCGGGATTTGCGGTCGGCGCGGAAATGGACTTCCGCTCAATGACGCCGATGGTGCAGGGAGTTTTGCCATGACGTTGCCGGCACGGTTCGAGACCGTCGAAGCGCTGGAGGATTTCATGACCGCGCCGTCACAGGCGCTGATCGACGATCTCGCCAAGGTGCCGGGCGACATCCTGGTGCTGGGCGTGGGTGGCAAGATGGGACCGACTCTGGCGCGCATGGCCAAGCGCGCTGCTCCGGGGAAGCGAGTGATCGGCGTCGCTCGCTTCAGCGAGCCTAGCGTCAAGGAAGAGCTGGAGCGTGCCGACGTCGAGCCGATCACGGCGGATCTGCTCGACCGCGCTGCGCTGGAGTCGCTGCCCAAGGCTGCCAACGTCCTGTTCATGGCCGGGCGCAAGTTCGGCGCCACGGGCGATGTGCCGCTCACCTGGGCGATGAACGTGCACGTCCCGGCGATGGTCGCCGAAGTGTTCCGGCAGTCGCGGATCGTCGCGTTCTCCACCGGCAACGTCTACCCGTTCGTCCCCGTCGACAGCGGAGGTGCCGACGAAGACACCCCGCCGGTGCCGCCGTCCGGCGACTATGCCAACTCCTGCGTCGGTCGCGAGCGCATGTTTGAATACTTTTCGGCGAAGCACGGCACGCCGGGCCGGCTGTTCCGCCTCAACTACGCCATCGACATGCGCTACGGGGTGCTGCACGACATCGGGCGCAAGGTGCGCGACGGCCAGCCGATCGACGTCACCATGGGCCATGTCAACGTGATCTGGCAGGGCGACGCCAACGC
Source organism: Alphaproteobacteria bacterium (assembly GCA_019235415.1). Classification (GTDB taxonomy): domain Bacteria; phylum Pseudomonadota; class Alphaproteobacteria; order Reyranellales; family Reyranellaceae; genus Reyranella. Next base: position 59,165 of record JAFAKN010000131.1, read on the forward strand.
GATCGCGCTACGCTGCCTCGCGCGCACTACGATGCCGACATCGCCGATCAACGTGACGGGACCGCAGACCATCGCGGTTCGTCGGCTGGCTGGCGAGTTCGGCAAGCTTTTAGGCAAGACGCCGAAGCTGGTCGGCAAGGAGGCGCCGACCGGCTGGCTGAACGATGCACGCCGCATGGTGAAGGAATTTGGTCCGCCCGCCGTGCCGCTGGCGAAAATGATCGAATGGACTGCCGATTGGCTGGCCCGCGACATGGCCACCTTGAACAAGCCGACGCACTACGAGGTGCGTGATGGCAAGTACTGAAACCGTCGAGATCAGGGAGATCGACTGCAGCCAGGGCGAGGCCGTTCATCCGCTATCCGTCGAAGCGGGCTGGAACCAGACCGTAGCCGATTGGCAATTCATGCTGCAGGCGGGGCGCGGCTTCGGTTGCGTCGGGGAGGACGGCAGATGGCAGGCAAGCTCGCTCATGCTGCCGGTCGGCGAGCGCCTTGCGTGGATCAGCATGGTCCTCGTGACCAAGGCGCGCCGTCGTGAAGGACTGGGAACGAAGCTCCTGAAACGATGCCTCGAGGAGACGGTTGCCAGCGGCAGGATCGCCGGGCTCGATGCGACCGAGCAGGGGCGGCCGATCTACTTGCCGCTCGGCTTTCGCGATCTCTACCCGATCTCGCGCTGGCACTTCGATGGCGTCGCGCAATCGGCGAAGCCCATCCCGAGCAACATCCGCCTGCGCCCGGTGGCGGCGGCCGACCTGCCAAAGCTTGCGCTATACGATCAGGCGGCAAGCCGCATGGAGCGCGCGACCCTGCTGTCACATCTGTCGTCGCGGCAGCCGCATCGCGCGTGGATAGCCGAGGATCCGTCGGCAGCGATCGTCGGTTTCGTGCTGGGCCGTGAAGGAAGAACCGCGACATCGCTGGGACCGATCGCTGCGGACAACGAAGACATCGCGATCACCCTGATCACGAAAGCCGCCGACGCCGGACCCGGACCCTTCATCATGGATGTGCCGCAAGAGCACCGGCAGTTGAGTGCTTGGCTAGCGGCGCGCGGTGCAACCAGCCCCCGCGGTTACATGCGCATGGCGCGGGGCGAAGTGGTCGGTCTCGACGATCCACAACGCCTGTTCGCCATTGCCGGACCCGAGCTGGGTTAGGTCCGCCACGTTTGTCATCCCGAGCGCAGCGAGGGACCCTTCCTGTTGCCTCAACGGTCCCTCGCTACGCTCGGGATGACGCCAAAAACCTTCGAGAGGACGTGGTAGGTCTCCAATACACCGCCAGATAGTTCGTCACGACTGCACTCAATTCGAACCTCAGCTTTGAGCCCACGGCATAGGCCGTTCGTGAGAGCATACCTATATGAGGCGCGTCGCGTGGGTAGCATTGAATGAAGCGTGCCGATTTTGCCGATCTGTTTGCGTTTGCCGCCGTCGCGGAAACTCTGAGCTTTCGCGCCGCTGCTCGACGCGTCGGCGTCACTCCGTCGGCCATCAGCCACACCATGCGGCAGCTCGAAAATCGATTGGGCGTGCGCCTGCTCCATCGCACGACGCGGAGCGTCGCTCTGACCGACCAAGGTCGCCGCCTGCTCGAGCAGGTGCGGCCGGCCCTGGCACAGATCGATGGGGCGCTGCAGGCGCTCGACCAAGAGCGGCAGCAACCCTCGGGCCGCCTGCGAATTCATGCCACCGGCGGTGCGGCGGCCGCCGTCGTGGCGCCAATCTGGAACACGTTCCTGCACGCCTATCGCGCCGTCCATCTCGAGCTCAAGGTCGACGACGGCCCCGTCGATGTCGTCGCGGACGGCTTCGACGCCGCTATCGCCGTCAAGGAGCAGGTGCCGTCGGACATGGTGGCGGTCCGGGTAACCGGTGCGATGGAGGCGGCCGTCGTCGGCGCACCAGGCTACTTCGAATCGCGCGGCTTGCCCCTGACGCCCGACGACCTCGCGCTGCACGACTGCATCGAATACCGCTGGGGCGACGCGCGGTTCGCTTGGGCCTTTCGGCGTGACGGCGTGCTTCATCGGGTAGCCGTGCGCGGCCCGGTCAGCGTGCACGGCGGCCAGCTTGCGCTGCGCGCGGCTGTCGATGGTTTGGGGATCGCCTATGCCAACGAGGCCACCGTGCTGCCCTTCGTGCGGTCGGGCGCGCTGATGCGCGTGCTGGAGGACTGGGCGCCGTCGCACGACGGCTATTTCTTGTACTATCCTGGACATCGCCAAGTGCCCTCGGCTCTGCGCGCGTTGATCGACACGATTCGCAACGCTCGGCGTCCGAAGCCGGCCGCCCCAGTTGCCGCTCCCTTCGCGGAGGCAGCCGATTGATAGCAAGGGGTGTCGGCTCGCCACGTTCGCGTGTGACGAGCCGACGAGGACCTTACCGTGTCGAGCCTGGCTGCTGCTCGGCGACGCCGGGCTCATGCGGCGCATCGATCTTCTTGTCGGCGAGCTTCTGGCGCAGCGCGACGATGGTCCCCTTGGGGTTGCTGTCGCACTGTCCGAGCATGACGACGTCGGACACCGGCATGCCCTCCTGAGCCGAATACATGCTCTGATAGGCCTTGGCCAATTCGCCGCAATACTTGACATCGGCGGCGTTTCCGCCCGCCGTGGTCTGCTGCGCCGAGGCGCACAGGGGGGCCAGCGACAAGCCGGCCAGAACGCAAACAGTGATACTCTTCATGACGCTTCGCTCCTGGAGTGAGATGCCCGTGAGTGAGATGCTCGTTTCTCGTTAGGCGTTAACGGCGATATCAGGGCGGGTTGCCGGCCAACAAGACGATGCGCGTTGCATGCGTTGATGAGAAATGCTCAACAATCCCTGATGTGAACGTTCGAAGCGACAGGCAGTAGAATGAGCAGCATGAAGCGCGACGCAGGCTTGCGCTGGCACGACTTGCCGCCGCCGGTGCTCTCCCTGCTGCGACAAGGTTCCGTGATTCCGGCGCATCCGCTGGCACTCGGCCCCGATCGCCAGTTCGACAAGGAGTCGCAGCGTGCGATCAGTCGCTACTACCTCGACGCCGGCTCGGGCGGTCTGGCGGTGGGCGTGCACTCGACGCAGTTCGCGATCCGCGAGGTCGGCCTGTACCGACCGGTGCTGGAGCTTGCCATCGAAACGGCGCGCGAATGGACCGACCGGCCGCTCGTGATGATCGCCGGCGCCGTAGGCAGGACGGCGCAGGCGATCGAGGAAGCACGCACGGCGCGCGCCATGGGCTATCACGCCGTGCTGCTGTCGCTCGCCGCGATGAAGGGCGCGAGCGAGGACGAGCTGATCGAGCACTGCGCAGCGGTCTCTGCCGAAATGCCGCTGGTCGGCTTCTATCTCCAGACAGCGGTCGGTGGCATTCCGCTGTCACGCGCTTTCTGGCGGCGCTTTGCCGCAATCGAGAACGTCGTGGCAATCAAGGTGGCCCCATTCAACCGATATCGCACGCTGGACGTGGCGATGGGGGTGGCGCAGGCGCAGGCCGAGAACCGCATCACCCTCTACACCGGCAACGATGACCACATCGTTGCCGACCTCCTGATGCCGCTGGTGGTGCGCACCGGCAACCGCGAGGTCATGCTGCGCTTCCAAGGCGGGCTGCTGGGGCACTGGAGCATCTGGACGGCCGGTGCGGTGCAGATGTTGAAGCAGCTCAAGCTGTCGGTGTCGCAAGGCGCCATCCCGCCCGAGGTGCTGGCGCTCGATTCCTTCGTGACCGACTGCAACTCGGTGGTCTTCGACGTCGATCACGATTTCGCCGGCTGCATCCCCGGCTGCCACGAAATCCTGCGCCGGCAGCGATTGATGACGTCGATAGAATGCCTCGATCCGCACGAGATGCTGAGCCCGGGACAGTGCGAAGGCATCGACCGCCTCTATGCCACCTATCCCGAGCTCAATGACGACGCCTTCGTTGCCGCCAACCTCGCGCGCTGGCGAAACTGACATGGACGAGATCCTCGCCGGGCCAGTCAAGGAGCAGGCCAAGCCAGGGCCGGCGGAGCGATCGTGAACCGTTGTCTGCGAACCATCCTGATTGGCTTCGTCGCGGGCGCAGCGAGCGTGCTCATCTTCCATCAGGCCGGCTTTTGGCTTGCCAACGAGCTCGGCTATGCGCGCGCCACGCTCTACAACCTCAGGCCGCTGCCGCCGTGGGGCGTGCCGACGATCCTTTCGCAAGCGTTCTGGGGCGGTACGTGGGGCATCCTTATGGCCTTCGTGGTGCCGCGCCTGCCACGGCCATTGAACGGAGTTTTGGGCTGGGTCCTGTTCGCGGCGATCGTTGTGTCCTTGGTGAACTGGTTCGTCGTGGCGCCCTTGAAGGGCCTGCCGGCAGGCGGCGGCTTTCGCATGCCCGGTCCGATCGTGCTGCCGCTGGTTTACGCCTTGTGGGGCTTCGGAATGTGGTTGATCGAGCGTCTGATGCGCCGCGCGCTCGGCTGGCGTTAGGGGGGAACAATGAAAATCGACGATGCACCGAGATCCTGCGCAAGCCGCTGCTCGAGGGCCGCTTCGACTGGGTGTGGGGCGCCTGGCCAGGCGCCCAACGTGGCCGCCAAGGTGACGGCGATGCCCCGTTACGCCGATGACAAGACCTGTCCCTTCCGGTCACTGTATGGACACATCCGCCGCGTCTTCGACGCTTTGGGGCCGTAGCGTACGTTTTGGGGCAGTGACTGGTCGGGTCTCCCTTGCAGCTACCGGCAGGGCATCACCATGTTCACCGAGGAGATGCCGTGGCTGAAAGGCGAGGACCTGGAATGGGTCATGGGCCGCGGGATCTGTGAATGGATCGGATGGAGGAACTGATGCTCGGAAGCAGGCGGACGGTTTCTTTCTGGCAACCCAAGAAGCAGCTGCTCAAGCTCGCCCGCGCCCTGCGGGCCCGCGTGGAGGAGACGGCCCGGCCCGCCCTGCCGGCGCAATCGCTCGCCGTCGCCCGCGTCAGGAGCCGCATTGCCGCCGAAGGCAAGCGCAAGGCGCGCTTTTCCGAGTACTGAGCAGGCTTGATAATAGTTATTGGCGCGGCGTAGGCTGCCATTGATCCCGGAGGTCAAATGGCAAGCAGCGTCGATCTTGGCCGCGAGCTGGAAAGATTCGTGGCCTCACTGGTCTCCAGCGGGAGATACAACTCCAAGAGCGAAGTGCTCCGCGAAGGACTTCGTTTGCTGCAGGAGCGCGAAAAGCGTCTTGCGGTTTTGGATGCCGCGCTGGACCAAGGGCTAGCCGCGGCAAATCTCGGCAAGCTCAAGCCAGCAGAAGAAGTGTTCGGTCGCCTCGAGGCCAAATACAGGAAGATGGCGAAGTCCAAGGCGTGAGAGTCTCTTTCACGGAGCCTGCCGAGGAAGACCTCGAGGCGATTGGCGATTGGATAGTCAGGGATAACCCCGATCGGGCCATCACATTCGTGCGCGAGCTACGCCGCTCCTGCCTCCAAATCGGTTCACGACCCCGCAGCTATCCGTTTGTCGAACATCGGCTCAATGATGGCATTCGCCGCAGAGTGCACGGAAACTATCTGATCTTTTATCGGGTAACTGACACGGTCGAGATTCTTCGCATCCTGCCCGGTGCTCGCGACTACGGTCGCATTCTCTTCGGCGATGATGACTTAGACTAGCCGCGTTATCGTTTGCGAGCCGCCGCCCCACACCGGCAGGTAGGTCATCTTGTAGCCGGCGCCGCCGGTGACGATGACGTGGATCGCATCGGGGGCGCGCGCGACGCCATCGCCGTGCTCGAACATGTAGCGCTGCACGTGGAAAAGATCCCAGCCGTCGTGCCGCACGATCTTCTCGGCCATCTCCAGCGGCAGCAGCACGACCTGCTCGCCGCGCTCGTTGCGCCGGCTCATGCTCGACATGACGAGCGCCGCGCGCATTCCCGCGACGATCGGCGAGAGGATCGCTTCCGGCGTGGCGCCTTCGCCGTCGCCCGGCAGGACCTCGGCAGTTCCCGACACGCCCATCACGGTGACGGCGCTGGCGTCGCCAGCCAGGCCGCGCCGCGCCGTCAGGGTGGGGAAGGGGCCGTCGCTGCGCTCGGCGAAGCAGAACGTGTACTTGCCGGGCTGCCCCATGGTCGCCATGTCGCCGACCTCGGCGCGCGCGCCGCCGATGTTGCGGATGACGAGCTGCAGGGCGCGTCCGACGCAGGCGTTGGCGCGGTTGCCCGGTCCCAGGCAGTTGGTGCCGGCATTGATGGCGAGCTGGCGCGCGATCGATCCGTGCACGCACAACGCGACGCAGGCCGTGCCCGTGGTGGTGGCGACGCCCAGCAGGTTGAAGTCCGGCTCGAGCACTGCCGCGGCGGCGGTGAGCACTACCGGCAGTTCGGCCGGCGTGCAGCCGGCGATCACGCATTGGTAGGCGACGGCCTCGGCGGTGACGTCGCCGAACATCGGCGGCATGAGGCCGTGCGATTCGCTGCGGTCCGGTATCCCGACGAGCATCGCCTCGAGGCGATGCCGCGTCGGCGGCACCATTGGCAGCCCGTCCGACAGCTCGGCGTCGATCAGGGTTTTTTGCGCGGCCTCGAAGCCCGTGCCCTCGTCGACGACGGGCCAGCCGCACCACCCGCTCATCCCGGGATGCGGACCGCCGCGACCGTCGTTCCGCCAAAGGACGGAATGAAGGCGGAATGCTTCCCCGGACCGCCGGCCACCGTGATGTGGATGTCCTGTGGCGAAGGCGCGATCGCGAACCAGTCGCCGTCGGGCTTGTGGCCGGTGCTGATGTAGGTGTCCTGGTTTTCCTTGGAAATGCGCGAGACGTGGACGCGCGCGCGCTTGAACAGCTCCTCGCGGATGCTGTCCAGCGTGTAGCCGTCCCGCTTCAAAGTCGCAGCATGCTCGGGCCCGACGACCACGAACATCGGCCCCTTGCCGTAGATCGTGTTGGCGCCCGGCGTCGCCATGCTGCCGGCGAAGGTCGTGAGCAGGCCATCGCCGGTCGTGCTGCCATGGTCGTTGAGATTGTGCGGCCCTTCGCCGGACATCACCGTCACCACGTTGTCGCTCGCAGCGAAGCCGCGCTGGACGTGGTAGGGCTGCCAAGGATTCTCCTCCTCGTTCTCGCCGAAGCAGAACGTGTACTTGGCGGGATTGCCCTGCGTCGAGCGGTCCATCTCGCCCGGCTTGGCACCGGCGATATTCAGAAGCATCAGCCCGAGCGCCCGACCGATCGTGGCGTTGGCCTGCCAGCCCTGGCCGAAACAGTTGGAGCCACAGTTGATGCCGAGCGCGCGGCGGATGGGTCCGCTCACCATGACCATCGGCGCGCAGGAATGCGTGGTCGCGAGCGTGCCGTGCAGGTTGTAGTCGGGGTCGAGCACGCCGCGCAGCGCGGCGGTCACGACGGGGAAGTACTCCGGCTTGCAGCCGGCCATCACGGCGTTGGCCGCGAGGCTCTGCAAGGTGGGCACGATCTGGCGCGGCGGCACCGGCGCGAACGGCCGGTTGTCGCCGCGCACCGTGTCGACGAACTTCGCCACCTTGTCCTCGGTGGGCACGTAGAGCGGCATGCCGTCGCTCCAGCCCTGCTCGACGGCGAAGTCGTTGAACGCCTCGACATCGAGATCGGCGATCTCGATGACCTCCTGCTCGGCGATGTCCTTCATTGAGTATCCGTGGCCTCGGCCAGACCCTTGGTTGCGGTTTCGATGCGTTCCCGGAGCTCGTCGGCGTTCAGCCCGCCGATCGGATGCTTCACGACGATCAGCCGCGGCTCGACCTTGCGGGCCTTCGCCTGGGCCATCACCAGCGGCCTGAACGTCTCAGTGGCGATCACGTAAGCGGTGATGCCGCGCTTCTCGAGCTCGATGCTGTCGTGGAAACTCCACGATGAACAGCTTCCTCAATCCGCTATCGCTAAAAGCGCCCCGCGGTACTTGGCGGCGACCTCCTCGAGCAGGTCCTTGGGGGCCGGCTGGCTGGCGCTGTTCTTGGCCAGGAACTCGATGTTCTCGACCGGCCGGAAGGCGCCCAGCTTGCTGCGGATGCCGGCAAGCAGCTCGCGCGCGTTGGGCTTGGAATTGGACACCAGGGCAATGGCGTCGGTCCTCCAGTTGACCGGCTTCAGCGCGACCTTCTCGGCCGTGGTGGCCGAGAGACCGAACGTCGGATTGACGATGCGCATGCACGTTCCTCCTCAACTCTTGCCGAGGGCCTAGCTCTCGCCGAGCGCCTTGGCGATGGCGCGCCCGGCGCGCTCGCCGTCGGCGATCGCTTCGGCCAACGATTGCCGGGCGCCCAACCGGATGTCGCCCACGGCGAACGCCGAAGCGACGGAGGTGCGGCCCTCGTCGTCGACCACGATATGCCCTGATGCGTCGCGTGCAAGCGAATCCGGCACGAATTCCGCAGCGGGAGCCCGGCCGACATAGACGAACGCGCCACTGGCCGGCAGGATCTTCCGCGCGCCATCAGTCTCCACCACGACGCTCTCCAGCCCGTTGCTGCCTTCGAGGGCCACGATGCGCCCAGCGATGCAGCGCATCCCGCCGGTCCCAGTCGGCGGCGCAGGGTCGACGACCGTGACGTCGTCGGTGAACGACTTCAGCTCCTCCGCTTCCTGCCAGCCCCAGTTGGCGGCGCCGACGACAACGACCGGCTGGCCGGCATAGAGCGGTCCATCGCACGAGGCGCAGTGCGAGACGCCGCGCCCTTCGTAGTCCTCCTCGCCGTCGACTCCCAGTCGTCCCTTGGCAAGGCCGCTTGCGATCACGACCGAGCGCGCCGTGTGGCGCTCGCCTTCGGCGGTTTCGACAGCCCACGGCGCGCTGCCCGAGAGCTGCGTGACTTCGCCGAAGCCGAGCTCGACGCCGGCTTCGGTCGCCGCGTCGCTGAGGCGCGCCGCGATCGTCGGTCCGTCCGCGGCGTCTTCCACATTGTGCAAGTGGGTGAGGTTGATCAGCGCCCCACCCGGCGCGAGCTTGTCGAGGCAGAGCGTGCGCAGGCCAGCTTGTGCCGCCTGCGTCGCGGCACTGAGGCCGGCCGGACCGGCACCGATGACGACGACATCGTACGAAGTTTCCATCGTGCCACTAATCGATCTTCCGCTACGAAGTGCAAGCGGCTTGACTCGGAACGGCCACATACCTAGTAATGCTAGGTATGGATGCGGAGATGCTCAAAGGTCACCTCGACGCCATCGTCCTGGCGGCGCTCGAAGCAGGTCCGGCGCACGGCTACGCGGTCATCGAGACCATCCGGGCGCGCAGCGGCCAGACGTTCGATCTGCCGGAAGGCACGATCTATCCGGCACTGCACCGCCTGGAGCAGGCGGGGCTGCTGTCGAGCAGCTGGACGACGCCGCCCAGCGGCCGACGACGGCGCGTCTATTCCCTGACCAAGGCCGGGGCAGCAGCACTCGCCCGGCGTCGCAAGGACTGGACTCGGTTTGCGGGCGCCGTCGACAGCTTCCTCGGGGGACGCGCATGGCCGGCCTGATCGAGACCTATGTCGCCGACTTGCGCCGCGAGCTCGACTTCGACCGGCTTGCCGCTCAGCGCATCGCGAACGAGGTCGAGGACCATTTGCGCGAGTCGGCCGAGGCCGATCCAGCCTGGCCATCGCCGGACGCGGAGCGCCGGGCGATCGAGCGCTTCGGGCTCGGCCGCGAGATCGCCGCGCAATTCGCCGCCGACGCCATCGATCGGCAGGCGCGGCGAACGTGGATGACGGTGTTGGCCTGTGTGATCGTGACGTTTGTCGCCATGCGCCTGCGCGTGATCTGGCTCGATGGCGAGACGGTCTCGGCCTTGGCGCCGTTGGTCGATCGATATGCCTTTCTCGGCGCCATCGCCGCCGCGACCGTGGGCTGGTTCGCGTTGCGCCGGTCGTTGCTGGCGCTGTCGCTCTGTCTTGTCGGCCTGGGCGCATCGATTGCCGCGGGCTTCGTGCGCGCGGACCTGTTCGCGCACGGGGCGCCGCTCGGCGTGCTGCTGACGGCAGGCGGCGAAATCCTGTTGGTCGGCTTGCTCTGCGTCCATCTCGTCGGCTTCGGCCGGCAGCTGCGGCGCACGGCGGCATTACGGGGAGCTCTGCGATGAACGGTTGGCGCTTGACGGGTCTTCTGTCGCTTGTGCTGCTGGCGATGTCGCTTGCACTGGGGACGTTGCACGCCTGGGATATGGAAAGCGTCCGTCTGGTGATCCGAGCGACGGCGCGCACCTCGCTGGTGCTGTTCGTGCTGGCCTTCACGGCGGGCGCCATGGCGCAGCTCGCGCCGGGCGAGGTTACGCGCTGGCAGCGGCGCAACCGGCGCTATCTAGGGGTGTCGTTCGCCGTCTCGCACTTCATCCATCTCGCGGCGATCCTCAGCCTCGCGGCGTTCGACAATGCGCTGTTCTGGAAGCTTACCAACGTCATGACCATCGTCCTCGCAGGCACCGCGTACCTGTTCATCGCGGCGATGACCGCGACATCCTTCGATCGCACGGCCGCCTGGCTCGGGCCACGGCGCTGGCGGCTGCTGCATCTGGTCGGCAGCTGGTACATCTGGCTGAGCTTCGCCGTCGCGATCGGCAAGCGCGTGCCGCTCGACCGCTTCTACTGGCCGCTGGCGGCGCTCGTGCTGGCGGCAGCGGGCGTGCGGCTGATCGCGATGACACGGCGCAACCGACGCGCGCTCGCTTAATCGCCGCCGCTCTCACCGCGAGCGTAGCCTTTGTCATCCCGAGCGTAGCGAGGGATCCTTTAGGGCAAGGGGAAAGATCGCTCGCTTGCGCTCGGGATGACAGAGACGCTTGCGCTCGGGATGACAGAGACGCTTCGCTAACAGCCGCGGTGCGGGCCTCCTGGTCCGCGAATTGCACGCCTCTCCTCGCGGTCGTCCACCCACTTGTCCCCGACCCGGCCGAAGACTTCGCTTGCATGGCTTGCCGGAAGCGTCGTAGGTCGCAGGGTCGGGGAAACGCGAGGCTATGGCGTATTTTTCACAACAACTCATCAACGCCATCACGCTCGGAGCCATCTACGGCCTGATCGCCATCGGCTACACGATGGTCTACGGCATCATCGGCATGATCAACTTCGCGCACGGCGAAGTCTTCATGATCGGCGCGTTCATCTCGCTCATCGGCTTCATGATCTGCGGCATGCTCGGCATCGGGTCGGCCCCGGTGGCGATCGTGCTGGTGCTGCTGCTCGCCATGGCCTTCACCATGGTCTACGGCTGGACCATCGAACGCCTTGCCTACCGCCCGTTGCGCGGCTCGTTCCGGTTGGCGCCGCTGATCTCGGCGATCGGCGTGTCGATTGCGCTCCAGAACTACGTGCAACTGGTGCAAGGGGCGCGGCCCAAGCCGGGTGGCCAGGTCGTGTCCGGCGGCTTCAACCTGTTCAGCTCCGACGGCTTCGACGTCGTGGTGAGCTGGCTGCAGATCATCATCGTGGTGGTGACGATCCTGCTGATGGCCGGCTTCACCTGGCTGATCGCCAGCACGTCGCTCGGCCGCCAGCAGCGCGCCTGCGAGCAGGACATGAAGATGGCGGCGCTCCTGGGCGTCGACGTCAACCGCACCATCTCGCTCACCTTCGTGCTCGGCGCGGCGCTCGCGGCCGTCGCCGGCATGCTGTTCCTGATGTACTACGGCATCATCGATTTCTTCATCGGCTTCCTGGCCGGCATCAAGGCGTTCACGGCCGCGGTCCTGGGCGGCATCGGCTCGCTGCCCGGCGCCATGCTGGGCGGCCTGCTGATCGGCCTGATCGAAGTGTTCTGGGCGGCCTACTTCTCGAGTGAGTACAAGGACGTCGCGGCCTTCTCGATCCTCGTGCTGGTGCTGATCTTCCGACCGACCGGCCTGCTCGGCAAACCGGAGATCGAGAAGGTCTGACATGGTGGGTGCGCGTCTGCCCCTGATGCTGAAGGACGCGGCCCTCACCGCCCTTGTCGCTGCCGCGTTGGGCGTCTTCATCGTCGGCTTCCACACAGTCGACATCGGCTCGCGCACCGGCTTGAGCTTCGACTTCTGGTTCGCCGATCTCGGCGTCGCCCTGGTGGTGATCTTCCTTGGCCGGCTCGGCCTGTCGCTGGCGGCGGAAGGCCTGCGCTGGCCGGCGATCGCGCTCGGCGTCGTCATGCTGATCGCCGGCATCTCGCCGCTCAGGCTGCCCTCGGGCTTCCTGCATTGGTTCGTGGCCCTGGGCGGCGCGCTGCTGGTCGTTCGCGCCGCCTGGCCATGGGCCAATCAGGCGATCGCCGCCGGTGCCGCAACACCGACCGGCCGGCTGATCGACCGCATCGGCAACCAGTGGGCCGGCTGGTTCCTGCTGGCGGTCGCCGTCCTGCTGCCGCTGACGCCGATTGGTGACCAGAAGACCATGGATCTGGGTGTCCTGATCCTGACCTACGTCATGCTGGGCTGGGGGCTCAACATCGTGGTCGGGTTGGCCGGCCTGCTCGACCTGGGGTACGTCGCCTTCTACGCCGTCGGCGCCTATTCCTACGCGCTGCTCAGCACGCAGCACGGCCTGGGCTTCTGGGCGGTGCTGCCGCTGGCCGGCATGCTGGCCGCCTCGTTCGGCATCCTGCTCGGCTTCCCGGTGCTGCGCCTGCGCGGCGATTACCTTGCCATCGTGACCTTGGGCTTCGGCGAGATCATCCGGCTGGTGATCCTGAATTGGGTCGACCTCACCAGCGGCCCGGCCGGCATCGGCTCGATCCCCGGACCGACGCTGTTCGGCGCGGTGTTCGCCGAGACCGCACCCGAGGGCAAGCAGACCGTGGCCGAGATGTTGGGCGTGCCGTTCAGCAGCAACCAGCGGCTGATCTTTCTCTACTACGTGATCCTCGGCCTGGCGCTGGTCACCAACCTCTTCACTCAGCGCATGCGACGGCTGCCCGTGGGGCGTGCCTGGGAGGCGCTGCGCGAGGACGAGACGGCGTGCAAGGCGCTTGGCATCAATCCGACCAACACCAAGCTCACCGCCTTCGCCATTGGCGCGATGTTCGCGGGCTTCGCCGGCTCGTTCTTCGCCGCCAAGCAGCGCTTCATCAGCCCCGAGAGCTTCACCTTCATCGAATCGGCGATCATCCTCGCCATCGTCGTGCTGGGCGGCATGGGCAGCCAGATCGGCGTCGTGCTGGCCGCCGTGCTGCTGATCGGCCTGCCGGAATGGTTCCGCGAGCTCGGCAGTTACCGCATGCTGGCTTTCGGGCTCGCCATGGTGCTGATCATGGTGTTCCGCCCGCGCGGCCTGATCGCCCATCGCGAGCCTTCGATCCGCCTTCATCCGATCGGCGCAAAAGGCGGCGGATGACCCTGGCCGAGGCCCCGCTGATCGAGGTCGAGCACCTCACGATGCGCTTCGGCGGCCTGATAGCGGTCGACGACGTTTCCTTCAGCGGCCGGCCGTGCGCGATCACCGCCATCATCGGCCCCAACGGCGCCGGCAAAACCACGGTGTTCAACTGCATCACCGGCTTCTACAAGCCGACCATCGGTCGGCTGCGGCTGCGCGGCGAGCGCGAGTACCTGCTGGAGCGCATGCTGGGCCACGAGATCGGCCAGCACGCCCGCGTCGCGCGCACCTTCCAGAACATCCGGCTGTTTCCCGCCATGACCGTGCTGGAGAACCTCCTGGTGGCGCAGCATAACAAGCTGATGCTGGCCTCCGGCATGAGCGTGTTCGGCCTGCTCGGGCTGCCGGTCTATCGCCAGGCCGAGCAGGCGGCGATCGCCTTCGCGCGCGACTGGCTGGAGCGCATCGGGCTCGTCGCGATGGCCGACCGTCCGGCCGGCGAGCTGCCTTATGGCGCGCAGCGGCGGCTCGAGATCGCCCGCGCCATGTGCACCGAGCCCCGGCTGCTCTGCCTCGACGAGCCGGCCGCGGGCCTCAATCCGCGCGAATCGGCCGAGCTCAACCAGCTGCTGCTGTCGATCCGCGACCGCGACGGCATCGGCGTGCTCCTGATCGAGCACGACATGAGCGTGGTCATGAGCATCTCCAACCACGTCGTGGTGCTCGACTACGGCCGCAAGATCGCCGAAGGCCCGCCGGCCGAGGTGCAGCGCGATCCGGCCGTGATCCGCGCCTATCTCGGCACCGATGACGAGGCGATCGATGGCTGAGGCGCCGATGCTCGCCGTGCGGGGCCTGACCACGTTCTACGGCGCCATCCAGGCTTTGCACGGTGTCGACCTCGAGGTCGCCAAGGGCGAGATCGTCACCCTGATCGGCGCCAACGGTGCGGGAAAGTCGACGCTGTTGATGACGATCTGCGGCAATCCGCGGGCGCGCTCGGGCACCGTGGTGATGGACGGCGAGGACATCACGGGCCTCGCCACGCACGAGATCGTCCGGCGCGGCGTGGCGCAAGTTCCCGAAGGGCGGCGCATCTTCCCGCGCATGAGCGTCTACGAGAACCTGCAAATGGGCGCCACACTGGCCGATCCGGCGCACTTCGACGGCGACCTGGAGCGTGCCTTCACCATGTTCCCGCGGCTCGCCGAGCGGCGCGACCAGCGTGGCGGAACGCTGTCCGGCGGTGAGCAGCAGATGCTGGCCATCGCTCGCGCCCTGATGAGCCGGCCGCGCCTGTTGCTGCTCGACGAGCCGTCGCTTGGCCTCGCACCGCTGATCGTGCGCCAGATCTTCGAGGCGATCGGCCGGATCGCGAGAGAGGAGGGGGTCACCATCTTCCTGGTCGAGCAGAATGCCTTCCATGCGCTCCGGCTCGCCCACCGAGGCTACGTGCTGGCCAACGGCCGGGTACGGCTGAGCGGCACGGGCCGCGAGCTTTTGGCCAACGCCGAGGTGCGGGCGGCTTACCTCGAAGGCGGGCATGCATGAGCCCGGTCGACGAATTCTTCTACGAATGGTGCGGCGACACGCTGCTTCTCGTCGTCCTCTACAATTTCGTGCTGATCGGGCCGGCCTCATTCGCCGCCGGACATGCCGTCGCGATCGCGTGGCGCCCCTGGAACCGCATAATCTTCTACACGCTGCTGCTTTCAGCGCTGCTGCGCTTTCTCGATTACGCGCTGGCCAACGGCGAGTTGTGGTCGCTGGGCGGCTTTCTGCTGGGCTGGCTGGTACAGCTGGCGATCGCGGGCTTCGCCTTTCAGCTGACGCGTGCGCGGCTGATGGTGCGGCAATATCCATGGCTCTACCAGCGCAAAGGCTTGCTGCGCTGGGAGGAGCGGCACTAATCTCGTCCGAGTGCTCCACAACCCGTGGAGACCGGGGGTCAACAAGGGAGTCTCTGCATGAAGAGGACTTTAGGCGCGCTTGCAGTGGCCGCCATCGCCATGATGGCGCAGCCGGCGCTGGCGCAGATCAAGATCGGCGTGGTCGGTCCGATCACCGGCCAATACGCCGCGTTCGGCGAGCAGATGGTCAAGGGCGCCACCATGGCGGTCGACGAGATCAACGCCGCGGGCGGCGTCCTGGGCCAGAAGGTCGAGCTGCTGACCGGCGACGATGCCTGCGATCCCAAGCAGGCGACCGCGGTCGCCAACAAGATGGTGTCCGACAAGGTGGTGTTCGTGGCCGGCCACTTCTGCTCGGGCTCGTCGATCCCGGCCTCGGACATCTACAAGGAAGGCAAGGTCCTGCAGATCACGCCGGCCTCGACCAATCCCAAGCTGACCGACGATGCCGCCGGCAAGGGCAACACGACGGTGTTCCGCACCTGCGGCCGCGACGACGTGCAGGGCGCCACGGTCGGCGCCTACATCCTGAAGAACTTCAAGAACGCCAAGGTCGCGATCCTTCACGACAAGTCGCCCTACGGCAAAGGCGTCGCCGACGAGACCAAGAAGGCGATCAACAAGGGCGGCCTCAAGGAGGCGATGTACGAGGCCTACAACGACACCGACAAGGACTTCACCGCGCTGATCAACAAGATGAAGCAGGCCAAGATCGACGTCATCGTGCTGGGCGGCTACCACACCGCCGGCGCGCTGATGATCAAGCAGGCCCGCGAGCAGGGGCTGACGGCGCAGATGATGGGCTTCGATTCGCTCGAAACCGCCGAGTTCTCCCAGCTGGGCGGCGCGGCGACCAACGGCGTGCTGATGTCGTTCCCGCCCAAGGCCGAGGACGATCCCAAGAATGCCGCGCTGGTGAAGAAGTTCCGTGACGCCAAGTACAACCCGGAAGGCTACACCCTGTTCACCTACGCCGCGGTGAAGGTGTGGGCCGATGCCGCCAACAAGGCCAAGTCGACCGATCCGGCGGCGATCGCCAAGGTGCTGCGCAGCGGCAAGTTCGACAGCGCCGTGGGCGTCCTGGAGTTCGACCAGAAGGGCGACATCAAGAACCCGGTGTACGACATCTACGTCTGGAAGGACGGCAAGTCGTCGCCGATGGCGAAGAAGTAGACCTTTCATATTCCTCTCCCCCGTGCGGGGGAGAGGAGGCTTAAAGGCAGAGGGCCCGCTTCGGCGGGCCCTTTTGCTTTCAGACCGGCTTGAAGCGCAGTCGCCGCAGCGCGCTCGGCGTCCGTCCGTAAATCTCGGCAAAGACCGCATTGAAGCGCCGCAGGCTGGCGAAGCCGGCGCGGGCCGCCACCTCGGTCATCGGCAGAGCAGTCTCGTCGAGCAGGCGTTTGGCCCGCTGCACCCGCGCGGTGCGAGCCACCTGCGAGGGGCTGGCGCCGACGTGCTTGCGCAGCAGGCGGTCGAGATGGCGTGGCCCAATCCCCAGCCGCGCGGCAAGGGCGTTGACGCCTGCTCGGTCCAGCGCCCCGCCGCGGATCAGGCGCATGGCCTTCTGCGCCGTGGTGCGCGAGCCGAGCCAGGCCGGCGAGAAAGGGGCGGCTTCCGGCCGGCAGCGCAGGCAGGGCCGGTAGCCCGCTACTTCCGCAGCCGCCGCAGTAGCGAAGAACGTCACGTTCCGGGCTTTGGCGGGTCGCACCGGACACACCGGGCGGCAATAGATCCCCGTCGTTCGCACGCCCGAAAAGAACAAGCCGTCATAGCGCCGATCGCGCTGCGTGCGGGCGCGTTCGCATTCGCGCGGGTCGAGAGTCAAGGTTGGCGCCATGGCGATGGAGTCCGATTCCGGCCAGTCGAGTGAAGTCGCGCATGTTAGGTCGCCTGTCATGCCGGTCAATGTCCTGGACAATCCGGTGTGGCACGCCCTCGTCGGGCCGCATCGTCATCTCGCGTTGGGTCGCGGCGCTGCCCGCCATTTCGATCTTCCTAATGTAAAGATTCATTTCGCCTCCCCCGTCCTACGAGGGAGGTGGTGCGAAGCCCCGGAGGGGCAGAGGACGAGCACTCCTGTCATCCCGAGCGGAGCGAGGGATCCTTAAGGCAACAGGAAAGATCCCTCGCTCCGCTCGGGATGACAGTGAGTCGCCTTCCCCCTCCGCCGCGCAAGACGCGGCTCCTCCCCCGTAAGACGGCGGAGGTGGATGGGAGGTCGACCGATTTACCCTCGCGGAATCAGTGTCTTGTGCGCCTTTTCCCACGATGTAGCGGAATCGTGACAGAGGCACCCCGGATATGGTAACCGGTATATCAACAGGTAGAAGGGATCGATAGTCGGAATGCCGGGGGGCGCCATCGTGATCGCGTCGGATCAATCCGGTTTCGACCTCCGTCGGAGTGTGAAGCACGGCCTCCCGGACATCGGTCTCGCTGGGCTTCGATCGAGCACCGGCCTGCCCGGACTTGCTAACTATCTTGACGTCGACTGGACGTCCAGTGCCATTGCCGACTGGCGCGTCGGGCGCACGACCAACGCATCAAAGGGTTTCACGCCATGAGCGACGTTGCCGTCAAGTTGTCGGACCGACCGCTGCCGATTTTCACGCGCAGCTTGGCCGAGGCCGATCCCGCCGTCGATGCCGCAATGAAAGGCGAGCTGCGGCGCCAGCGCGAGCAGATCGAGCTGATCGCCTCGGAGAACATCGTGTCGCGCGCCGTGCTGGAGGCAGCAGGCTCGGTGCTTACCAACAAGTATGCCGAGGGCTACCCCGGCCGCCGCTATTACGGCGGCTGCGAGGAGGTCGACAAGGCCGAGCAGCTGGCGATCGACCGTGCCTGCAGGCTGTTCGACTGCGCGTTCGCCAACGTGCAGCCGCACTCCGGCGCGCAGGCCAACCAGGCAGTGTTCATGGCCCTCCTGCAGCCCGGCGACAAGTTCATGGGCATGGCGCTCGACCAGGGCGGGCACCTGACGCACGGCTCGCCGGCCAACCAGTCGGGCAAGTGGTTCAAGGTCGTGTCGTACGGCGTGAAGCCCGACACGCATCTCATCGACTACGAGCAGATGGAGGAGACCGCGCGCCGCGAGCGCCCGAAGCTGATCGTCGCCGGCGCCTCGGCGTACTCCCGACAGATCGATTGGGCGCGCTTTCGCAAGGCCGCCGACGAGATCGGCGCCTGGTTCATGGTCGACATGGCGCACTATGCCGGCCTGATCGCGGCCGGCGTCTATCCCAGCCCATTGCCTCACGCGCACGTCGTGACGACCACCACGCACAAGACCCTGCGCGGCCCACGCGGCGGCATGGTGCTCTGCAACGACGCCGACATCGGCAAGAAGATCAATTCGGCGGTGTTTCCCGGCCTGCAAGGCGGGCCGCTGATGCACATCATCGCCGCCAAGGCCGTGGCCCTGGGCGAGGCGCTGCGCCCGGAGTTCAAGGTCTACGCCCAGAACGTGGTCGACAATGCGCGCGCGCTCGCCTCGTCTCTGACCGAGCGCGGGCTCGAGATCGTCTCGGGCGGGACCGACAGCCACGTCATGCTGGTCGATCTCCGGCCCAAGAAGGCGACCGGCGTGGCGGCCGAGAAGGTGCTCGACCGGGCCGGCATCACCGTCAACAAGAACAGCATTCCGGGCGATCCGGAAAAGTACACGGTGACGTCGGGCGTGCGGCTGGGTTCGCCCGCCGGCACGACGCGCGGCTTCGGCGTCGGCGAATTCCGCCAGATCGGCCATCTCATTGCGGACGTGCTCGACGGCATCGCGCGCAACGGTCCGGAGGGCGATGCGCAGGTCGAGCGCGAAGTCCGGAGCAAGGTGTTGGCGCTCTGTGCGCTCTTTCCGATCTACCGCGACTGACAACGCGCGAGACGGCAACGGGGGGAAAACATGCGCTGTCCATTCTGCGGTCACGAGGACACACAGGTTAAGGATTCGCGACCGACCGACGACAATTCGGCGATCCGCCGGCGGCGCTACTGCCCGTCCTGCGGCTCGCGCTTCACCACCTTCGAGCGCGTCCAGCTGCGCGAGCTCACGGTCGTCAAGAAGAATGGCCAGCGGGTCGCCTTTGATCGCGACAAGCTCGCGCGCTCGATCCAGGTCGCCTGCCGCAAGCGGCCAGTCGATCCCGAGCGCATCGAGCGGGTCGTGAACGGCATCGTGCGCCGCCTGGAGAGCTCGGGCGAAAGCGAGATTCCTTCCTCGCAGATCGGCGAGCTGGTGATGGACGCGCTACGCGCCCTCGATCCCGTCGCCTATGTCCGGTTCGCCTCGGTCTACCGCAATTTCCGCGAAGCCAAGGATTTCGAGGAGTTCATCTCCGATCTCGCCGAAACCAACCTCAGGGACTGAGCCATGATGCGCGCCGCGCTCGCGCTGGCGCGCCGTTCGCTGGGCCGCACCTGGCCCAACCCCGCCGTGGGCTGCGTGATCGTGCGCGACGGGCAGGTCGTGGGGCGCGGCCGCACCCAGGACGGCGGACGACCGCACGCTGAGGCCATAGCCCTCGCCGAGGCCGGCGAGGCGGCACGGGGTGCCGTGGTCTATGTCACCCTGGAACCGTGCTCGCACTTCGGCAAGTCGCCGCCGTGCGCCGACGCGTTGGTGCGTGCCGGCGTCGCGCGCGTGGTGTCGGCGATGGAGGATCCCTATCCAGCCGTGAACGGCCGCGGCCATGCCCGCCTGCGAGAGGCCGGGGTCGTCGTCGATGTCGGCGAGGGAGCCGCGGAGGCCGCCGAGATCAACGCCGGGTTCTTGATGCACGTTCGCAGCGGCCGGCCGCTCGTCCATCTCAAGCTCGCGACGTCGGTCGACGGCCGCATCGCCACGGCGAGCGGCAACAGCAAATGGATCACCGGCGAGGCCGCGCGGGCGGCCGGCCACCGGCTGCGCGCAACGCACGACGCCATCCTGATCGGCATCGGCACGGCCTTGGCCGACGATCCGGATCTCGGTTGTCGGCTGCCCGGACTTGCGGCGTACTCGCCTGTGCGGGTTGTTCTCGATTCGCGTGCGCGGCTGTCGCCCGACTCGAAGCTGGCGCGGACGGCCGAGCGGCGCCCGGTTTGGCTGGTCTGCACGGCCAAGGCGCCGGCGGAAAGGCGCGAGGCGTTGACAGCGAAGGGGGTCGAGGTCATGGAGGTGCACGCCGGTCCCGACGGAAGGGTCGATGTCTCGTCGGCAATTGTCGCGCTCGGGAGGCGTGGCATCATGCAGCTGCTGGTCGAAGGCGGCGGTGAAGCGGCAGCCGCCTTCCTCAAAGCAGGCCTCGTCGATCGACTGAGCGTCTTTCGCGGCGGCCGGCTTCTGGGTGCTGACAGCCGCTCTGCGGTCGCGGCCCTGGGGCTCGAGAAGCTTGATTTCGCGCCCCGGTTCACCTTGGTTTCCAGCCGGATCGCAGGTAGCGACACGCTGGAAAGCTGGGCCGTGGCACCGTAAGTACCTTCCATGTTCACCGGTATCGTCACCGACGTCGGCGAGATCACCGCGCTCAAGCCCGGCAGCCAGGCCGGCGACCGCCGCTTCACGATCCGCACGCGGCACGACATGAAGCCGATCGCCATCGGCGCGTCGATTGCATGCTCGGGCTGTTGCCTTACGGTGGTGGAGAAGGGCGATGACTGGTTTGCCGTGGAAGTGTCGAGCGAAAGCCTGGCCAAGACCCATCTCGGCGACTGGCGCGACGGCAGCCGGCTCAATCTCGAGCTGTCGTTGAAGGTCGGCGACGAGCTCGGCGGGCATCTGGTGTACGGCCATGTCGACGGCGTCGGGCGGATCGTCTCCATGACGCCGGAAGGCGGCAGCGTGCGCTTCGTGTTCGAGGCGCCGGCAGAGCTGGCGCGTTTCGTCGCCTCCAAAGGCTCGATCGCCGTCGACGGCATCTCGCTCACGGTGAACGAGGTCGACGGCAATCGCTTCGGCGTCAACATCATTTCCCATACCCAGGCCGTCACGACGCTTGGGCAGGCCAAGGCAGGGCAAGCCGTCAACCTTGAGGTCGATATGCTCGCGCGTTACGTTCAGCGATTGCTGGAGCACCGCCCATGACCGCGCTCGAAAAGGACGCTTGGCGCATCACCTTCGCCGAGGTCAAGGCTGCGGCCGAGGACATCATCGAAGAGGCGCGCCGCGGCCGGATGTTCATCCTGGTCGACGACGAGGATCGGGAGAACGAGGGCGATCTCGTCATTCCGGCGCAATGGGCGACCGCCGAAGCCATCAACTTCATGGCCAAGCATGCCCGCGGCCTGATTTGTCT
>JAFAKN010000281.1 GCA_019235415.1 Alphaproteobacteria bacterium
GCCATCATCTTCTTGAAGCCGTCGTTGATCTCCTCGAGCTTGTAGGTGCGGCTGATCAGGCCGTCGATGTTGAGCCGCTTGTTCATGTAGTGGTCGACCAGCACCGGGAAGTCGAGGTCGGGACGCACCGAGCCGTAGAAGGTGCCGCTCACCATCTTCTCGGTGAACACCATCATGAATGGCGAGTACTGAGCCCGCACGGTCGTCGCCGGCACGCCGACCGTGACGGCGTGGCCGCCCAGCCCCAGCGCATCGAAGGCCAGCGCCTGGGTCTTGTCGACCGACACCGCATCGAAAGCGTAGTCGACGCCCAGCCCGCCGGTGATCTCCTTCACCTTCTTCACCGGATCCTCGTTGCCGGCGGTGTTGATGGTGTGCGTCGCGCCGAAGGTTTTGGCCATCTCGAGCTTGTTGTCCAAAAGGTCGGCGGCGATGATCTTGCTGGCGCCGGACAGGGCGGCGCCCTGGATGGCGTTCAGCCCGACGCCGCCGCAGCCGATCACCAGCACCGTGGACCCGGCCTCGATCTTGGCGTGGCGGGTCACCGCGCCGACGCCGGTCGCCACGCAGCAGCCGACCAGGGCGGCCTGCGGCCACGGCATGTCCTTGCGGATCGGCACCACCATCTCCTCAGGCACCACGACCTCCTCGGCGAAAGTGCCGATGCGCGCCATCTGGTTGACGCCCTGGCCCTTGTGCTTCAGCCGGAACGTGCCGTCGTACAGCGCGCCCTGCGGCACGCCGTTGCGGCCGATGCACAGCACCGTGCGGCCCTGGGTGCAGTAGCGGCAGCGGCCGCAGTGCGGGCGGAAGGAGAAGATCACATGGTCGCCGGGCTTCACTGTCGTGACGTCCGGCCCGCACTCGGTGATTTCGCCGGCCGCCTCGTGGCCCGGCACGATCGGCAAGGGCGAGGGCCAGTCGCCGTTGAGGATGTGCCAATCGCTCTGGCAGACGCCCGAGGCCTTCATCTTGACCCGCACTTCGCCTGATTTGGGCGGATCGAGCTCGCACTCGACCACCTGCAGAGGTTCGTTGGGCTTGAACAGAACGGCAGCCTTCATGGCGTTTCCTCCGGATATGGGCGCTCACTATACTGGACGAAAAGCTCGTGGCAGGAATGACTCTTCTGATCACCGGTGGCGCCAGCGGCATCGGTGCCGAGACGGCACGGCGCGCCGCCGAGCGTGGCTACTCGATTGCGATCAACTACCGCTCGCGCCAACGGCAGGCGCAGGCGTTGATCGGGGAAATCACCAACCGGGGAGCGAAGGCCATAGCGGTGCCGGGCGACGTCGCGCGCGAAGCGGACATTGCACGCCTGTTCGACACGGCCGAGGCTGCGCTCGGGCCGGTTACGCACTTGGTGAATAGTGCCGGCATCGGCGGCGGTGATTCTCGAGTAGAGGACTTCGACGCCGCGGTGTTGGCCGAGCTCTTCACCGTCAACACCATCGGCCTGATGCTGTGCTGCCGTGAAGCCGTCCGCCGCATGTCGACCAGACGCGGCGGCAAAGGCGGCGTCATCGTCAATGTCTCGTCGATGGCAGGCACGATCGGTGGACGGCCCGGCAAGTCGCACTACGCGGCAAGCAAGGCGGCCGTCGATTCCTTCTCCATGGGCTTCGCCAAGGAAGTGGCGCGCGAAGGCATTCGCGTGAACGCCATCCGGCCCGGCATGATCCTGACCGAGATGACCGAACCGGGCCTCGCCGACGAGACCGCGCGCGCCGACATCGAATCGACCATCGCCATGGGCCGCGTCGGCAAGGCGCACGAGATCGCCGACGCGATCCTGTGGCTGTTGTCGGACGAGGCGAGCCTGGTGTCCGGCACCTTGCTCGACGTGTCGGGCGGCGGCTTTGTGTTCGGCCGGCGGTAACGCCCTGGCCGGACCGCCCTTGCCGGACCGCGGGCCTCCAGGCCCGCTTCTTCCGGACCGCGCGCGTCTCGCGCGCTCTTGATGATGATCGAGCCGGAGGCTCGCGGTCCCAAGACTTGAGCGGGCCTGGAGGCCCGCGGTCCGGCAAGGACGAGTTCCGCGTGCGACCGACCAACGGGGCGCCTTCCTCCTGGCGGTTCGCCGGCTTCTGAAAGTCGGCGCTCATCAGACAGGGCGGCCCGGCTAGACAACCCGGTCCACACAAGCGAGCTTTGCCGCGATGTCCAGCCCCCGTTCCGCACTCGCTCTTTTCCTCGCGAGCCTCCTCATCGCCTGTGGTCCGCGCGATCCTTCCGCACCGACAACGCCGGCCGTGCCGATGCCGGACCTGCAGGCGGCGATCGACAATTCGACGCCCGAGGTCGCCGAGCGCGGCATGAGCAACCACACGTGGCTGTGGATTTGGACTGGCGGCCCGACGCAGATTCACTATTCGACGGCGGATGGCCACGACTACGCCTGGTTGGTCGGCGAACGGCGCATTTTCGTCGGGGAATGGCGGATCGCCGAGGACATGAACGGGCGCGGCCGCAGCATCACCCAGATCTGCCTGCGCTATCCCGGCGTCAACCTGCCCGGCCTGACCGAAGGCTGGACCTGCAAGCCCGCAGGCAAGGTGTTTTACGACATGGCCGAGCGCGAAGGCGGCGATCCGTTGCGCATCAACGGCCGCACCGAGGCGCAGGTGGTGCTGCAGAAGTCTCCGGCAAACCTCGCGGAAGTGCAGGCCTTGGTGCGTTGACCGCCGGTCAGATCAGCGCGTGCACGATGCCGAGGCCGGCCAGCAGGCCGAACGTCATGACCATGACGGTGAGAAAGCCGATCGCCCCGAACAGGGCCACGAACAGCGGAACCAGCAGCAGCCCCAAGGCGCCGAGCACAGCGGCTCGCGCCGGATGGGCAAAGAGCACCCGCAGATCGATGGTGCGCGTGCCGCGGGGCGAAGCACCCATCGCAGCCAGGCGCGCCAGACGCTGGGTCGTGGGCGGCGTGAGCGCCATCGCCAGCGTGCGCCGATCGGCAATGGCCCGGCGCGCGGAGGTCGGGGCGGCAACGAAGAGGTAGGCGAATGCCTCGCCGCCATCCGGAGGATCCGCCGCACCGATCTTCTCCAGAGCTTTAGCGAAGGCTTCCGGATCACGGGCCAGCTGCACCGTGCGCGCGTCCGTCCAGTAGCAGCGGTTGCGCCACAGCAGGGCCATTGGCGGCCCGAGGAACAAGGCCGTCCAGAGGAACAGGATGAGCTTGTAGAACACCGAGAGCAGATAGAAAGGCAGCAGCAGGAACCGCACCAGCTTGCCGACAAGCGACGGCATGTCCTTTGCCATCTGGTCGAGGTCGGGGATCGCGTCGGTCTGCAGGCCTTCCTCGAGCCCTTCGCCGATGCGTCCCAGCGCATCGGCTACCCGCCGCCCGGGTAGCGAGACGAGCAACAGCCCACCGAGCGTGCGCCACGCCGACCCGCGCAGCGGCAGATCGAGCACGGTCAGGAAGAACCCAAGCGTGCGCAGCACGCCCATGATGCCGGCCGCGGCCTGTAGATCGCCGGCGCCGATCGTGCAGATGAGACGAGCGGCGATCGCCTCGGTCTCGCTGCGATCCAACCGGTCGAGCAGTCCGCGCGTGAAGATCACCACGCCTCTCTTGGGCGAGCCAACGGCGGCGGCATTGGCGCTCGGCGCATCGACCAGGAGCACCGCGGGCGCGGGCGCACCCGCGCCGATCGCCACCTCCTCGACGACGTTGGCGAGCTGACGCTCCTCGAAATCATCGGGCCGCACAGGCCGCGCCTTCAGGCGCAGCACGAGGTCATCGCTGCCGACGCGGGCAAACAAAGCACGGAGCCAGAGCCACACCACGGCTCCGGCAAACAGCGCCGGAAGCGCGGCAGGCATCAGCCGGAGCAGCGGCCCGGCCAGCAGCCGCATGTCGCCGGAACCTTTCACGCGGTCGAGGGTCTCGGAAAGCCGATCGAAGTTGGCCAGTTGACCCGAGACGAAGTCGCGGATCAGCGAGAGGCCGCCGTCGGCGAGCGAATCGACCACGCCCAGCATGGCTATAAGCTTCAGCAGGCCGCCCAGCCCGAGCAGAACGATCGGCGTGACGATGGTGCTCAACACCAGCCCCACGCCGGCCGAAACCAGGATGCAGACAGTCGCGACGACCCATGCGGCCCGCCGGCGCCGGACGAGCTCGTGGTAGAACGTCGTCCTTTCCGGCGGAACGGGTGCCTCGCTCACGGCGCGAGTTTTGGCTTAGTGGTCGGACAGGACCAGCCGCACGCCGAGCATCGCGAGCACACTGCCCATGACGCGGTCGAGCCAACGCTTGACGCGGCCATAGAAGGCACGCGCCGTCCCGCCGGAAAACAGCAGCGCCAGCAGCGCGAACCAGCAGAATTCGTTGAGGCCGACGATCGCCAGCACCGCGCCGTCCATCCAGGCCGGCAGGCCAGGTGGCAGGAGGGACAGGAAGATGCTGCCGAAGAACACCATGATCTTGGGATTGCTGAGCTGCAGCAGCAGTGCTCGGAAGAAGCCTTGCCAACCCGTCAGGCGCTTGCCGGTGACGGTCACGTCGGGCAGCGGATCGCCGGCGTGCCGCCACAGCATGACGGCGAGGTAGATCAGATAGAGCGCGCCGGCGATGCGGAACGCGACATAGAGCCAGTCGAAGTGCGCGAACAGCGCCTGCAGTCCGAACAATGCCGCGACCGCCCAGATCATCGCGCCGACCATCATGGCGAACGCCGCCAAAAGGCCGCCGCGCCGTCCCGCGACGGCGGCGGTCTGGATCACCAGCACCGTCGACGGTCCCGGGCTCGCCACCGCCAGCAGGTGCACCGCCGCCAGGCCGGCAAGGATGAGGATGTAGTCGGTCATGCTCGTGAGGACGTGTCTTGCCGGACCGCGGGCCTCCAGGTCCGCATCATGGGCTTGAGCGGAGCTGGAGCTCCGCGGTCCGGCAAGACAGTCACAGCGCTTCCCCGCCGCGGCTCAGGGCGACGATGCCGGTGCGGCCGACATCGACCAGGCCGAGCTCCTCCATCAGGCCGATGAAGGTCTGCACCTTGTCGCTGTTGCCGGTGACCTCGAAGACGAACGAGTCCGTCTTGGCGTCGATCACCTTGGCGCGGAACACGTCGGCCAGGCGCAGCGCCTCGACGCGCTTGTCGCCGGTGCCCTTCACCTTCACCAGCGCCAGCTCGCGCTCGATGTGCGGCCCTTCAACCGTGAGGTCGCGCACGCGATGCACCGGCACCAGACGGTCGAGCTGCGCCTTGATCTGCTCGATGATCATCGGCGTGCCGGTGGTCACGATGGTGATGCGCGAGAGGTTCTCTCGGGGATCGGTCTGGGCGACCGTCAGGCTCTCGATGTTGTAGCCGCGTCCGGAGAACAGCCCGACCACGCGCGCGAGAATGCCCGGCTCGTTGTCGACCAGCACGGAGATCGTGTGGCTCGACGCCGCCTGGTGCGGTGCCAATTGCCCCGGGTTCAACGGAGCGGCGTTCACACCAGCACCATGCCTTCTTCCGACACCGGCTTCTGGGCGCGGTCGTCGGGCCCCAGCAGCATGTCGTAGTGCGCCGCACCCGCCGGGATCATCGGAAAGCAGTTCTCCGCCTTGTCGACCAGCACGTCGACGATGACCGGCTGCCTGATCTCGATCATCTGCTTGATGGTGTCGTCGAGCTTGGCCGGCTCGTGGCAGCGCAGGCCGACGGCACCGAAGGCCTCGGCGAGCTTCACGAAATCGGGCAGCGATTCCATGTAGCTCTCGGAGTAGCGCCCACCGTGCAGCAGCTCCTGCCACTGCCGCACCATGCCCATGTACTGGTTGTTCAGGATGAAGATCTTCACCGGCAGGCGGTACTGCGCCACGGTGGAGAGCTCCTGGATGTTCATCATGATCGAAGCTTCGCCGGCCACGTCGATCACCAGCGAATCGGGATGGGCGATCTGCACGCCCATGGCGGCCGGGAAGCCGTAGCCCATGGTGCCGAGCCCGCCCGAGGTCATCCAGCGGTTGGGCTCCTCGAACTTCAGGAACTGCGCCGCCCACATCTGGTGCTGGCCGACTTCCGTCGTGATGTAGCAGTCGCGGTCCTTGATCTGCTTGTACAGCCGCTCGAGCGCGAACTGCGGCTTGATGGTCTCGTTGTCGGCCTTGTAAGCGAGGCAGTTGCGCGCCCGCCATTTGTCGATCTCGTCCCACCACGCTTTCAGCGCCTTGTGATCGACGCGCGGCTGATGGGACTTCCATAAGCGGACGAAGTCCTCCAGCACGTGCGCCGCATCGCCCACGAGCGGCAGGTCGACATGCACGTTCTTGTTGATCGAGCTCGGGTCGATGTCGACGTGGATCTTCTTCGAGCGCGGCGAGAACTCGGCGAGCTTGCCGGTGATGCGATCGTCGAACCGCGCGCCGATGTTGATCATGACGTCGCAGTTGTACATCGCGAGGTTGGCCTCGTAGGTGCCGTGCATGCCGAGCATGCCCAGGAACTGCTTGTCCGAGGCGGGGAAGGCGCCAAGCCCCATCAGCGTATTGGTGATGGGATAGCCGGTCATGTGCACGAACTGCGTCAGGAGCTTCGCGGCGCGCGGCCCCGAATTGACGACGCCACCGCCGGTGTAGAACACCGGCCGCTTGGCCGCCGCGATCAGCTCGATCGCCTGCTCGACCTTCTCGGGCGCGGGCTTGAGCTGCGGCCGGTAGCTCTTGTGCTGCACCGGCTTGCTGGGCGCGACGTACTCGTGCTTGTTCATCAGCACGTCCTTGGGCAGGTCGATGACGACCGGGCCCGGACGGCCGGAGCGCGCCACGTAGAAAGCCTCGTGGACGATGCGGGCCAGGTCGCCGACCGCCTTCACGAGATAGTTGTGCTTGGTGCAGGGCCGCGTGATGCCCGTGGTGTCGGCCTCCTGGAAGGCATCGTTGCCGATCAGATGAGTCGGTACCTGGCCGGTCAGGCAGACGACGGGAATGGAATCCATCAAGGCGTCGGTGAGGCCGGTCACGGCGTTGGTGGCGCCCGGCCCGGAGGTCACCAGCACGACGCCGACCTTGCCGGTCGAGCGCGCGTAGCCCTCCGCGGCGTGCACCGCAGCCTGCTCGTGCCGCACCAGGATGTGGCGCAGCCGGTTCTGCTTGAAGAGCGAGTCATAGATTGGCAGGACGGCACCGCCGGGATAGCCGAAGACGACCTCGACTTCCTCGTCGATCAGGGCTTTCACCAGCAGATCGGCGCCAGTCGTGGCGGGCTCCTCGGCAATCATGACGGCAGTCTCCTTTTGAAAAATGTGCCGCAAAACATAGGTTTTGCGGCGGCGCGAAAAGTAAAGAGGGTGCCGACAGGGGTCAATGGAAATCAGCACGAAACGCAAAGTTTTAGACCCTCGAATTGGTCAAAAATTTCTCAAGGTGCTCCATATTTGGAGAAGCAACGGCATCGAATACCAGATCTGGCGCCAACTGATGCCGGAACCACGTCATCTGGCGCTTGGCGTATTGCCGAGTATGGTCGATGGCGATCCGGCGCGCGTCTTCGAGCGACAGCTCGTCCCGGAAATGTCGAAACAGCTCCGGGGCTCCATGCGCCTTGAGGCCCGGCCAGCGCGGATCGGGCGCGCGGTCGAACACCGCCCGCACCTCCGCGAGCACGCCCAACCGCAGCATGGCGTCGAAGCGAAGCGCGATGCGCTGGCGCAGCCAGGCCCGGTCA
>JAFAKN010000309.1 GCA_019235415.1 Alphaproteobacteria bacterium
GGCCAGCCGAACAGCGCCTTGTCGCACGAGGCGTTGAAGAAGGCGGCGCTCACCGGGTTCAGGATGTCGGCCGATCCCCAGCCCGTGATGAAGGCGCTCCAGCCGCCCTTGTCGGGCGGATCCTTCTTGGTGCGGCGCGCGACCAACGTTTGCCAGTCCATCGACTGCATCTCGACCTTGAAGCCCGCCGCCTCGAGCTGCTGCTTGGCGACCGGCGCCATGTTGGTGAGGACCGTGAGGTCGGTCGACTGCAGCAGCACGACCGGCGTGCCGTCGTAACCGGCCTCCTGCAGGAGCTGCTTGGCTTTGGCGGCGTTACCATTCAGCACGTCGGCCATGCCCTCGTCGCTGGCGAGCGGCGTGCCGCAGACGAACACCGCCTTGCACACCTTGTAGTATTTGGGATCGCCGATCGTTCCCTTGAGGAAGTCCTCCTGGTTGAAGGCCACCATGGCGGCGTGGCGGATCTTGGGATCGTTGAACGGCTTGAACAGCGTGTTGAAGCGAAAGGCGTACTGGTTGCCGAGCGGATTGGCGTCGAACAGCTTCAGGTTCTTGTCCTTGGCCATCAGCGGCAGCAGGTCGGGCGCCGGCTGCTCCAGCATGTCGACCTCGCCGTTCTGCAGGGCCGAGACCTGGGTCTGCGGATCGGCAATCCAGATCCATTCGAGGCGATCGACCTTGGCGACCTTGCCGCCAGCCAGGCCGGAGGCCGGCTCGGGACGCGGCTTGTAGGTCGGGTTCTTGACGAACACGACCTTCTCGCCCGGCTTCCATTCCTTGGCGACGAAGATGAACGGCCCCGAGCCGATCACGTCCTCGGCCTTGATCTGGGTGAAGGGATCGGTCTCGGCGACCCGCTTGGGCATCATGAAGGGCACGTTGGCCGACGGCTTGCCGAGCGATTCGAGGACGAGGCCGTAGGGCTCCTTCATCTTCATCTTGAAGGTCTTGGCATCGACCGCCTCGAAGCCCGCGACCGACGCCAGCATCTTCTGGCCCATCGAATCGCGCGCGCCCCAGCGCTTGATCGACTGGATGCAATCCTCCGACGTCACCGGCGTGCCGTCGCTCCACACCAGGCCGTCGCGCAAGGTAAAGGTCCAGGTGAGCTTGTCGGGCGAGACGTCCCACTTGTCGACCATCTCGGGCTGGACCTGCAGCTTGGCGTCGAGCGCAAACAGCGTGTCCCACACCAGGTAGCCGAAGCCGCGCTGGACATAGGCGGTGGTCCAGATCGGATCGAGGATCTTGAGATCCGAGTTCATCACCGCGCGGATCGTCTCGGCCCTGGCGCCAAGCGGACAGAGCAGCCCGGCAAGGCTCGCGGCGGCCACGAGCAATGCGGCCAGCTTCTTGAGATGATTCATGAACGACCCCTCCAGCTCCCCAGCCCATGATCGCAAGAAACGAGCCATTTTGCGAGTGATGCAAGAAACTGTTGCCTGAAATCCTGACGAGGGTCGACGCGTCTTCGCCGCCATCGAGGAGCTTCTTTGCGCAGTCGTGCTGCAGCATCGCGCTGGGCGCTACCAGGCAGGATTGCAAGGTCGTCGCTGATTTGCTCTAGGGATCTTTGCTAGAGATCGTCATCGTCCATCCGGGGAGAAGGAGGGTCGATGATTGAAGCCGGCGACGGGGAGAATCCCGCCCGGTCGGGACTGGTGAGAGTCGCCAGCATCTCGACAGTTGCGATCGATCGGTAAACATCCAGCTTCGAGGGCAGGGATATGACAAGGGCGCGTCGTTCCCGACTGGCGACTGCGCCGGTGCCGTTCGCTCGTCCCAACAAGCTCGTGGCACCGCAGACCAGCGGCCTGGTCGCACGACAGCGACTGTTCCGCGAGATCGAGCAGGCGCCGTCCAACGGCGTAGTCTGGATCACCGGACCGCCGGCGGCGGGAAAAACCTCTCTTGCCGCCACTTGGCTCTATTCGGGTCGAAGCGCCGCACGGCACAGCCGCGCGCTGTGGTATCGCATCGATGAAACAGATGCCGATCCGGCAATCTTCTTCGAAACGCTGGCGCTGGCGGTTGCCGCATTGCCGGACAGGCCATGCAGTGCATTGCCGAGGCTGACCCCGGATGCGCTGCCGAACCTCGAGGCCTTCGCTCGCAACTGGTTCAAAACGCTCCTGGGCAACAAGGAGCGGGCGCCCTATCTGTTCGCGTTCGACGACGCACATCGTCTGCCTCCGGATTCGACCGTCGTGGCAGTCCTGGCCATCCTGGCCAGCGCTCTGCACGCTTTGGACCGCTTGTTGTGCCTGTCGCGCGAAAATCCGCCCCCGCTCTTTCTGTCGGCCGTTTCGAGGAAACGTTTCGCTGTCATCAGCGATCTGCGGGTCGAGGCAGGGGAATGGGAGGATTTTGCTCGCGATGTCCCCAGCGTGCACGGAATGGATCGCGCCGCCTTCATTGCCATGGCGCAGCGGTCGGGCCGCTGGATTGCCGATCTCGCCGTTGCGCCATCGTCGCATCCGTCGATCGATGATCTGCGCACCCACCCGGTCTTGTCGTCTGACCGGTTGTTTGCAGGGTGCAGCGACGTCGAACGGACAGCCCTTCTCGAGACGGCCTTTCTTCAGACCGGTGAAGAAGAGGAGTGGCGGACCCTCGGGGGCGAATGCGCGGTATCCGTTCTCACACAGCTCGCCGCCACATCGGCGCTGGTGGGTCGACTACTCGCTGGGGCATTGCACAAGCATGATCTGCTGTTCGACCGATTGCGCGCCGCCGCCGAGATGGAGCTGGCGCCGGATGCTTTGTCGCGCGCACGGCTGAAAGCCGGGCGGCTGCTCGCCGCACGCGGCGAAATGCTGGCCGGCGTGCGCCTGCTGACTGCGGCCGGCGCCGACGACGAGGCTCGCGACCTGATCCTTGGCCAAGCGGCCGACATGATTGCGAGCGGCAGGAACCGGGAGCTTGTCGAGCTGATCGCCATGCTTTCGGCCAGCACACGGCGCCTGCCGCTGGTGCGCGTTTGGCATGCCACGGGACGCCTGCCGTTCGAGCCGTCCGCCGCACGAGAGGCATTTCGCGACATCTGGCGCGCTGCCAAGCCCGCCGAGCAGCCGGTCGAGTTTGCCTGCGCCGTGATGGGAGACATCAATGCGGCCCTGGCCGACTGGTCGATCGATGCCGAGCTCGCCTGGATCATCGATGAGATCGACCGGGCGCTGCCCTTCCTGACGGCACTGCCCGCGGAGATTCATGAGCGACTGGTGATAACCAGGGCGATCGCGATGCTGCTCGGCTGCCCCACGCATCCCGGCGTGCTGGACGCGCTAACGCATGTCGAGGCGGTCTTGCCGCGCTTGCAGGCCGGGCGGCAATTGTTGCTCGGCGCCATTCTGGTCAACTATCTCCTGTGGTGGCGAGGCGATCTGGCCGCCGCGCGGCCTCTTCTGGACAACCTCGCGCCGTTGGCGAACCGTACCGATGTGCCGCCGCTGGCGACAATGGCTTGGCATTATGGGGCGCTCAGCATTGCCTACCGCGATGGCAATGACGGCGCGGTGCGAAGGCTGATGCGCGAGGTCGTGGCGTTTGCGCGAAAATGGGGGACGCAGCATCGCCTCGCCAACGCCTACTGGGTGGCGGCGCAAGCCTATGCCGCGGCCGGCGATCGGGCGGAGGCTGCTGTGGCCTTGGAGGGTTGCATCGAGAGTGGCTTACGGTCTGGCCGCCCGGAGATCGTCGGGCAACATTTCCTGCGCGGGGCGATCGCGCTAGGCGAAGGAAACACCGATCGCGCGATTGGCGAGGCGACGCCCGCCTACGAAAGGGCGGGCCGGGCCGGCAACACGCAGCAGCGCGGATTGTCGGGCCTGCTGCTCGCCATGGCCTTTGCCGTCAAGGGAGACGACAGGGCGCGCAAGCTTA
Source organism: Alphaproteobacteria bacterium (assembly GCA_019235415.1). GTDB lineage: Bacteria > Pseudomonadota > Alphaproteobacteria > Reyranellales > Reyranellaceae > Reyranella. The sequence goes on from JAFAKN010000309.1 coordinate 3,886, forward strand.
TCGACGAGTTGCGCGACCTTGCCGCGCGATCGCACAGCGCCATTTTCCATCTACACGCCGGCCTGGCGGAGGTCTGTCACGCCGCCGCACAGGATCGCATGGCGGCGTTCGTGGCCGCCTGGAACCGAATGGCACATCTTGGCTGCCAGCTCGGATTCCGTCGCATCGCCGGTCTCGACGTCGGACATTTTGGCCATCTCGCCAACCTGGCGCTCTACCGCGGTGCGGAGGTCGCCGTGACGCGCGCCCTCGTCGCGCTGTGGGATCTTCCGCCGCCGCAACGGACAAACATCCACGACGAATGGCCCTATCAGGTCGACGTCAGCTGCCTCGGCCGATTTGCGATCGAGGTCGACGGCAAGCGTCTCTCGACCGGTTCGGGCAAGGCACAGCGCAAACCGCGCGAGCTGCTCTTTCATCTCGTTATCGCCAATGGCCGCGATCTCGAGCAGGAGTGGCTCGCCGACGAGCTCTGGCCCGACGCCGATGGCGACCAGTCGCTACACAGCCTCACCACGACGATCTACCGTTTGCGCAAGCTGATCGGCGGACGGGCGGTCATCCATGAAGACAGCCGCGTCCGCCTGAACCCGCTGCGCGTTTCGACCGATCTTGGCCGGCTGCGCGATGCGCTGTGGTGCGTCCGGGATGAGGCACTGGCGACGGCGGACCGGATGGCGTCGTTCGATCGTGCCGTGCAGCTTTACCAGGGACCGCTTCTGCCGGGCATTGCGATGACGCCGGTCGTCCTCGAGCGTCAGCGGCTGGCGGTTTTGCTGGCGAACGAAGGTCTCGGGTTCCTGCTGACGCTCGACCCCGCCGATGTCGGGCGTACCCTGCGGTTGAACCGACTTCGGGCCGCGATCGGAGATGCGGTGTTGCCGGACAGCGTCGCGCGCCTGTGGCCGACGTGAGCCAGAGCGGCGCCCAATCAACTGGAACCGGGAGCCGCTCGACTAATTCCAGTCGAGTGGGACGTGCCCTAGGCAAATCTGTGATCGATCCGTGAGCTGAGCAGACGGGCCGATCATTTAAGTTCCCCGCGTCTTCCGTATTGGACCGACGGCCGGCAGCCGAGAGAGGACGCGTCAATGAGTACATCCGGTGACAAACCCGCCCAGTCCGGCCTGGTGGATATGGGGGACATCGCCTTCTACAATCACTCCACCGATCATATTCCTTCCAGCTTTGCCGCCACCCTTGCCGATCTGACGAATTTTTCCGGTCAGTTCAGCGAGGTCGTGCTCAACGTCACCTGGGCGCAATTGCAGCCCGATCAGGGCGGCCAGATCGATCCGTCCGGGCTCATCGCGACCGCGATCGGCGAGGCCGAGAGCCACCATGTCGGCATCAAGCTCCGCGTCTGGGGCGGCTACGCGGCGCCCGACTGGGCCAAGAACATCGATGGGCCGCCGATCACGATCACCGGGCCGGGCACGGTCGATCCGAGCGACAGCAATCCCGAGACGATCGGTCGGTTCTGGACCGCCGATTACATAGATGCGTGGACGAGCTTCCAAACCGGACTCGCCGCCCTCTACGACAGCAACCCAGTCATCCTCGGAATATCCAACACCGCCGGCGCTTCCGCCACCGACGAACCGTTTGTGCCCCTCAAGATCTTCCCCAGCGTGGCGAATCAACCCGGCGAGTTGGTGGCCGGCGGCTATACCGACGCCGCCCAGATGCTCACCCTGCGCGCTGGCATCGCCGACTATGCCCAGTGGTCGACGACCCCGCTCGACTTCACGATGAACCTCTTTCATCTGTATGACAGCGGCAAGGACACCGGCGACGCGAACTTCACGCTGGCGGTCCTGCAGCAGGCGCAGAACTCGACCCGCCTGGTCCAGGCCGGCAATCATGCCCTGAACAGCCCGCTACCGTCGGCCGACGCCTTCGTCTATGCCCAGATCACCGCAGCGGCCTTGCTCGATCCCGCCCTCGCGGCCTCCAGCTTTCAGACGGCCTCCCCGACGAACCTCGCGAATCAGCCCGTGGGCTTCAACTTTCCGAATTTCACGGGGGCCTATGCGGACTGGCCTTACGCCGTCGTCAACGGGGTTGCGGCGAATACCGGCGACATAGAGCTGTGGGATGGGCCGGGCAAAACCGGCTTCACGGGCCTTTCTTCCAGCCAAGCGCAGTTTCTCGCCACCTTGGTTGCCGCCGGTATTGCGCCGACGACCGGTGCCCCCGACGATGGCTCGGCGCTGCAATTCATCGCGCCCGCGTTCGCGATCGCTGCCACCAGCACGATCGCCTTCTCGGGCGTCGATGCCGTGCTGCTCGCGAGCGCCACGGCTCAGACGTCGTACAGCGTCACGCTGACCTCCACGCAAGGAGGCACGCTCGCCGTCAACGATGTCTTTGGCATTGTGAACGGACCCACCAGCGGTCCAACGCTCCGCCTGTCGGGCTCGCTTGCCCAGGTGAACACGGTCCTCGCAAGTCTCACGGACACGTTGCAAACGGGCACGGACGTGGTGCGGATCGTTGCGACGGACAGCAGTGGTGACCAAGCTGTGCGCACCGTGGGCGCGCAGGTTTCTGCTGCCGCGACTCCGTCCGGCGGGGGCACCCAGGCCGCCGGACCGTCGGCGTTCCAAAGCGACGGCATTCTCGTCGTCGGTGGCGTGCAAGGCTCACTGGTCATCCCCGGCAATCTGCAAATCGGCACCGCCGACAGCAGCACCACGTTGCTCGCGGCGCTGGCGCCCGCCGCCTACAGCACGGCAAATCTCGCGGTCGGCGGCACGCTCGAAGTCCAGGCCGGCGGCGTTGCGCATTTCAGCGGCTCGCTCGGCGCCACCACGGTCAGCGTCGACAGCGGCGGAGCGATCAGCGGCGACGGCACTCTCGCCGCCTCGGGCGGCGCCCCGATCGTCAATGGCGGCACGATCGAAGCGGCCGCCGATCAGACGCTCGGGCTCCAGCAGCTCACCGTCGCCAACGCGCTCTCCGGCACCGGAACGCTGCTCATCGATCCCGGCGCCACGCTGACCCTGGCGCGCGCGGTCGGCCCGGATCAGACCATCCTTTTTGCGCCGAACAGCATCGCCCAATTCGCCGACGATCCCTATTCGCCGGGCACGCTCGTGCTCGGGGCGCCGGCGGGCATGAAGGGCACCGTCACCGGATTCACCTTCGCCGACACGCTGCTCCTGCAAGGTGTGGCGGCAACCGCCGTGAGCTACGACGCCTCGACGGAAATGTTGACGGTCGGTCCGTCGCAAAGCTTCAAGCTGACGGGAGACCTCGCCGGCCTCACCTTCAACGCGCAGGGTTCCGGCTCAGACACCATCGTCACGTTCGTTGCGCCGGCGGCTGGCCTCGCGCCCAGCGTCGCCGCCCCGACCACGCTCGAGGGCGCCGCTGGAACAGCTGTCTCGGTGCCGGGTATCGTCATCAACACGCCACTGCCGTCGACTCCGCCCAGCGATATGACGGTCACGGTCGCGCTCACGGCGGGCACTGGCACGCTTTTCGCCAACGACGACAACGGCAACACCTTCATCACCGGCGTCGGCAGCTCGATCACGCTCAGCGGCACGCTTGGCGCGGTCGAGCGGAGCCTGCAGAGCCTCACCTACACGGCTGCGACCGGGCAGCCCTCCGATAGCATCACGGTCACCGTCTCCGACTACGCGGGGGCATCCGTTGCGCCGGCGGTGATCACCGTTTCCAACAATTCGCCCTCGCCGCAGTTCACGTGGGCCGCGGCCGGCGGCGGCAGCTTCGGCGATCGCACCAACTGGACGACGCAAGGCGGCGCGAGCGCGCCGCCGGGCGGCGCCAATGTCGCGAAATTCGGCAGCGGCACCTATACGGTGTCCGGTGACGGCGCCGTGGGCGAGATCATCGCCACCGGAGCAGCGACCCTGACGGGGCAGGTCATCGCCCAAGGCGTGTCTCAGGGCGCCGGCACCGTCGCACTCACCGTCGACAGCGGCGGAGCGCTCACGCTCGCCGGCGGCGCTCAGGTGACTGCGCAGGCGCAGGCGACAGTGGGCGACCCCGCGGGACAGGGTCTGCTCACGGTCATGGGCGGCGCGCTGGCGCTCACCGGTACGTCGGGACCGGACCTTGTGGTCGGCGAGGGACCGGGCGGCATCGGCACGGTCGTGAACCTCGAGCAGATCACGGCGGCAGGCACGGTGGTCATCGGCGAAAAGGGCACCGGCACGCTCGACCTGCAGGGCGTCGCTTCGACGCTGCTGGACGGCGGCGCCGTCATCGGCCAGTCGGTCGGCGGCCAAGGCACCGCGACGGTCAATGGCGGCGAATGGATGACGTCCGGAACCCTCACCGTCGGCGACCAGGGCAGCGGCACGTTGCTGGTCAACGGCGCAGACAATGGCATCACCGGCCAGGTGACGGCCTTCAACGCGACGATCGGTAGCCAGTCCGGAAGCACCGGCTCAGTCACGCTCGACGGCAGCGATCTCCTGGTCGCCGATGCCACGGCACAATCCAGCACATTGACCGTAGGCGGCGCCGGCAGCGGCAGCCTCGTCGTCGAGGACGGCAGCAACGTCACCGTCGGCGCTGCAGAAGCGACCACCGGCAGCCACAGCAATCCGATCATCGTCGACAACAACGGCCTGCTCAATGTCGGCGGAAACGCCGGGGGAACGGGCGTGGCTCGTATTGGCCGGAACGGCGAGCTGCTGGTCTACGGGATGGCCATGGTCGGCGCCGCGGCCGGCATCGGCAAGATAACCGTGGGCGAGAGCGCGGACGACACTGCGTTATTTGCGACCACCGGCACCCTTACGGTCGATGGCAATGGCCAGGTCATCCTCGATGGCGCCAATGCCACCGTCCGCGCCGGCGCGCTCGATGTCGCTGCCGGCGGTGTCGTCTCCGGCGCGGGCACGCTGACGGGCCTCCTCGGCGGCAACGACACGGTGACGCTCGCCGGCCTCTCCAACGACGGCACGATCGGGGCGAGCGGTGGCAGCCTGCTAATCTACGGTGAGGTGACGGGAACCGGCGAGCTCACAGTCGGCTCGGGCGCGACGATGACGCTGCAGGCGGCCGTCAGCGGCGGAGAGAAACTCGTCTTCTCGTCCAACGCCAAGACCATGCTCAACGACCCGCGGGCGTTTTCTGGCACGATCACCGGGTTCGCTGCCGGCGACCTGCTGGAGCTCGCCAGCACACAGGCCACCAGCGCAACCTGGTCCAACGGCGTTCTGACGCTCGACGGCGACCCGTTCGGTCCCATTCGACTCAATATGGCCGGTGACTACGCGCCGAACTTCTTCACCGTACAGTCCGACGGACTGGGCGGGACTATCGTGGCGGGTGGTAACGGCGATGTGCACATGACCACCTTCGAGGGCGTGCATTACGACTTCCAGGCCGTGGGCGAGTTCGTTGCCGTGCGCTCGACCGACGCTCACAATCCCTGGCAGATTCAGATCCGTACCGAGTCGTTCCCGGGCGAGACCAGCGTCACGACAGCGATCGCAGCAGAGTTCGGCGACGAGCGCGTGAGTTTCGACATCGATCGGGCAAACCCCGTTTCCGTGCAGAACTTGGGCGGCGGCGCCCTCAAGGCGCTTTCGGCCAACGCCTGGCAGCTGACTTCGAGCGCCGGCGAGTCTCTCACGGTCATCGACCGGGGTGGCTTTCTCGACTGGTCGGTCGGGCTCAGTCCACAGGACGGTGCCGGATCGGTGGAGGGTCTGCTGGGCCGCCACGCAGGACGCCCAAACGATTTCCAGATGCCCAACGCCAATGACTGGGTTGTTGCGCCGGGCGCCTCGCTTCTGGGCGACCCAACCGCTGCACTCAGCCAGGCAATCGCTGCAGAATTGGCGCCAGACGGTATCGTCTCGCACGATCGTGGGGCGATGGCTCAGGAGTCCCCATCCGCTGCCAGCCTCATTGCACCTCCGACGCCGCACTCTGCTCTGCACCCCTAACCGGTATAGCGGGACGACGGAGCAGGGGTGATTGCGAGATTTTCTGGCGGCTCTCGTGGATCGACCTATCGCCAGCGAATTCTGGATCGTGGAACCGGGAGGCTTATGAATTCACTTGGGTGACGGCGCAGAATGACTTGAAATTGCGGGTGTCCCGCCCCGTAAAGGAGTCTCCCATGCTGCTGAACGCCCTCTTTCCCACCCGCGACATCGGCACCGACCCGGCGAAGATCCGCGACTGGGCGCAGGCCGCCGAGGAGCTCGGCTTCCACGGCATCGAGGTCGCTGACCACGTGTTCGGTGCGGCGCCGCGCGGCGATTGGAAGCCGGTCTACAGCGAGCACGATCCGTTCCACGAGACTTTCACGACCATGGGCTTTCTCGCTGCCGTGACCAAGAAGGTCGAGCTTGCGAGTGGCGTGCTGATCCTGCCGCAACGGCAGACCGGCGTGGTGGCCAAGCAGGCGGCCGAGGTCGACATCCTGAGCGGCGGTCGGCTGCGACTGGGCGTCGGGGTCGGTTGGAACCATGTCGAGTACGAGGCGCTCGGCATGGAATGGAAGACGCGCGGCGCCATGCAGGCCGAGCAGATCGAGGTGATGCGGCTGTTGTGGACCAAGGACCTGGTCACCTTCCACGGACGCTTCCATACGCTGAACGACGTCAACCTGCTGCCGGTGCCTGTGCAGCGGCCGATCCCGGTGTGGTTCGGCGGCTCGTCCGACGCGGTCGTCAAACGCGCGGCGCGGATCGGCGACGGCTGGATGCCGATCATGACGCCGCAGGTCGCCGAGCCCAAGCTGGCACTCCTGCGCGAGCATCTCGAGGCGGCTGGCCGCGACCCGGCGAAGTTCGGGCTCGAAGGCTGGCTGCGCTTCGACGAGGCCGACGAGGAGCAGTGGCGCAAGGCGGCCGAGGGCTGGAAGGCCCATGGTGCGCAGATCGTGATGCTCTACCCGATGTATCGCATGCCCAAGGTCGAGGACCAGATCGCCACGCTCAAGCGCATCAAGGAAGTGATGGCGGGGCTGTAACTTCGCGAACAACACTGTCATCCCGAGCGTAGCGAGGGATCTTTGAGGCAACAGGAAGGATCCCTCGCTACGCTCGGGATGACGGAAGCTGCGCTCGGGATGACGGAAGCTACGCTCGGGATGACAAAGGGCGGAAGACATAAGGAAGGAAACGCAAATGAGTTCGGGTATCCCTGCCGAGGACTGGATCGGCCATCACGCGCGCTTCGCGCCTGGTTCGCCGGCCGCGCATGACCTCGCCTCCGGCCGGCGCTTCACCTATGCCCAGTTCGACGAGCGCATCGCCCGCGCCGCCTTGTGGCTGGCCCGGGCATTAGGGGTGAAGCGGGGCGACCGGGTCGCCGTGCTGAGCATGAACGACACCGACGTTTTCGAGCTGCAGTTCGCCTGCCGGCGGCTCGGCGCGATCTTCCTGCCGCTGAACTGGCGGCTCGCGGTGCCAGAGCTCGAGTTCATCTGCAAGGACGCCAGCCCGCTCGTGCTGATCCACGGCACGGAGTTCGCCGACGCCGCACACCAGGTGGCGAAGTTGGCGAGTGTCCGGCACCTTGCCGACCTCGCCAACGGCAAGCCTAGCGCTTACGAGTCCGGGCTCGCCGCCGCGAGCGGCACGCTCGATCCGCCGGTGCTCGATCTCGCCGACATCTGGACCATCATGTACACGTCGGGCACGACCGGGCGGCCCAAGGGGGCGCAAATCACGTACCAGATGTGCGTGTTCAACGCGATCCAGTGCGCCATGACGGTCGGGCTCACCGCCGAGACGAAGAACCTGGTGTTCCTGCCGACGTTCCATACCGGCGGCCTCAATGTCTACGCCAACCCGACCTTCCACACCGGCGGCTGCAATGTCGTCATGCGCAGCTTCGATCCGAGTCTGTTCCTCAAGCTCCTGACCGATCGCGCGCTGCATCTCACGCACCTGCTCGGCGTGCCGACCAACTTCCTGATGCTGGCGCAGGAGCTCGGCTTCGCCGACGCCGACCTGTCGCACATCGTTTGCATCGGCATCGGCGGCGCCGCCGCGCCGCTGGCGCTGCTCGAGGATTACGGCCGCAAGGGCATTCCGCTGCAGCAGGGTTGGGGCATGACCGAGACCGGGCCGCTCGGCTTGATGCTGTCGCCCGCCATGGCGCTTGCCAAGGTCGGCTCGTCGGGGCTGCCGCCGATGTACGTGCGGCTCAAGATCTGCGATCCCGACGGCAACGAAGTGAAGCCGGGCGAGACCGGTGAGCTCATGATCAAGGGGCCGACCGTGACGCCGGGCTACTGGAACCGCCCGGAGGCCAACCGCGCGTCGTTCACCAAAGACGGCTGGTTCCATACCGGCGATGCCGCCCGCCAGGACGAGGACGGCTACTACTACATCGTCGACCGCTGGAAGGACATGTTCATCTCGGGTGGCGAGAACGTCTATCCGGCCGAAGTGGAGAACGTGATCTTCCAGCTCGACGGCGTGTTGGAGAACGCGGTGGTCGGCATTCCGCACGCCAAATGGGGCGAGGTCGGTCGCGCCTTCGTGGTGCTGAAGACCGGCGCCAATCTCGACGAGGCGGCGGTGATCGAGCATTGCGGCTCGCAGCTCGCGCGTTACAAGGTGCCGAAGGAGGTGCGCTTCCTCGATGCTCTGCCGCACAACGCGACCGGCAAGGTGCTGAAGCACCAGCTGCCGCGAAGCTGAGACCGGGAGGACGGCGCCGGCACGTCGCACGCCGGCCGGCACAGGCACCGGTCTTTGCTTCGCGAGCTGGTCCTGAAAGCGGAGGGATGGGATGAAGATCAAGAGCGTGGAGATCATCGCCCTCGAGATTCCGCTGTCGCGCAACTTCGGCGGCAGCAAGTACAACGTCACCAAGCGCTGCACGATCATCACCCGCATCCAGACCAGCGACGGGATGGTGAGCGAGGTCTACAACGGCGACAACCGCGACCATGCGCGCGAAGTCGTCGAGATCATCGAGGAGGAGCTGGCGCCGATGCTGATCGGCGAGGACGCCTTCGCGATCGAGCGGCACTGGCAGAAGATGTTCAAGGCCGCCGAATGGAACCGCGATCGCAAGCTGGTCATGGAAGCGATCGCCTGCGTCGACAGCGCGCTGTGGGATCTTTTGGGCAAGTCGGCCGGTAGCAATGTTTGCCGGCTGCTCGGTGGTTTCCGGCAAGAGCTGCCGATCATCTGCATCGGCGGCTACTACGAGGAGGGCAAGACGCTCGCCGATCTCGGCAAGGAGATGGAGCGCCTGAAGGCGGCCGGGTTGGCCGGCTGCAAGGTCAAGGTGGGCGGGCTGAGCGCCGAGGAGGACGCCCAGCGCGTCGAGGCGGCGCGCAAGGGCGCCGGCGCCGATTTCTGGATCGCGGTCGATGCCAACCGCGGCTGGCCGGTCAGCGAGGCGGTCCGATTCGCCAGGCTGGTCGAGAAGTACGACATCGCCTGGTTCGAGGAGCCCTGCCACTGGTACGACGATGCGCGCATGATGGCCGAGGTTCGGCGCGCGACCTCGATCCCGATCGACGCCGGCCAGAGCGAGATCACCGCCGCCGGCGTGCGGCGGCTGATCGACGCCGGCGCCGTCGACATCGTCAACTTCGATGCATCGGAAGCGGGTGGCGTCACCGAATGGTGCCGCGCCGCCGCTCTATGTGCCCTGCACGGCCTGGAAGTCGGCCATCACGAGGAAGCGCAGATCGCCATGCAGATGTTGGCGGCGATCCCCAACGGCCTCGCCGTGGAGTGCTTCGAGGCCGACCGCGATCCGATCTGGGCCGGCCTGATCGCCAACCGTCCCAACCCGAAGAACGGCATCATCGCGATCCCGCAGGGCCCGGGCTTCGGCCTCGAGCTCGATTGGGACATGGTGAAGAGGTACCGGGTGAATTGACTCAGGGCTGGGAGCGCGCCACTCCAGTGGCGCCGTCATGAGGTGCCGAACCGCAAAAGAAGAGCGCCACTGGAGTGGCGCGCTCCCAGCGATGAATGTTACGCGTAGGCTTTGGCGGCCTCGCTGTGCGCCCACTTTGCGGCTTCCTCGGCCGGCATGCCCTGGATCGCCTTGGCGTACATGTCGACGATGATGTACTTGCTGATCACCTCGGCGGACTTGCGGTCGGGTGGGCCGGCGTAGCCGGCCAGCCGTCCGTACAACGGCAGGTCCTTGAAGGGTTTCAGCACCGGATCGACGTCCCACACCGCATGCTTGGCCCAGTCCTTGGTGGCACCCGAGGTGTAGCCCTGCTGCGAAGTGAACCACTGATCGTAGACCTGCTTGGAATGGATCCAGCGCAGGAAGTCCTTGGCCGCCTTCTGGTTCTTGGAGTAGCCCATGACCATGTCGGTGAACACGCCGGGGAGGTTGTACTGACCGGCAACGCCCTTGGGGATCGGGGCATGCAGGATGTCCTGGAACATCGGCGTGCCTTTTTCCGTCAGGTAGGTCTCCGGCTTCTTCTTGGCTTCGATGTAGATCGAGGCGCCGTTGTTGGTGGCGCTGATGGTCTGGGCGAGGAATGCCCGGTTGTTGTTGGTGTCGTCCCAGGCCAGCCCGCCTTCGTCCATGGTCTCCTTCCACAGGGCGACCGCGAGTTTGATCGATTCGACCGTCTCCTTGCTGTCGAGCACGACCTTGCCGTCGGTCTCGACCTCCTTGCCGCCGAACGACCACAGGAAGGGATACCACCAGCCCGGCGCGTCGCCGAACGTGTGACCTGCCGTCTGGCCGATCGGCCGACCCTTGGCCTTCAGCTTCTTGCCGGCGTCACGGAAAGTGTCCCAGGTTTCCGGGAAAGTCTTGTGGCCCACGTCCTCGAGCCACGACTTGCGATAGGCGATCAGGCCGCCGCCGGTGGTCCAGGGCACGCCGATCCACTTGTTGCCGACCGTGGCGATCTGGCGCGAGACGTCGTAGTAGCCGCCCTGGGCGTTGGCGATCTCCTCGGCCACGTCGCCCGAGTCGGCCAGGCTCTCGGAGTAGAGCTGCGGCCAGTTGCCGAACGCCATGATGATATCCGCACCGGTGCCCGACTGGATCGCCGAGGTGATGCGCGATTGGAGGTCGTTGGCATTGACGGTCTCGACCTTGAGCGCAATGCCGGTCGCCTTCTTGCATTCCTGCGTGATCGGGCCCTTGAGCAGCACGTCGGAAGCGGGCACGAAATCGGCCCAACGCAGCCAGTGGATGCTGGCCCCTTGGGCGATGGCCGGCGCTGCCAGGCCGCCGACCTGTGCCGCGACGGCGCCCGACGCAGAAAGCCTGAAAAGCTTACGCCGCGCAATGCGACTCATGGTTTCCTCCCTGATTGTCGTCGTGTTGAAGCGTGCTATGCGCTGAACAAACGCGTGCTCGACGCGCGACGTGCGTGCCGAGGACTCGTTACGCTCACTAAGCGTCTCGAACTGCACCACTTTCCCGGGAGCTTCGACGGCTCCAGGGACAACGCTGCTTCAACAATACGCCCAATCGGGCAGGACGGGGAGGGGCCTCAGGCGAAGGCCGCGAAGACTTCCTCAATGGCCTTCATCTGGTTGCCGTTGGCCGAGGTCGGCACGACGATCGGCGTGTGCACTCCGGCGGCGCGCCAAGCGGCGACGCCGTCGCGCACCTTGCCGGCCGGTCCGAACAGCGTGTTGTCGGCAAGCCACTTGTCGGTGAGGTACTTCGGCACGTCGTCGCGGCGGCCTTCCAGGATGGCGGTTTCGATCGCGTCCATTTCCTCGACGTAGCCCGCCTCCTTCCAGTAGTTCCGGTAGTTGGGCAGGAAGGCGTAGCGGGTGAGCGTGCGCCGGTTGACCGCCTTGGCCGCCTCGACGTCGTCGCTGACGCAGGTCGGGATCATGTCGCCGATGAAGAAGCCGGGATCGCTGCGTTTGGCTTGCGGCAGAGCGGCGAGCGAGGCTTGCATATGCGACAGCGAGGCGTTGGCGAACACTACGCCCTCGGCGAGCTCGCCGGCCAGCGCCACCATGCGCTTGCGCAACGCCGCGACGATGATCGGCGGCAACGGCCCGAAGTCCTTCTCGGCGCGGAACTTCTCGATGAAGGCGTGGGTGTCGGCCAGCGGCTTGCCGGGAGCGACGCCCATGCGCACATAGGAAGGGCCGTGGGCGATGCCGATGCCGAGTGAAAAGCGGCCGCCGGAAATCTCGTGCATCATCGCGGCGCTCTGTGCGAAATCGACAACAGTCCGCTGGTAGATCGGCGTGATCGCCGTGGCGAACCGCAGCGAGGTCGTGGTCCATGACAGCGCCTCGCACATCGACATGTTGCCCATCGGGCTTGGCGAGTAGACACCGGTGAAGCCGCGGCGCTCGGCGTCCTGGCAGAGCTCGATGGTGTGCCGCCGGCGGCCAGGCATCGCAACGATGGAGAGGGCAGGGAGCGGATCGGCCATGGTGGAGGGTTCCTTCGCTGAGCGGTCGTTGCCGGATTATGTCCGAGCGGTCGCGGAACCCTATGCTAGGATTGGCTCAACGAGAAATGTCTGGGAGGAAATGATGCCAAGCCTGAAGGCCGCTGTCGCGGCGTGGCTGTCTTGCGGCCTGCTGAACGGCGGCCTGCTGAGCGCGCCGGCGCTGGCGCAGAACGGCGCCGTGAAGATCGGCGTGCTCGACGACATGTCGGGGCCGTATGCCGAAAACACCGGACCGGGCGACGTCGCGGCGGTGAAGTTCGCAATCGCCGATTTCGGCGGCAAGGTTTTGGGCAAGCCGATCGAGATGGTCAGCGCTGATTTCCAGAGCAAGGTCGATGTCGGCGTCGGCATCGCCAAGCGCTGGTACGACGACGAGAACGTCGATCTCGTGATCGGCGTCCCCAATTCGGCGATCGCGCTCGCGCTGGTGAAGGTGGCCGACGAGAAGAACCGCATCGCGATGCCGACCGCTGCCGCGACGTCGGAGCTGACGGGCAAGGGCTGCGGCAGCCACAGCGTCCACTTCATCTATGACACCTACGGCCAGACCAAGACCATCGTGAATGCGCTCGCCAAGCAGGGTGTCGACAGCTGGTACTTCATCACCGTCGACTACGCTTTCGGCCTCGCCATCGAGGCCGACGCCGGCGGCTTCATCAAGGCGGCCGGCGGCAAGGTCCTCGGGTCGTCGCGCCATCCGCTGAACAGCCAGGATTTCTCGTCCTATGTCGTTCAGGCGCAGTCCTCCAAGGCCAAGGGGCTGCTGTTCGCCGACGGCGGCAACGACATCATCAACGGCGTGAAGCAGGCCGCGGAGTTCGGCGTCGCCAAGCAGGGCATGAAGATCAGCGCGCCGCTCGCCCAGTTCCCCGACGTGCACGGCGTCGGTCTGAAGATCGCCCAGGGCCTGCTGATCGCGAGCCCGTTCTACTACGACATGAACCCCGAGGCGCGCGCCTACACCGACCGCTTCACCAAGGAGATCGGCCGGCCGCCGTCGTTCATCCAGGCCGGCACCTACGGCGCCGTGATGCACTACCTGAAGGCGGTGCAGGCCGCCGGGACCGACGAGGCCAAGGCCGTGATGGCCAAGATGAGGGAGCTGCCGATCAACGACTTCATGACCAAGAACGGCAGCGTGCGGGCCGACGGCCAGGTGATCCGCGACATGTACCTCATGCAGGCCAAGGCGCCCGAGGAGTCCAAGGGCGAATGGGACCTCGCCAAGATCATCGCCACGGTGCCGGGCAATGAGGCGTTCCGGCCGATGAGCGAAGGCGGCTGCCCCTTGGTTGCCGGCAAGTAGCGGAACCTGTGTCGGCCTGAACTCGTCACCGCGTCTGCGGCGGCCCTGCTTGCGGATGTTGCAGCCAGCCGAGCAGCGCTTCGTGGAACCGCGATGGCGCCTCAATCTGCGGCGCATGGCCAAGATCCGGGAACTCGATCAACTGCGCGTGCGGGAAACGCGCGACCGCCGCCTTGCCCAGCGCCGGATAGTCGCCGAGCGTGCCGCGGACGGCCGGCGGTGCGAGGTCCTTGCCGATTGCCGTGGTGTCCTTGTCACCGATCATCAACAGCACCGGCGGGGCGACCCGCTCGAACTGGTAGTACACCGGCTGGGTGGCGATCATGTCGTATAGCCGGGCGGAGCTTTCCATCACCACGTCGCGTCCCGGACCGCGATACATGCCGGCCAGCATCTGCACCCAGCGCTCGTAGGCGGGATCCCAGTTGCCCGTGTAGTAGGTTGCACGCTCGTAGGCGCGGATGTTGTCGGCGGTGACATGCTCCTCCCGCGCCAGCCAGCCGTCGAGGCTGAGCCACGGCACGCCCTTGGCCTGCCAGTCCTCGAGCCCGATCGGATCGACCAGCACCAGCTGGTCGACGCTGGTCGGGAACATCAGGGCATGGCGCAGCGCCAGCATGCCGCCCGTCGAATGGCCGATCAGGATCGCGCGCTCGATGCCGAGCGACGCCAGCAATGCCTTGGTGTTGCCGGCGAGCTGCTCGAAGGTGAACTGATAGCCCGCAGGCTTGCTCGACTTGCAGAAGCCGATCTGGTCGGGGGCGATCACGCGGAAGCCGGCGCCGGCCAGAACCCTTATGGTGCCTTCCCAGGTAGCGGCGCAGAAGTTCTTGCCGTGCAGCAACACGACGGTGCGGCCGTTGGCCGGGCCCGTGGGCCGCACATCCATGTACGCCATTTCGAGGTCCTGGCCCTGGGAGCGAAAGCGCCATGTCTGCACCGGGAAGGGGTACTCGAACCCCTCGAGGCGCGGACCGTAGACCGGCGCATCCGCCGCCTGGGCGAGTGCCGCCACCGGCGCGAAGCCGATGGCGGCGGCGAGGGCGAGACGGATTGCGGGCCGGCGCATCTTCGATTTATGGCCGGCAGACATCAGGTTCCGTCGAAGCGGCTGACCTCGAGGCCGGAGCCGACCGGCAGCAGCACGCTCGAGATTCCCGGCTTGGCCCGGATCGCCTTGGCGTAGACCCGGACCTCCTCGGTATCGGGGAAGATCATGTTGTCGGCGACGACGATCGCCCCCGGATTGAGCTTGGGATAGAACGCCTCCAGGCAGGGCACGTAGAGGTCCTTCCAGAGGTCGACCAGGACGAAGTCGAGCCCGAACGGCAGCTCGCCGATCATCCGCACCGCATCGCCGACCTTGAAGTCGATATGCTCCGCGAGGCCGGCCTTCTCGGCCATCTCGCGGGCGTGGCTCGACTTGTAGTCCTGTAGCTCCATGGTGGTCACGCGCCCGCCGGTGGCGCGCGCCGCTTCGCCGAGCCAGATCCCCGAGTAGCCGTACGAGGTGCCGAGCTCGAGGATGTTCGGCGCCTTCAAGCTGCGCACCAGGATATTGATCAGGCGGCCGGTGTCGGGACCGACGGCGAGCAGCACGCGGTCCAGCCAGCCGGTGTCGGTCTGCGACGGAGCCTGGCGCATCAGGGGCGCCTCGTCCTGCATGCGCCGGTGATAGAGGTCGAGGACCTCGCCCACTCTTGCGTCCATCGCGCCGCTCACAGCCGCTCGATCTTCTGCGCTGCCTCGTCGAGGATGCCGGCCACCGTGTGTACGGTCTCGGGACGCACGTCGTCGCGCTCCAGGCGATTCATCAGCACCGCACGCAGGTTGGCGAGCGCCCGGCGCACGGGTGCCGCATCGGTCCGCTGCCGCAAGCTGGCGAGCTCGGCGAGGCGCGCGAACAGGGCGTCGACCTCAGCCTTTTTCTCGGCGAGATGCGCGGTGCCGTCGGCGGTGATCGCGAAGGCCTTGCGAGCGCCCTCCGACTTCGCTTCCTCGATGTGGCCCATGTCGCTCAGCATGGTGAGCGTCGGATAGACGACGCCGGGGCTCGGCACGTAGACGCCGCCGCTCAGCTCCTCGATGGCGCGGATCAGGTCGTAGCCGTGGCGCGGCTGGTCGCCGATCAGCTTGAGCAGGACGAGGCGCAGCTCGCCGGAGTCGAAGACCCGGCGACGGCCGCGGCCCTCGTCCGACTCGCCACCCCAGCCGTGCCGGAAGCGATGGCGGCCGAAGCGACCCGCGAAATGGTGGCGCAAGCGATTGTAAGCACGTTCGAAGTCGTGATGGGACGAATGCATTTGGCATCCTTTATGTTTCGTCATATCTAAGATATATCTTGATCCGTCTAAAATGCAAGGTCGTTATAGTAAAAAACGATCGCCTTGAAGCGCTGACCTCCTCAGGTCGAGCCCGCTTGTTTGTCATCCCGAGGCCAAAGGCCGAGGGATCCTTCGCGTCGCCTAAGGACCCCTCGCTGCTCGGGATGACAGAGCGGACCGGGAGGTCCGCGGTCCAATGATCCGACCCTACCGTTCCTTCTCGTAGGCTCTGAGGCAGCCGCGAACGATAGGCGCGCAGATGGCGTTCCTGCCGGTGATGTCGTCGTCGTCGCCGGTGTAGTTCACGGCGACGACCTTGCCGTCGACGATCCGCACGATGGCATGACAATAGGAGCCGCTGCCGCCGGTGCTGAAGCCGCCGCCGATGATCGGCAGGGTGATGTCGATGCCGCCGGTCTTCTCGTACTTGTTTTCGTAGGAGTAAAGCTCGGTCCGCGAGTCCAGGTGCTTGGTGCGGGTCGGAATGCCGGCGCATGACTGCAGCGTGTAGGTGTCCATGCCTAGAAGCATTTGGCGGCCCTTCTCCGCCACCTCGTGGCGCGTCTCGCAGGCAGCGGGCAGGAGCAGGATAAGCAAGCGCAGGATGACGATCGGCTTAGGCATGGCGAGCGTTCCTCCAAGAGTTTATCGTTGATGGGCCTTCCGGTCCGCACGGCCGCTTCGAGAGACGGGCGTAGGGCGGCCGAATAGATAATGGCGCATGACCGGGGAGACGCCGTGCCGGGGGGCTGGCGAGCGATCCTTGACACAACATTGTTCCACCGGCCGCGCGGATTCCGGCTGAGGGTCGCCGTTCTCGCGAGCCTCAGGGGGCGCGAGCCCCAGGGTCGCACGGGACTTTCGCGTTCTTGTATAACGCCCGCTCCGCATGCATTGCTGCGGGCAGCGAGCGTGGGCGTGATCGCGGGAGGTGCGGGGTGGATGCTTCGGACGACGTGAACAGCCGGGCCGAGACGCATCCGCACGACCATGGGCCCGGCACAGGCGAGCATAAGCACGACCATGGGCCCGGCGGACATCATGGACACAGCCACGGCCCGGCGAACTACGACCGTGCTTTCCTGATCGGCATCCTCCTGAACGGCGGCTTCGTGGCGGTCCAAGCCGTGTACGGCGTGCTGAGCAATTCGCTCGCGTTGTTGGCCGACGCCGGTCACAATTTCAGCGACGTGCTCAGCCTGGTGCTGGCGTGGGGCGCTGCGGTGCTCGCCAAGCGGCTGCCGACGGCGCGCCGGACCTATGGGCTGCGCCGCAGCTCGATCCTGGCCTCGCTCGCCAACGCGGCCCTCCTGCTGGTGGCCGTCGGCGCGATCGTATGGGAGGCGGTGCGGCGGTTCGGCTCGCCCGAGCCGGTCGCGGAGTCGACGGTGATCGTCGTCGCGTCCATCGGCATCCTGATCAACGCCGGAACCGCGGTGATGTTCATGCGCGGGCGTGACAGCGACATCAACATACGCGGCGCCTTCCTGCACATGGCGGCCGACGCCGCCGTCTCGCTCGGCGTGGTGGTTTCGGCGATCGGGGTCATGCTCACGGGCTGGACGTGGCTCGACCCGGCGAGCAGCGTGCTGATCGCCGTCGTGATCACCATCGGCACATGGTCGCTCCTGCGGGATTCGATCAACCTCGCCCTGGACGCCGTACCAGCCAACATCGATCACGCCGCGATCGAGCGCTTCCTCGTGGGGCAGCCGGGGGTGCGCGAAGTGCACGACCTGCATATCTGGGCCATGAGCACCACCGAGGTGGCGCTCACCGCGCACCTGGTGCGGCCCGACCAGCCGACCGACGATGCCTTCCTGTCGCAGATCGCGCAGGAGCTGCGCGCGCGCCACGGCGTGCAGCACGCCACGCTGCAGGTTGAGCAGGGCGATCCGCGCTATCCCTGCCACCTGGCGCCGGCCGAGGTGGTCTGACGGCGCGGGCGAGCCTATATCTCGACCAACCGGTCTGCCTCACAGGAGACGAGCATGGACGACAAGACCCGCACCGAACTGGAAGCCGCCGCTTTCCGCCGCCTGGTCGCGCACCTGCAGGAGCGCACCGACGTGCAGAACATCGACCTGATGAATCTCGCCGGCTTCTGCCGCAACTGCCTCAGCCGCTGGTACCGCGAGGAAGCGGGCGCCCGCGGCATCGAGATCCCCGACCCCAAGGCGCGCGAGGTGGTCTACGGCATGCCCTACGAGCAGTGGAAGGCCAAGCACCAGAAGGAAGCTTCGAGCGACCAGAAGAAGGCCTTCGACCAGGCACAGCACAAGCACGGGTGATCCGTCTTCTCCTCCCTGCGCGTCATCGCGCGGGGAGGTGTCCGCGAAGCGGACGGAGGGGTCATGGTTCATGATGCATGACCCCTCCGTCGCCGTAAGACGGCGACACCTCCCCTTCGCGGGTTCCGCGAAGGGGAGGAGGCTCTACGCTTCCATTCCCCGTTATCCTCGTCATTCATTGCGTCGGCGTCATTGAGCCGACATGCCGGCTGCTCCTATGGTCCGTGCCGACCAGTCAGGGAGTATCAAGCACATGCCGGACGGAAGTCCCCTCTCCAAGAAGACCAAGGCCGGGCCGATCTCCGCCGACCGGCTCAAAAGCTTCGTCGAGCGCATCGAGAAGCTCGAGGAGGAGCGCAAGGCGATCGGCGGCGACATCCGCGACGTCTACAGCGAGGCCAAGGGCGTGGGTTACGACGTCAAGACCATGCGCAAGGTGGTCTCGCTGCGCCGCATGGATGCCGCCGACCGCGAGGAGCAGGAAACTCTGCTCGACACCTACAAGCACGCGCTCGGCATGACCTGATTTTCCGCCCCAACCGAAGGTTGGGGAGGAAACCTGTTTCCGGACGCCCCCTCCGGACGTTAGGCTGCCTCCCGGCAAGAGCGCTCCGATCAACGGAGCCGCGCCGGGAGGGAACATGCGAACCATCATCGCAGTCGTATGCGCAGCCTCTGGTCTCGTCACAGCGCCGCTTTGGGCGCAGATCGCAGTCTCGTCGAACGATCACAAGATCACGCAGGACAACGGCGTCACCAAGGCGCTGACCAATCCGCCGCCGGACACCATCACCATCGTCGACCTCTCGGCGCTGCCGGTGAAGGTGCTGGGCACGGTGAGCGGTGTGCCGGGCAGCGTCGCGGGACCGCCGCTCTCGGTCGCCGTCACGCCTGACGAGCGGCTGGCCCTGGTTTCCTCGTCGAGCAAACTCGACCCGGCCGACCCCACCAAGTTCGTGCCCGACGACCGAGTCACGGTGGTCGACCTCAAGGACCGCAAGGTGATCGGCACCGTCAACACCGCGCCCGGCGCCTCGGGGATGTCGATCACCAAGGACGGCAAACGCGCCTACGTCGCCAACCGCATGGCCGGCTCGATCTCGATCCTGTCGATCGACGGCCAGAAGGTGGCGTTGATCAAGACGGTGCCGCTGGCGACGGCCGAGGCGCTGGTGAGCCACGTCGCGCTCGCGCCCGACGGCAAGACGGCCGTCGCGACCCGCAACGGCGACGGCAAGGTCGTTGTGTTGAAGCTCGACGACGACGCAGTCACGCCCGTCGTGACCTTGGACGTCGCACCGCGGCCCTATGCGGCGGCCATTCTGCCCGACGGCAAGAGGGTCGTGGTGGCCAGCCTCGGCGATCCCAAGGGCAACGGCATGCTGACCTTGTTCGACCTCGCGAGCAACCTGCCGGGCAAGATCGTCGCCACCGCCGACATCGGCCACGAATCGCTCGAGGGCATGATGATGTCGCCCGACGGCAGGTGGATCGCGGGCGTGGCGCATGGCGGCTCGACGCGACCCAAGGATGCCCCGCAATACAAGCCCAACGGCACGCTGGTGCTCTACAAGCTCGACGGCAATACGCTCGCCAAGACCAGCGAGGCGCCGATCGGGGCCTGGTCGCAAGGTGCCGCCTTCTCCAAGGACGGCAAGGTCGTGGTCGTGGGCAACATGATCCAGAAGAACATGCAGGTCTTCAAGAACGACGACGGCAAGCTCACCGACACCGGCCAGACCATCGACACCGGCGGCGGCCCTGCCGCGGTGCGGGCCTCGACCGGCCCATGAGGGCGCAGCGGGCGCCGATCCGGGGTCCCGTCCTGCAGGCGGCCGGCGTCAGGCCCAGGGGTAGTCTTCCGGGGCCGCGGGCCTCCAGGCCCGCTCAATTGTCATCCCGAGGCCGAAGGCCGAGGGATCCTTCGCGTTGCCCAAGGATCCCTCGCTGCGCTCGGGATGACATGAGGCGGGCTTGGAGGCCCGCGGTCCGGCAAGCCTCAAAACCAGATGTTCATCGGCAGGCCGTGGCTGTCGTGCACGTCCTTCGGGCCGAGGCAGCTTGCCTTGCCCTCGGCGATCAGCAGCGCGGTGCGGCAGACGGCGATGGCATCGAGGATATCGTCGCGCGCCGCGCCGGCCAGGCGGTCGACCTTGCAGCGAAGGCCGTGGCGAGCCAGCAGGCGGCGCCGGTCGGTGAAGCCTTCGGGCTGCCGCTTCTTGCTCAACACCGGCTTGCCGCCGTTCATGCGCGCGAAGGCGAGCTCGGGATGGGCTTCGTAGACGATCGACTGCAAGCCGGGCGTGTCGCGCAGCAGCGCGTCGACCTCGCGCATCTTGGGGAAGAGATGGAAGGTCTGTTGGTTGAGGCCGACGCCCAGCCCCTTGCTGAGCGCGTTGGCCTCGGCGTGCGTGGTGCAGGCCAACGCCGGCCGGCACGGCGTCGGAAACACCGAGCTTGCCTTGCCGGGCAGAAGCTTGCGCGCCTCGGCCTCGCACTGGCGGGGCGGGCGGGGCACATCGACGAAGCCGATCGGCATGTCGACCGCCAGAATCGAAAGACCCTCGCAGGCGTGCGCGAGGGTCTTCACGACTCGAATGTCGAGGTTGCCATTGTCATCGCGCCGGCAGACGACCCAGCCGGTGCGACAGCCATCGGCCCCCGCGACGATCAACGGGCAACTACCACGTCGCCATCTTGGCCTTGAGGTTGGCGTCGAGGACGTCGAGGAAGTCCTGGGTGTTGAGGAACGGCTGCTTGGTATCGATCAGGATCGCGAGGTCCTTGGTCATCTTGCCGCTTTCCACCGTCTCGACGCAGACCTTCTCGAGCATGTCGGCGAACTTCACCACGTCGGGCGTGCCGTCGAAGGTGCCGCGGTACTTGAGGCCCTGCGTCCAGGCGAAGATCGAGGCGATGGGGTTGGTCGAGGTCGGTCGGCCCTTCTGATGCTCTCGGTAGTGGCGGGTCACCGTGCCGTGCGCGGCCTCGGCTTCGACGGTCTTGCCGTCGGGCGTCATCAGCACCGAGGTCATCAGTCCAAGCGAGCCGAAGCCCTGCGCCACGGTGTCGGACTGCACGTCGCCATCGTAGTTCTTGCAGGCCCACACGAACTCGCCGTGCCACTTCAAGGCCGAGGCCACCATGTCGTCGATCAGGCGGTGCTCGTAGGTGATGCGCTTGGCCTTGAACTTGTCGGCAAACTCCCTGTCGAACACCTCCTGGAAGAGATCCTTGAAGCGGCCATCATAGCGTTTGAGGATGGTGTTCTTGGTCGACAGATAGACCGGCCAGCCGCGGTTGAGGCCATAATTGAACGAGCTTCGTGCGAAGCCGATGATCGACTCGTCGAGATTGTACATCGCCATGGCGATGCCGCCGCCCGGAAAGTCGTAGACGTTGTGCTCGATCGTCTTGCCGTCGGCGCCCTCGAACTTGATGGTGAGCTTGCCCTTGCCCGGCACCACGAAATCGGTGGCGCGGTATTGGTCGCCGAAGGCATGGCGGCCCATCACGATCGGATGAGTCCAGCCCGGCACCAGCCGCGGCACGTTCTGGCAGACGATCGGCTCACGGAAGATGGTGCCGCCGATGATGTTGCGGATGGTGCCGTTGGGCGAGCGCCACATCTCCTTGAGGTCGAACTCCTTCACGCGCGCTTCGTCGGGCGTGATGGTCGCGCATTTCACGGCGACGCCATACTGCTGCGCCGCCTTGGCCGAATCGACGGTTACCTGGTCGCTGGTGTGGTCGCGGTGCTCGATGCCGAGGTCGTAGTACTTCAGGTCGATGTCGAGATAAGGCAGGATCAGCTTGTCCTTGATGAACTTCCAGATGATGCGGGTCATCTCGTCGCCATCCATTTCGACGACCGGGTTCTTCACCTTGATCTTCGGCATCGTGCTTCCTTTCGCGCCCCAATCCTCGTGATGCACGCAGGGTTTCAGCAGCAAGCCGCTCCGGTCCCGCCGGGGCGGTTCGACCTGACGCGGGATCAAAGAGCCGCGAGTGCCGCGTTCAACGTCGCACTCGGCCGCATCCCTGCCGACGTCTTGGCCGGATCGGGCAGATAATAGCCGCCGGTATCCACCGGCTTGCCCTGCGCGGCGATCAGCTCGGCGTCGATCTTTGCCTCGTTGGCCGCCAGCGTCTCCGCCAGCGGTTTGAAGCGGCCCGACAGGGCCGTGCTGTTGTCCCGCCTGGCCAGCGCCTGTGCCCAATACAGTGCCAGGTAGAAATGGCTGCCACGATTGTCGATTTCGCCGACCTTGCGTGCCGGCGAGCGGTTGTTCTCGAGGATCTTGCCGTTGGCCTCGTCGAGCGTCTCGGCCAGGACCTTCACGTCCTCATTGCCGGTTGTCTGCGCCAGGTGTTCCAGCGAAGCGCCGAGCGCCAGGAATTCGCCCAGCGAATCCCAGCGCAGATACCCTTCGTGCTGGAACTGCTCGACATGCTTGGGCGCCGACCCGCCGGCGCCGGTCTCGAACAGCCCGCCGCCCGCCAGCAACGGAACGATCGACAGCATCTTGGCCGACGTGCCCAGCTCCATGATCGGGAAGAGATCGGTCAGGTAGTCGCGCAGCACATTGCCCGTGACGGAGATGGTGTCGAGACCCTTGCGGATGCGATCGAGCGAGAACTTCATCGCCTCGACCGGCGCCAGGATGCGGATGTCCAGGCCCGATGTGTCCTCGTTCTTGAGGTATTTCTCGACCTTGGCGATCAGCTGTGCGTCGTGCGCCCGTTTGGCGTCGAGCCAGAACACCGCCGGAGTGCTGGTCAGGCGGGCGCGGCGCACTCCGAGCTTCACCCAGTCCTGGATCGGCTCGTCCTTGACCTGGCACATCCGGAAGATGTCACCGGTCTCGACCGGCTGTGACAGCAGAACCGTGCCGTCATCGGCGACCACGCGCACCGTTCCAGCGGTGGCGACCTCGAACGTCTTGTCGTGCGAGCCATACTCCTCGGCCTGCTGCGCCATCAATCCGACGTTCGGCACCGATCCCATCGTCGTCGGATCGAAGGCGCCATGCGCCTTGCAGTCCTCGATGACGGCCTGGTACAGCGTCGAGTAGCAACGATCGGGGATCGCGGCGAGCACGTCGTGCAGCTCGCCGTCGGCGCCCCACATCTTGCCCGATTCGCGGATCATCGCCGGCATCGACGCATCGATGATCACGTCGCTCGGCACGTGGAGATTGGTGATTCCGCGGTCGGAATTGACCATGGCCAGGCCGGGCCGCTTCGCATACTCGGCCTCGATATCGGCCTTGATCGCCGCCTTTTCAGCCTCCGGCAACGTCTCGATCCGGGTCAGCATGTCGCCCACGCCATTGTCGGGATCGACGCCGATGCGCGTCAACGTGGCGCCATGCTTCTCGAACACGTCGGCGAAGAACACGGAAACGCAATGACCGAACAGGATGGGATCGGAGACCTTCATCATGGTCGTCTTGACGTGCAGCGAGAACAGGATGCCGTCCTTCTTCGCCGCGTCGATCTGTGCGGCGAAGAAGGCGCGCAACGCCTTGCGGTTCATCACCGACGCGTCGATGACCTCGCCGGCCTTGAGCGGCACCTTCGCTTTCAGCACCGTGGCCGCGCCGTCGCTGCCGACCAGCTCGATACGGGCATTGGTCGGCGCCGCAATGGTCGTCGCGACCTCCGAGCCGTAGAAGTCGCTGCCCGACATGTGCGCCACGCGCGTTTTCGAGTCCTTGGTCCAGGGGCCCATCTTGTGCGGATGCTTGCGCGCGTACTGCTTCACGGCGCCGGCGGCGCGGCGGTCGGAATTGCCCTCGCGCAGCACCGGATTGACGGCGCTGCCGAGCACCTTGCCGTAGCGGGCGCGAATTTCCTTGTCCGCCGGCGTCGCGTCGCTGTCCGGATAGTTCGGCACGTCGTAACCCTTGCTCTGCAACTCCTTGATCGCCGCCTTGAGCTGCGGGATCGACGCAGAGATGTTGGGCAGCTTGATGATGTTGGCCTCGGGGCGCATCGCGAGCTTGCCGAGCTCGGCGAGCTCGTCGTTGATCTTTTGCGCGGGCGTCAGCTTGTCGGGGAAGTTGGCGATGATGCGGCCGGTCAGCGAAATGTCCTTCAGCTTCATCTTCACACCGGCCGTCGCGACGAAGGCCTGGACGATCGGCAGCAGGGAAAACGTTGCAAGCCCGGGCGCTTCATCAACCTTCGTCCAGACAATTTCGAGATCTGACATGCCTGCACCTCCGTGCGCCGCTTCCGTTTCGGCTGAGTTGATCTAATGCTGATTATGGCCTGTCTTGTTGCATCGCCGTGGCGCAAAGGCAATCTCCGGCACGGCGACCTCACCAGGCAATCTGCCTATCCTTTTCCTAGCGTCAGCCCGCGTCAGACGCGATCGAGGCGCTTGGGCGGGCCGGCCTCGCGCGGCATGGCGGCGATGGTCGGCAAGAGCTCGCCGAGGTCGCGCACGAAGGCAAGGTGGTCGAGATGGGTGCGCTCGGCGAAACCGCCCTCGACCACCGAGCGCAGCAGCGCCGCCAGCGGCTCCCAATAGGCGCCCTGGTCGACGATCACGATCGGCTTGGTGTGCAGGCCGAGCGTGCGCCAGCTCAGCACCTCGAACAGCTCCTCGAGCGTGCCGATGCCGCCCGGCAATACGGCGAACGCATCGGCCCGCTCGAACATCTCGAGCTTGCGCTCGTGCATGCTGTTGACGACGACCGTCTCGGTGAGCGCCGGGTGGCCCGCCTCGCGTTTCAGCAGGAAACGCGGAATGACGCCGACGACCCGGCCGCCGCCCTTCAGCGCGGCATTGGCAAGCAGTCCCATCAGCCCGACGCCACCGCCGCCGTAGACCAGCGTTATGCGCTCACGGGCGAGCAGCTCGCCCAGGCGGATGGCGATGTCGCGGGCGCCGGGATCGGCACCAAAGCGGGCGCCGCAGAAGATGCACAGGGAAGAGGGGGCGGAAAGGGGCACGGATACTGCTTATTGATGGTGATCCGTATTCTTCCCGGACCGGAGGGCATGGTATCATTAGGGGGAGGACGGGCGCGACGCCAATGGCGGGTCGGTGGTCGCACCGTCGGGAGTAATATGTCACGCACGGTTCTCTGGCTGTTGACGGCTGGCGCCGCTGTCCTGGCGGGCGCGGGCGCCGTTGCGTGGCACGTCGCGCAGAGCGAGCGGGCTGGTCTCACCGTCGCGGCGAAGCCTGCGGGCGCGATGGTGGCAGCGGCCTCGCCCTCGCCGACCGTGTCCACAGACAAGACGCCCACCACCAATCCGCCTGCAGTGCCGGTGCCGACGTTCGACGTCGCGCGCATCGAGCCGGATGGTCGTGCCGTCATTGCCGGCCGTGCCGAGCCAGGCGCCAAGGTCGTGCTGCTCGACGGTGGCAAGGAGGTTGCCCAGTCGCAGGCCGATGCCAACGGCGAATGGGTGATCTTGCAGCAGGAACGGCCGTTGTCGCCGGGCCAGCACGAGCTGCGCGTGCTGCAGCATGTCGACGGACGTGCCGCCGCGACATCCGAGCAGGTGGTGGTCGCGGTGGTGCCGAAACCTTCGGCCACAGCGTCCGGCGCAGGCGAATCCACGTTGGTGATGATGACGCCACCCTCCGGACCGGCGGCCCTCGTCCAGGCGCCGTCGGCGACCGGGGTACCGAAATCAGGCGACCTCGCGATGGCGACGCTCGACTATGACGGGAGCGGCCATCTCACGATCACCGGACAGGCGAGCGCCGGGGCGCCGGTGCGGGCGTACGTCGACGACCGCCTGGTCGCGGAGGGCAAGGCCGGCATCGACGGCAAATGGCAGCTGTCGTCCGCCGACCCCGTCGCGCCGGGTAAGCATACCTTGCGACTCGACCGCCTCATCAAGGATGGGCGGCCGATCGCGCGGCTCGAGCTTCCCTTCGATCGCACCGTCGTGCCGGCCGGCAGTGCGGACGAGCAGCATCTGGTGGTCACGAGGGGCGACAACCTCTGGAGCATCGCGCAGGCACACTACGGCGACGGCGTGCATCACACCCTGATCTACGGAGCCAACAAGGAGCAGATACGCGATCCCAACCTCATCTATCCTGGCCAAGTGCTGAGCCTGCCCAAGGTCAATTGAACAGATGCTCGCGAACTTCTTCGTGCCGATCCTCGACGACGGCTGGCGTTTCATCGCCGTCTTTGCCTTCGTGACGTTTCTCGCGGCGTTGACCGGTGTCGCCTGGTTGTTCTGGCCGTTGCTGCTTGTGACGCTGTGGGCGGTGTTCTTCTTCCGCGATCCGCCGCGCGGCGTGCCGCAGGAGGAGGGCCTGCTGCTGGCGCCAGCCGATGGGTTGGTGCAGATGGTGACCGCGGCAGTGCCCCCGGCAGAGCTGGGGCTCGGCAGCGAGCCGCTGACGCGGGTATCGATCTTCCTCAGCGTGTTCGACGTGCACATCAATCGCTCTCCGTGCACCGGGACGGTCGACGTCATGGCCTACCGGCCGGGCAAGTTCCTGAACGCCAACGCCGACAAGGCGAGCGAGGAAAACGAGCGCATGGGGGTCGCGATTCGCCGCGCTGACGGTCGCGCTGTCGGCTGCGTGCAGATTGCAGGCTGGGTCGCCCGCCGAATCGTCTGCACGATCAAGCCGGGGCAAGCCGTGGCCGCCGGCGAGCGCTTCGGGCACATCCGCTTCGGCAGCCGCACTGATCTCTACCTGCCGCCCGGCGCGCGTTTGCTGGTCGCCGCGGGCCAGCGCATGGTCGGCGGCGAGACGGTCATGGCGGAGCTCGACCCGACGGTGGCAACAGCGCGGTCGGTCATAGAGTTCTGATTCTCGCCGGACCGCGGGCCTCCAGGCCCGCTCATGACTGCGGGCCTGGAGAGGGGATGGACGCCTGTCATCCCGAGCGCAGCGAGGGATCCTTCGTGTAGCCTTAAAGATCCCTGGCTTTCGCTCGGGATGACAGAGAAGATTGCGTGGTTCTCGCTGCCTCTCCCCCTAGCGGGGGAGAGGAGGTCGACTGATATGTCCGGCGAGTCTATGGAGCCTGTGATGGATAGAGAGTTTGGCGGCCGGCGCGGCTTGCGCGGGCCTTCGATCAACCGTCTGATCCCCAATGTGCTGACGCTGGCGGCGCTGTGCTCGGGCTTGACGGCGATCCGCTTCGCCCTGCAAGGCGAGATGAAGCTTGCGGTCATCGCCATCATCGTTGCCGCCATCTTCGACGCGCTCGATGGCCGCGTGGCGCGCCGCCTGGGGGTCGCCAGCCAGTTCGGCGCGGAGCTCGATTCGCTGTCGGATTTCCTGTGTTTCGGCGTATCGCCCGCGCTGGTGCTCTATCTCGCGTCGCTGAAGGACGCCGGTGCGATCGGTTGGGTCGTGACGTTGATGTTCCCTATGTGCTCGGCGCTGCGGCTCGCGCGCTTCAACACCGCGTTGTTGTCGGACACGCCGCCGCCGGCCTGGACCGGCTCGTACTTCACCGGCGTGCCGGCGCCCGCCGGGGCATTGCTGGCGCTGGTGCCGCTGACGATGAGCTTCGAGATCGAGGCTTCCTGGCCGAGGCACGCATTGGTTGTAGGGTTGGTGATGGTCCTGGTCGCCGGCATGATGGTGAGCCGCATCCCGACTTTCTCGTTCAAGAAGGGCCGGATCCCGCGCCATCTCGTGCTGCCCTCGCTCCTGCTGGCGGCGCTGGTGATGGGCGTGCTGGCGAGCTCGCCGTGGATCGGCCTGTCCCTGCTCGGCCTGGTGTACCTGTCGCTGCTCCCATTCAGCTTGCTGGCGCACCGCCGCCAGATGCTGCGCGACCGCGAAGCTGGCCAGGGCGACGTCGTCACCCTGCGCGCCGTCGACAGCGGATCCTCGCCGCACGAGTGACACCGGACGCATGCTCGACGCTCTGCTGCGCCGGCGGCTCGATCCGCTGCTCGATCGCCTGGGTTGCAGCCTTGCGGCGCGCGGTGCCAACGCCAACAGCATGAGTCTCGTCGGCCTGGCGGTGGGCTTGGCCGCTGTGCCCTTGCTGGCCGGCGGCCGCTATGGGCCGGCGCTGGCGGCGATCCTGCTCAACCGCGTGATCGACGGCCTCGATGGCGCCGTCGCGCGCTGCCGCGGTATCACGCCCTTCGGCGGCTACCTCGACATCGTCTGCGACATGGCGTTCTACGCTGCGGTGCCGGTGGGCTTTGCCCTCGCCGATGCCGCGAACGCACTGTGGGCGGCCCTCTTGCTGGCGTCATTCGTCTGCACGGCCAGCTCTTTCCTCGGCAGAGCTGTCATGGCCGAGCAGCGTGGCGACCATTCGCGTGGACCGCAGCAACGGAAATCGTTCTTCTATGCGCCGGGTCTGGTCGAGGGTAGCGAGACGATTCTGGCCTTCGTCCTGTTCTGCTTGCTGCCGGCTTGGTTTCCATCGCTCGCCGCCGTCTTTGCCGGCCTGTGCCTGCTGACCGCGGCGGCGCGCCTCCTCGATGCCTACCGAGCCTTCTCTAGGGAAGATGTGGTTGCGGTAGCAGGCGAACCGCCTAAATCTTGAGGAGTCAAGGCAGTACTCGGACTTCTTCACATTTTCGCTTCATTTCGATTGACCTCAGTAGAAGATTTAACTATCGTCTCTATCTATCAGAAATCATTAAAGGTTTCTCTCCAATGCTTTCGCTCCTCCGCCGCTTCATGAAGAACCAGCACGGAGCTTCGATGGTCGAGGTCACCATGGTCGTGACCTTGATTGCGGTGGCGGCGATCGCTTCCATGCGCTCGGTCAGCAGCAAGGTCTCGATTGTGCTTGCGACCTTGAATTGAACGGCAGGTCCATCAGCCTGGGCGGTCCTTTTGGACCGCCTCTTTTTTTCCCGCGCGCTGAGCTGTTTGACCACCTTGCCCTGCGTGCAGGCGCCTGACAGGTTTCGCCGCGGCAGGGGAGGACGGCGGCATGCGGCCACGAGAGTCGATCGCTTGGGGGATGGCGGCAGCATTGGCGCTTGGCGCCGCACCATCCGTGCGCGCACAGGCGGCGCGCAGCGCAGTCGATGTGTCGGCGACGCAAGGAGTGCCGCAGTACCGCGATCCCAAGACAGGGCAGGTCTGGACGCCGTTGAACGTGGGTGGCAAGAGCGGCCCGCCCACTCCCCAGGATCGCGCCTTCGACCCGCTCAGCCAAGCCGCCTCTGTGCGCGGCGTCATCACCCAGCGGCCCTCGATCGTGCCGCTCGCTTCGGTGCCGGTCACCGCCGGGCCTCGCATGCCCATCGTCAATCTCGGCGACGCCTCGCTCAGCGCCGTCCCCGGCAAGCGCTGGCAGGTCGTGCTCTATCTCGACAACAACAGCGCCAATCCCGTGCTGCCTCTGCTCAACTGCCGCTTCACCAATGGCGGCCAACTGGTCGAACAGACGCACGTGCTGGTCCCGCAGGTGGGCGCCGGCCTACGCGTAGGCATGGTCATCTATGGCCCCAAGACCGAACTCTTCGTCGATCACGCCAACTGCGCCGTGAAGTCGCCTTAAGAGGTCGCTCCATTCTCCTCCCCAACGAAAGTTGGGGAGGTGTCCGCGTCATCGCGGACGGAGGGGTCATAATTCATGAGCTTCATGACCCCTCCGTCGCCGTGAGACGGCGACACCTCTCCAGCGAGCTGGGAGGAGCTGATCTACCCCAGGGCCGAGTAGCCGCCGTCGACGGTGATGGCGGCGCCGGTGACGAAGTCGGAGGCGGCCGCGGCCAGGAACACTGCAATGCCCGCAAAATCGTCGGGCACGCCCCAGCGTCCGGCCGGCGTGCGCCGCAGCACCGAGTCGTGCAAGGTCGAGATCTGCTCGCGTGCTCGGCGCGTCAGCGCCGTATCGATCCAGCCCGGCAATATGGCATTCACCTGGATGTTGTCCTTGGCCCAGGCGGTCGCCATCGCTTTGGTCATCTGCACCATGCCGCCCTTGCTGGCCGCGTAGGCGGTGGCGAACGGCGCGCCGAACAGCGACATCATCGAGCCGATATTGATGACCTTGCCGGCACCTGCCTGCTTCATGTGGGGATAGGCGGCGTGACTGCAGAGGAAGGCGCTGGTGAGGTTGCTGTCGAGCACGGTGTGCCACTCGGCGAGGGTGTACTGCTCGGGTTGCTTGCGGATGTTGATGCCCGCGTTGTTTACGAGGATGTCGAGGCGGCCGTGGCTCTCGATGGATTGTGCGATCAGCTTGCGGCAGGACTCCTCCTTCAGCACATCGACGGCGACGGCGCAAGCCTTGGCACCGGCCGCTTCGATCTGCTCGACGGCGGCGCGATTCTTGGCCGCGTCGCGGCCCGCGACCACGATGGTGGCGCCGGCGCGCGCCATGCCGAGGGCCATGCCCAAGCCTATGCCGCCATTGCCGCCGGTGATCACGGCGACCCGCCCCGAAAGGTCGAACAGCTCCATCAGCCTCTCCCAGTATCCAATGCTGCTTGCCTCTATAGCGGAGGCCCGCAACCGGAAACAAACGAGGCCGTTTATTCGCGCAGACAGCACAAGGTTGAGCATCGAGACGAGTCTGCCGTTGGCTGGCCGGGCTGACCGCCCAGCGGCGGACGAGGGTGACGGCGGCCTGAGGGCCGCCGTCATTGTTGATGGTCGGAGGAGAGGGCCGCTACTTGTTCTTCTCGACGGCGGGCTTGGCCGTGATGCCCTTCTTGCCATCGCCGGCGGATGCGGCATCGGTATCGATGATGTTCATGAGATCCCGCGGCAGAGGCTCGCTGGCGATCTCGTCGTACATGGCATGGAGCTGCTTCTGCAGCCACCTGTCGAAGGGACGCTCGGGCACGTCCTTGGCGCGGGGCTTCGGTTTACGGTCCCCGCCGCGGGTGAAGCGTCGCTTTTCGTCACTAACCATCGCCACTTCGCCCGAGAACGGCGACCACCCCTCGGCAGGACGCTGCGCCCATTTCTCACTCCCCCAAGGACTATTCATTATACCGAACCTCCACGCAACTCCGTCACAGCCGCCCGGCGGTTCCGCCGGGGTCGCCTTCGTCGCGGGTGCCGTCTTGCTCCCCGGTGCCACTCTCCGGGGCGCCGTCGGTCGCAATCGGCCGGGGCCTCGATTCGCCTTCCAGCAGCAAGCGCTCGAGGGTATCGCGCGCGCGCGAAATCCGGCTCTTCACCGTGCCCACCGAAACCCCGGTATGCGCAGCGATCACCTCGTAGGGCAGGCCCTCGAGGACGGCCAGCAACAGCGCCTCGCGCTGCGTCGGCACCAACTTCGCGAAGGCGGTCACGAACTCGCGCATGATCAGGCCGCTGTCCTGGTGCGCCGGATGCGAGAGCGATTCGGCGATCGCGGTGTCGACGGGGACGCTCGGCCGCTGGCGGCGCAGGCCGGAGATGAACTCGTTGCGCTGGATACGGAACAGCCAGGCGGCAAGGTTGGTGCCAGGTTGGAAACTGTGCCGGCCGGTCAGGGCCTTGATCACCGTATCGTGGACCAGGTCGTCGGCGGCATCACGGTCGCGAGTTAGCGAAAGCGCGTAAATCCGCAAGCGTGGCAGGATGGCCTTCAGCTGCTCGTGAAAGTCGTCAGTTCGCCCATGGGCGCTCATTGAAACTCTCTCCTAGCAGGTCTTCACGGCGGACTAATGCCGCCGCTGGCCAAAAGGTTACGTCCGCGTGTTGGCCCTTCCTAAATCCCTGATATCAGGAACGATTTACCCGAGGCGGCCAGCCAGCTGACGCCGCGCCCGTGACACGCGGGCCTTGAGCGTGCCTACGGAGCAGCCGCACATGGCGGCGGCTTCCTCGTAGGAGAAGCCGCCGGCACCCACCAGCACCAGCGCTTCACGCGACTGCGGGCTGAGACCCCATAGCGCCAACGAAAGCTCCTTCAAGGCCAGCGCCGCCTCGGGATTGTCGACGGCTGCCAGGGGAACCGCCGCCTCGTCGTCGATCGAGGTCGGCCGGCGTCGCTGGGTACGCAGATCCGAATAGAATCGGTTGCGCATTATCGTGAACAGCCAACCTTTGAGGTTGGTGCCGGGTGCGAATTGCTGCTGCTTGTCCAGGGCCGCCAGAACCGTGTTTTGCACGAGGTCGTCGGCCGACTCGCGCTCGCGGCAGAGAAAGCGTGCAAACGCGCGCAGGTCGGGGAGCAACGCGACGATGTCGTCTTTAATCATCGAGCGCGGGGCTCCCTGACCAAATCCCGTTCCATGATCCTTCGGTATGTGGGCAATCCGGAGGGCCACAAAAAGGGTGCCGTGCCGGCATGCCTCGGCGGTCATCGCGCGGTTGCGCACGGCAGTAGGAAGGGCCAGTTATTCGCAGGGCAACCTTATGTAGCAGCTGCCCTTGGAACCAACCACGGCATCCTGCGTTATGGCACAACTTTCTCACCACGGAGGGGGCGGTGGGCCGGTCGTGTCGGTTTGCCACGCCGTCCAGGACGTGGTGCTCTATGACCAACAGCCGGCCCCGCAGGCCAACGCCCTGGGGCCGGTTTTGGCTTGTGCGAAGGTGACGAGCAAGAGGGAGAGACGCCGTGGCAGATGGATCAGCCACCAAGAAGATGTCCGAGGCGATCACCCGGACGCTGCCGTTCCTGCGCCGCTATGCCAGGGCGGTCACCGGCTCGCAGAAGCACGGCGACGAATGGGTGCGGCTTTGCGCGGAGGTCGCGCTGCAGCAGCCTGACCTGATTGCCCAAGCAGAGGACACCAAGCTCGGCGTGTTCACGCTGTTCCACCGGCTGCGTCAGCCGTTCGGGACGCTCGAGGAGGGCGGCAGCGAAAACAGCGTCAGCGGACGCCTGAAGGAATCGCTGACCGACATGGCGCCGCTGCAGCGCCAGGTGCTGTTGCTCACGGTGCTGGAGGGCTTCACCGTGCCCGATGCGGCGCGCATCCTCGATATCGAGACCGCAACGGCCGAGCGAAGCCTCGAGGAGGCGCGCCGGGAGCTGCAGCGCGTGGCGGCCGTTCGCGTGCTGGTCATCGAGGACGAGGCGGTGATCGCACTCGACGTGGCCGACATCGTGCGCAACGCGGGACACCAGGTGGTGGGTATCGCGGCCACCGAGAAGACCGCCGTCGAGCTTGCGCGGCAGCACGCGCCGCACCTCGTGCTGGCCGACATCCAGCTGCGTGGTGCCGACAGCGGCATCTCGGCAGTCAATCAGATCATGCAGTCGATGTCGGTGCCGGTGATCTTCGTCACCGGCTATCCCGAGCGGCTGCTCACCGGCAAGCAGGTCGAGCCGGCGTTCGTCATTTCCAAGCCGTTCGACCCCGATCTCCTTCGCGCGGCGATCGCCCAGGCGCTCGACACCGTCTCGATCTGAGACGGGTCGGCGCGGCGCGATGCTGGCGCGACGGTCGCTCAGGACAAGGCTGATCGGGGCCATCCTCCTTGCGCTGCTGCCGCTGTTGGCGCTTGCCGCTTGGCAAGCGCGCGACCGGCAGCGCCAGACCGATCTCGGCGCCCAGCAGGAAAGGGAGGCCGTGGCCCTTCTCGCCGCCGCGCGCTACCGCGAGCTCGTCGAGGGTGCACACCAGCTGCTCGTGGCAGCGTGCGCCGAAGACGCGGTGCGCGCGGCGGCGCTGCCTGAGGCGCCTCCCGGTGCCGCGAACCAGTGTGGCAAATACCTTGCGCGTGTGCTGGAGGATTTTCCCGGCCAGTACTCGGCGGCCATGGTGACCGATGCCGACGGCGTGGCGCGTTGCGCAAGCCAGGCGACCGCCATCGGCATGAATTTTTCGGACCGCGAGGTGTTTCGCGCGGTCCGCGAGGCACGCACCTTCACCATGGGTCAGCCGATCGCCGGCCGCATCACGCCCAATCCGGTCATTCCGGTCGCGCTGCCGATTCTGCGCGACGGGCAGTTCAGCGGCATGTGCGCGGTCGGTATCCTGCTGAAGACGCTGGGGCAGCGTCTGGCGGTTCCGGCCCATGACGGCCTACCACTCGACGGCGACATCGCGCTGGTGGATCGCGCCGGTGGCTCAATCGCCGGCGAGCCGACGGCGACGCGCGGGCTTCCCGTCGCGGCCCGGCTCGCAGCGGCGACCGTCGGCGGCCAGAGCAATTTTCGCGATTATGGCCAGGACGGTTCACCGTATGACTTCCACGTCCTGCCCCTGCCGGGCAACAGCCTATTCATCGTGACGGCAAGCCCGGTCGCCGACGACCTCAGTCCTTTCTTGGACGCCTGGTCGGGCTTCACCATCCTGTTGCTGGCGACGGCTGTCGTGATCGTCATCGTCTGGTTCGGTGCCGAGCGCTGGTGCATGGCGCCGTTGCGCTACATCCAGGACTTCGCCGCTCGGGTCGCCCGCGGCGAGGATATCGAGCTGGCACCGCCTAGCCGGTGGGGACCGGAACTCGCATCCGTAGCCGAGGGCGTGAGAGGCATGGCGCAGGCGATCTCCATGCGCGAGACCGAGCTGCGCGCCGGGCTCGAGCAGCGCGACCACATGCTGCGTGAGATCCATCACCGCGTGAAGAACAACCTGCAGATGATTTCCAGCCTGCTCAACCTGCAGGCCGGCGAAATCCGTTCGCCGCGCATCCGGCGCTTCTTCGGCGACGCGCAGAATCGGGTGCTGACCTTGTCGATCCTGCATCGGCATCTCTACGAGCGGTCGAGCTGGGCGCTGGTCGATTTCCAGCAGTTCATCAGCGACCTGGTGCGGCAGATCTCGGTGGGTGTCCGCCGCCCCAACGTGCCCCAGCCGCGCTATCATATCCGTGCGCCGATCATGGCGGTCGGTCCGGATATCGCCATCCCGATCGGCCTGATCGTTACGGAAGCGGTAAGCAGCGCACTCAGCCGCAGCTTCGACGGCGCGTCCGCTCCCGAAATCCGCATCGAGGCAGGGGACAAGGCCGGCATGATCGAGCTGACCATAGAGGACAACGCCACCGGTCCCGGCGGTACGATCGGTCCGGGCGTGCGGTCCGGCTTCGGCTTGACCCTGATGCGCGGGCTTGCGATGCAATTGGGCGGCGAGGCTCACATATCGGTGCGGGAAGGCGGCGGCACGCGTGTCGCCGTGACCTTCCCCATGCCGGAGGAGCCGCAAGCAAATGTCTAGGGCGCGGGCTACCACGCGGTCGATCGGCGTCATCGTCGGGCTGACGATTGCGGTGCTGATTGGCACCGGTGCGATGCTTGCGATCACCCACTCGAATTCCGCCGCCCGCCAGCAGCGGCTGGTGGTCAGCACCTACGAGACGCTGGCCCTGATGCGGCAGACCGTCTTGGCCCTGCAGGACACCGAGCTCGGCGAACGTGCGTATCTGCTGAGCGGCGACGTCGCAGACCTGCAGCCCTACGAGCGCGGCCGGCTGCGCATCGAAACCGATCTGCGCCAGCTCGAGGCGGCCGCCGCCAGCGACCCCGACACCATCCAGCAGATCAAGGAGTTCCGCGGTGCCGCGGAAGAGAAGTTGGGGCAGCTCAACGACATCATCAATGCCTATCAGCAGCAT
This sequence comes from Alphaproteobacteria bacterium, assembly GCA_019235415.1. Lineage (GTDB taxonomy): Bacteria > Pseudomonadota > Alphaproteobacteria > Reyranellales > Reyranellaceae > Reyranella. Next base: position 39,608 of record JAFAKN010000309.1, read on the forward strand.
GGGCGCGATGCCGCGCTGGCGATCGACCGGACGGGGTCGGGCCGCGGCACCAGCGACCGTATCCGCCAGATCGCCAACGCCTTCATCGAAGGCCAGAGGCTGCTGCTCGGGCGGCGGCTCGGCTTGCTGCGCTCCGAGCAGGAGCAATCGGACCTTGCCGGTCTGCTTGTGATGGCGGGCGCATTCGTTTGCCTCGCGATCGGCGTGCTCATCGTGGTGCGCGGATCAGCCCGGCTGGAGGCCGCGCAACGCGAGCTCGGCGCCCGCTCCCGGCTGCTGCAGGCCACGCTGGAGAGCCTGCAGGATCCGATCTTCGTGATCGACGCCCATGGTACGGTGGTGGCCTGGAACGAGCCGTTCGTGCGGCTGTCGGGATGGGATCCGGCCAAGCACGTGCTGCTCACGCGCGATCTGCTGCTGTCGGGCCGATACCCGGCGATGCGGGCGCTGCTGGAGCCCCTGAAGCTCAATGCCGGAACGACGCAGCCGACGCCGACGGTGCGCGTCTCCTACGACGGACGCGACTACGAGGTGTCGCGCGGCGAGATGACCGTCGGCGGTGCGGTTGTGCGCTGCGTCGACATCACCGAGAAGCTGCGCGACGAGATGGCGCTGCGCCAGGGCCAAAAGATGGAGGCGACCGGACAGCTGACGGGAGGCATGGCGCACGACTTCAACAATATCCTGCAAGTGATCCAGGCCAATCTCGACCTCATGAAGGCAGCCGCGCGGGGAGACAGTTCGTTCCTGTCGCGCATCAATGCCGCGACGGCCGCCGCCGAGCGCGGTGCGCGGCTGACCCAGCAGCTGCTCGCCTTCGCCCGCCGTCAGCCGCTGGCGCCACAGCCGACGAACGTGGCGCGCCTGGTGACGGATCTCGCCGATCTGCTGCGCAATTCCCTCGGCGAGCGCATCACCATGGAGTTGCACGTCGCCGACGATGCGTGGAACGCCAAGATCGACCCGGGCCAGCTGGAGAATGCCATCCTGAACCTCGCCATCAATGCACGCGATGCGATGGCGGACGGCGGGACGGTGTCGATTGAAATCTCGAACGCCACGCTCGACCGCCGCTACGCCGCCTTGCATCCCGATGTCGTGCCGGGACCGTACGTGGTCGTCGCCGTCAACGACACCGGGACGGGTATGCCGCCCGAGGTCGCGGCGCAGGCCTTCGATCCGTTCTTCACGACCAAGCGCGACGGCAAGGGGACCGGCCTCGGCCTCAGCATGGTGTACGGATTCGTGCGCCAGTCGAACGGACACATCCGGATCGACAGCGCTATCGGTCAGGGGACCAGCGTCAAACTCTACCTGCCGCGCACCCTCGACCCGGTGCCTCAGGCGCCGAGCGAAACCGGCAGTGCGCCCGCCGGCCGCGAGCGGATCCTGGTGGTCGAGGACAATGACGAAGTGCGCCAAGCCGTGGTCGACATGCTGACTGGGTGGGGCTACCGGGTGGTGGCGGCCGACAATTCCGATGCCGCGGCTGCGATCCTGGACAAGGACCCGGCCTTCGACGTGCTGTTCAGCGACGTCGTCATGCCTGGCGCCATGTCGGCGATCCAGCTCGCGGCGCTCGCCCAGCAACGCCGGCCAGGCATCGCCATCCTGCTGACCTCGGGCTATGCGCGCGATCTCATTCCCAGCGAGGATCGGCCCGGGGAGGATCGGCCAGACTACCCGCTGATCGCCAAGCCGTACCGAGCCGAGGACCTCATGGCTCGCCTGCACAATGTCCTGGCCACACGGCGCCCGGCCGCGGTCGATCCGCCACCTTCCGCGGCCGCACCTGCGGCGCGCCCGCACCTTCGTCCCAAGCGCGTCCTGCTGGTCGAGGACGAGGTCGTGCTGCGGATGTCGACGACCGACATGCTGGAGCAGCTCGGCTGCTTCGTGGCCGGGGTTGCAACGGGCGAGCAGGCCCTCGACCGGCTGACGCAGGACGACGGGTCGTTCGACCTCCTGGTGACCGATCTGGGGCTGCCGGGGATGAGCGGCGAGGAGCTGGCATCGCAGGTTCGGCGCCGCTATCCGCGACTGCCGGTGGTCATCGCCAGCGGGTATGGCCGGTCCGGCGGCCACGCCGAGGGGCTGCAGTTCGTCTCCAAGCCCTACTCCGCCATCGACCTCCAGCAGGCCCTCGAATATGCCGAAAGTGCCGTGGCACCTTCGTGACCTCGCGCGGGTGCTGCAACCAAGACCGATTTCTGGGCGTTCTAAAGGCAGAAATGCAGCACTGAGGGGTAAGCTGCCATGCCGACGATCGGCCTACCGAAGGTGGAGCGGCGTGCGCCCGAGGCGGCGCACGGCCCGCTAGATTTCGAGCTCCTGGATCTCTACGCCGCCATCTTCATCGTGGTTCCGATGGCGTTGTTCCTCAAGTCGCTCTGGTCCTGATCGCGCCTCCTGAACGGGGCGAGGCTTGCCGGACCGTGCGGCAACCCGGCGGTGGCGACCGCCGTTTGCTGTGTGACCGGCGGCGGCCGTGCGCGCCGAACCAGGAACAGGAGATTGCCCAATGCGTGCCATCATCGTGCTAGCCGCGTGTGCAGCCCTCGGCGTTGCGGTGCCGATGGTCGTCCATTCCCCGGCCCAGGCCCAAACCAGCCAGAACGACTCCCGGGCCATTTGGGAGAAGATCAAGGGTAGCTGGAATCAGACCAAGGGAGCGATCAAGGAACAGTGGGGCAAGCTCACCGACGATGACCTCCTCGAAATCGAGGGGCGCCGCGATCAGTTGGTCGGCAAGCTGCAGACCCGCTACGGCATCAGCCGCGACCAGGCCGAGGCGCAAGTGAGCTCCTGGGAACGCAAGCGCGTGCGCGAGATGTGAGCCCGGAGGCCACCATGAAACCGCTCTTCCGGCTTTCCCTCGCGGCATGCGCCGGGGTCGCGCTGGCGACGGCCGCCGCGGCGACGCTGGCTCAGACCAGCGTCACTGTCGATGTGACCCAGAACCCGCCAACCCAATACCGCGACGAGCGTACAGGGACTGTCTGGGCGCCAGGCGTGGACAACCGGCTCAGCCGCGACAATCGACTCGAGCCCAGCGACCAGCCCTCGACTCCCGCCGACAAGGCGTTCGACCCGGGCTCGCAGGTGGCCATCGCCGAACCATTGGTGGTTCAACGGCCGCAAGCGACATTGATGGGAACGGTGCCGATTACGGCTGGGCCGAACGTCCCGGTCGTGACGTTGGATGGGCCCACGCTGAAGGCGATGCCTGGCGACCGGTGGTTGACGGTCCTGTACGTCACGAACAACAGTGGCGTTGCCGTAGATTCCCAGGTCGGCTGCACTTTCACCAACGGCGGCCGAGCGGTCCAGGAGGCGAGGGTGGTGGTACCGACGGCAGGGCCAGGTCAGCGCCTCGGGATGGCCGTGTATGGCCCGCGCACCGAGGTTTTCGTCGACCGCGTCCTCTGTCGTGTCTTGACCCCATAAGGCACACGCGCCAGGCAAAGGGCCGCTCCTCCGCGTAGCGGGAGGCGGCCCTTTCGTTTTGGGTCGGATCGCCGCTACGTTGCCATGCTGGATGGAGGAGCGTGGCATGCGGGAGTTTGGAAGGCGCGCACTGGTCCGAGGCGGCGCCGCGTTGGCGACGGCATCGGTGGTTCGACCGCGCAAGGCGCGAGCCGCCAAGGCGCTGACCGTCGTGCTGGAATCCGAGGTGACGATCCTCGATCCGCACTACATTACCGCCACCATCACGCGCACTTTCGGGCTGCATGTGTTCGACATGCTGTTCGCGATGAACGAGAAGGGCGAGATGAAGCCGCAGATGGTGGCGAGCTTCGAGTCCAGTCCCGACAAGCTGTCCTGGTCCTTCGTGCTGCGCGATGGCCTGAAGTGGCATGACGGCAGCGCCGTTACCGCCCAGGACTGCGTGGCGTCTCTGAAGCGCTGGGCCGTACGTGATCCGCTCGGCAAGATGTTGATGGAAGACACGGCGGCGCTGGAGGCCGTCGATGCCAAGACGTTCAAGACCGTCCTCAAGCAGCCCTTTCCGATGCTCATCGAGGTGCTCGGCAAGCCCAATGCGCCGTTGCCGGTGATGATGCCGGCGCGGCTCGCCGCGACACCGGCAGACCAACGGATTGCCGAGCCGATCGGCTCCGGCCCGTTCCGCTTCGTCAAGCAAGAGTGGCGCCCGGGAAGCGCCATGGTGTTGGAGCGGTTCGCCGATTACGTGCCGCGCGACGAGCCGCCCGACTTTCTCGCCGGCGGCAAGCGGGCGAAGATCGACCAGCTCGTGTTGCGTGTGATGCCCGACCAGTCGACCGGAGCCAACGCGCTGATGGCGGGCGAGATCGACTATATGCAATACCTGCCGTTCGACATGTTGCCGCTGCTCGAGAAGGAGCGGGACGTGAAGCTGATGGGACTGGCGGGCATTCACCAGTTTCAAGGCAACTTCCGCCTGAACCACGCCGCGCCGCCCTTCGACAATCCTGCCGTGCGCAAGGTGATGTGGAAGCTCGTCGACCAGGATGCGATCCTGACCGCCATCGGCGTTCCCGATGCCTATCGCAACAAGTCGTGCCCGTCATTCTGGATGTGCGGCACGCCGTACAGCACCGACGCGGGCGCCGGTGCGTCGAAGGTCGACCTTGCAGCGGCGAAGGCCGAGCTCAAGGCGGCCGGCTACAGGGGCGAGCCGGTCATCGTGCTGGAGGTCGCGGGATCGATCAGCCAGACCGCGTCGCGGGTGCTGGTGCAGAACATGCGGGATGTCGGCTTCACGGTCGAGCAGCAGCCCCGCGACTGGCCGACCGTGCTGGCACGGCGGGCCAAGAAGGAGGGCTGGTCGATGTTTCCGGTCTACTCCAATGGCACCGACATGTACTCGCCGCTCACCCATTTCTATGTTGCCGCGACTTGCAACGACTTTCCCGGCTGGTCGTGCGACGCCCGGATCCCGACCTTGCTGAAGGCATTTGCCGCCGCCGGTATGCTCGACGAGCGGCGCCGCATCGCGGCGGAGATCCAGACCGCGGCGTACGAGTTGGTCCCGTCGGTGATGTGGGGTCAGTTCACTATACCCGCCGGATATCGCAGCGACCTCAAGGGGCTGATCCAATCTTCGTATCCCATGTTCTGGGAGGTGGACCGGTGACGGCGCCAAGCAACGTGGGAAGCACGCGGTCGTTCGAGGCAGTCATGAATGTCCGTCACAACCAAGCCGCATCGCGCTACGAACTCGACACGCAGCACGGTCTTGCTATCGCCGTATACTCGATGCGCGGCGACAAGGCCGTGTTTACCCACACCGAGGTGCCGCCGCAGGACGAAGGCAAGGGGATCGCCACGAGACTGGTGCGAGCGGCGCTTGACGACATCCGCCGGCGCGGCTTGAAAATCGTGCCGGCTTGCTCGTTCGTCGTGGCCTTCGTGCGCCGCCATCCCGAGTACGACGACAGCCGTGCTTGAAAGGACCTGCCGTGCGCTCAGCGCGGCATGAAGAAGGCCCAGGCAAGGCCGAGCGCCACGCACGCACCCAGGAACGAAACCAGCAGGACGGTGACCACCCTGCCGCTGACGACGCCGCTGCGCGCCTTGGCGGGCGTGAGTTCACGTTGCATGCAATCCTCCCATGCGGGCACTCGGCTGGCGTTCAGCAGTCGCATTGGAGAACGACCCCCTCCGAATGGGGTTGCGGATGGGGCTGCGGGCGCCGGCCACGATCGTGCGGACTGGAACCGCCCGTCCGGGCGGCTCGTTGACCTTGCGATTCGGAGGTTCTCGACCATGTTGTATTGGGCACTGATGTTCCTGGTGATCGCCCTGGTGGCCGCGGTGTTCGGCTTCGGTGGCATTGCCTCAACCGCTGCGGGCATGGCGCAGATCTTGTTCGTCGTCGCCCTCGTGCTCTTCGTCATAAGCCTGTTCGCCGGCTTCATGAGGAGGAGGCTCTAGGACGCTCGAGCTTCGCGCTCGAAGTGCGCTCGCAGCAGCTCGCGCGCGGCGTTGCCGGCGGTGCGGTCCCAGCAGTTGACGATCGCGACACGGAAGCCTCCCGGCGGCATGGCATGCCGGGCCGGATCGATATTCTCGTGGAACGTGATCTGCAGGCTCGACACTGCAGGCATCGCCGCCACCTCGCGCTGCAGCTCGAGCGATGGGTGGCGGTAGTGCCGTCCATGCGGCATGAACAGCACGACGCTGTACCCGATGCGACGTTCGTTGTCGGCATAGTCCCAACGGCCTTCGGCATAGAGCCGCGTCAGGGCGTCGACCCAGCCGTTGCCGTATAGATCGGGCCATTGATCGGCGAACCGCAAATGGCCCTCGATGATGCGTCCGCCGATCGTCTCGAAATTGGCCATGCCGTTGTAGCCGGCCAGATGCTGGCGGCACCAACGGCCGCACCACCCTTCCACCTCAGGAGCGCTTGTCGCCTCGATCACCCAATGATCAAAGGTGCCGTCACCGCTGGCGACGCCCCGAGCGTGACGCCACCATTGCGGCGCGCCGTCAAGCAGAGCGACGTCGGTGCTCAGGTGCTCGCCCTCGAGCAGCGTCGACCAGAAGTGCCCCGGCTGGTATGCCGCAGCGTAGTCCTCGGCCGATCGCAGCGCGCGGCTGCCGACGCCCATGCCTTTGAGGTTGTATATCGGCTTGGAGAACACGGGATAGGCGCGCGGCGCGACGCCGTGCGGTGCGGCGTCGAGTCCCTGGCTCAGCGCGACGGCGAGCTTGTCATAGATCCAGCGATGGGGCGCGTTCCATTCCCAGGCATCGCTGTCTTCGGTCGGTATGAAGACCTGTGCGGGACATGATGCCTTCTCGAAATACTGCATGCGCCAAGGGTCGATCTCGCAAATTGGCACGCGCGCCTCGTCCGTCTAAAGAATGAGGGCGTTCACACTGCGTGCGCGACCGTGCTCTTGCAACCGGGTATTGTCGGGTCCAAATGGAACGGAGGAGTCGTGCCCAGCGTGACAATCCGACCGGCAGCCGCGCAGCGGCAGGCAAGCGCAGAGCGGTTTCTTGCGGTCCGCGCCCATACCGAACGACTCGCCGCGCCGCTGTCGGCCGAGGATCAGACCGTGCAGTCGATGCCCGATGCCAGCCCGACCAAATGGCATCTGGCGCACACGACGTGGTTCTTCGAGACCTTCGTGCTTGCACTGCATGCGCCGACCTATCGAGCATTCGATCCGGCCTACAAGTACCTCTTCAATTCCTACTACGAAGCGGTCGGTCCGCGGCATCCGCGACCGCGGCGCGGTCTGCTCTCGCGGCCGGGCGTTGCGGAGATCATGGCCTATCGCCGCCACGTCACGATGGCGATGGCGGCGCTGATCGACGACAGGAGCGACGAGGTCGAGTCGATCGTCGAGCTCGGGCTGCATCACGAGCAGCAGCATCAGGAGCTGATCCTGATGGATGCCAAGCACATGCTGGCCCAGAGCCCGCTGCATCCAGTCTACGATCGCAAAGCGCCAGCACTGCAAGCACAACCTTGTGATCAAGCGTGGCGCGAGCACGAGGGCGGGCTGGTCGAAATCGGCCATCATGGTGGTGGCTTTGCGTTCGACAACGAAGGGCCGCGCCATCGCGTGTGGCTGGATCCGTTCGCCATCGCTATGCGGCCGGTGAGCTGCGGCGAGTACCTGGCGTTCATGGACGACGGCGGCTACGAGAGGCCGCAGTTCTGGCTGTCCGCCGGTTGGGACTGCGTTCGCCAGCAGGGTTGGCAGGCGCCGCTCTACTGGCACAAGGAGGGGCAGAGTTGGTTCGCTTTCACGCTGACCGGGGTGCGGGCCGTCGATCCGTACGAGCCCGTATGCCATGTCAGCGCGTATGAGGCGGCGGCGTTTGCCAAATGGGCCGGCAAGCGTCTGCCGCGAGAGCAGGAGTGGGAAGCCGCCGCGCTTTTGCTGAGCGATGCAGGCCAGGTCTGGGAATGGACCGCCAGTCCCTATGTCGCGTATCCCGGCTACCGCGAGCCCGACGGGGCCATCGGCGAATACAACGGAAAATTCATGGCCAACCAAACCGTGTTGCGGGGCGGTTGCATTGCCACGCCGAGGGGCCATATGCGCACGACCTATCGGAACTTCTTTCCACCGGACGCCCGGTGGATGTTCGGCGGCGTGCGCCTGGCGGAGGACTTGAGATGAACAGCTCGGCGCTTGTCCTGGAACGGGTGGATGCGGGCGATCGCGCCGAGTTCCAAAGTTCAGTGCTGGCAGGCCTGTCTCGCATGCCGCGCGCCATACCCGCCAAGTTCCTCTACGACGCGGCGGGCTCGGCCTTGTTCGACGCGATTTGCGAGCTGCCGGAATACTACCTGACGCGCACCGAGATCGGCATCCTGCGCCAATGCGCGGGCGGCATTGCAGCACTGGCGGGACCCGGTTGTGCCTTGGTCGAGTTCGGCAGCGGCTCCAGCGTCAAGTCGCGCCTGCTCATAGAGGCGTTGCAAGAACTCGTAGCGTACGTGCCGATCGACATTTCGCGCCACCATCTCGATGAGACGGCGCAACGGCTGCGGCGCGATTATCCAGGCCTCAGGGTCGAGCCGGTGTGTGCCGATTACATGGTGTTGAAGGCGCTGCCGGCCGGCCTGCCATTGGCAAGTCGACGGCTCGGCTTCTTCCCGGGGTCGACGATCGGCAATCTCGAGCCTGACGAGGCGACCGCGTTCCTGCGGCGAGTACGCGGCCTGCTCGGAAGAGAGGGTGCCCTCGTCCTCGGCACCGACCTGAAGAAGGATCCGCGTCGCTTGCACGACGCCTACAACGACGCTTCAGGCGTAACGGCCGCCTTCACGCTCAACTTGCTGAGCCGCATGAACCGCGAGCTCGGTGCCGATTTCGATCTCGCGGCCTTCGAGCACGAGGCATTCTACAACGCCGCTGAAAGCCGCATTGAAATCTACTTCAAGAGTCTGAAGCGGCAGACCGTACACGTGGCCGGCCGCAAATTCTCGTTCTCTGCCGGCGAGCGGGTGCACACGGAATATTCGTACAAATATGACGACGCCAGCATGGCGGCGCTGGCCCGCAGCGGCGGGTTCGAGATTGTGCGAACCTGGACGGATCCCGCCCGGCAGTTCGCGGTCAGCTTTTTACGCGGCGTCCCCTGACGCAGGCAGCCCGCCCCCGAGGGTCTCGGGAGCGGGCTTGAAGGCCGGGTGGGGAGAGTGGCATCGCTGAGCGGGGGCAGGGCGATACCGATACCCGACCCATATCCAAGCAACGGCCGATCTTTTGAAAGGTTGCCCGGCCCGCCCGAAAAATCTTGCACCACCCTAATCGGCTGATTTTTCTTCGCTAATACGATCGAGCCTGGCCTTCAGATCACGGTAGAGTGCGTCGTCCCTGATCTTCGGCAGCAGGGTGCGGAGCAGGTCGGCGACCGGCTCGCCGTTGCGCTCGGCCTGCGCCAAGGCCTTCAGGAAAGCGACGATCTCGGCTCGCGATGCATAGCCCATGTAGGCATCGTCCGCCTCATGTGCGAGGCAGGCGGGGGACGAGGGCTCGCGTCGATCGGTCACAGCGGATGCCACCATCGGCCGGCCAGCACGACGCCGGCCGACAGCAGACGCTTGTCACCCATCAGGCGCTCGCCGATCGAATCGGCATAGTCGACGGGCGCGAAGGCAAGGTCGAGCACGCTCGCGTCGCCCGCGGCGCCGACCCTCAACGTCCCGAGATCGGGGTGCTTGATGGCCGCAGCCGGGTTTTGCGTGGCGAGCTTGACCACGGTCGGCAGATCGACGCCCAGGCAGAGAAACTTGGACATGGTCGTCAAGAGATCGAAGGCGGGGCCTTCGATCGATATGGTGTGCACGTCGGATGAAATCACGTCGGGCAGAAAGCCCGCCGCGAGCATGCTGCGTGTCGTGGCGAAGCCGAACGAACCGGCGCCATGACCGATGTCGAAAATCACGCCGCGAGCACGCGCCGCCAGGATCTCCTCCCTGACCCTGCCATCCGGCAGAACAGGCGCATTGGGAAATGGCCGGAAGCAGTGGGTGAGGATGTCGCCGGGCCTGAGCCTCTCCATGACTTCGCGGCGCGACGGGGGCGGTGCGTCGAGATGAGCCATCACCGGCAGCCCGACCTCCTCGGCGACGTCGAGCGCGATGTCGAGCGGCATGATGCCGGAAGCACCGCTGGCCGCGCGACCGACGCGAACCTTGATGCCGAGCACGAGGTCCTTGTGCTCGCGCGCGACGCGCACCGCCTCGCGCGCATCGATCAGACGCATGTCGACGTTCTCGCCCAGCATCACCGACTTGGAGAAGGCGAAAATGCCGGGAAATGCCACGTTGAGGTAGGGCAGGATCCGCACTGGCGAAGGTTCGATCACGTGTCGGCGGAAGCCGTGGAAATTGCCCGGGCCCGCGCTGCCGGCATCGATGAAGGTCGTGACCCCGCCGGTGCGGGCGAGGAGCTCCGCTTCGACGCCGAGCGAGGTGCCGCCCCAGTAGACGTGCGTGTGCAGGTCGATGAGGCCGGGCACCACGATCTTGCCGGCGAGGTCGCGCTCGTCCTTGCCGGAGAGCGCCTCGCCGATGGCGGCGACCTTGCCGCCGGCGAAAGCGATGTCGGCGATCTTGTCGAGACTTTGCGCCGGATCGATGAGGCGGGCGCCCCTGAGGACGAGGTCGTGCATGGCGCCTTATCGCATCCGCCCCATGGCCTTCGCCAGGGCGGCGTGCTGCGGCAGCTGGACCCGCTCGAGCCCCAGCCAATCGGCCAGCAGGCGCAGCTCGTCGCGCATTGGGCCGGCCACGTCGTGGACGTCGATTCCCGGTTCGAGGTGCACGGCATGCACCAGCAGACTCGAGCCGGCGCGCTCGGCCTTGAGATCGAGCCGCGCGACCAGCTTGTCGCCGAGCAGGAACGGCAGCACGTAGTAGCCGTGCTTGCGCTTGCCGACCGGCGTGTAGATCTCGATGCGATAGTGGAAGTCGAAGAGGCGCTCAGTGCGCTCGCGTTCCCAGATCAGCGGGTCGAACGGCGCGAGAAGCGCCCGTCCTTCGACACGCCGTGGCCGGCGTGCGGACGGATCGAGATAGGCGGGCTTGCTCCAGCCTTCGACGTCGACCAGGCGGAGATCGCCGGCTTCCACCAGCTCGGCGAGTCGCGCTTTGGTGTCGGCGACGCCCAGGCGAAAGTAATCGCGCAGGTCGGTCTCGGTCGCGATCCCCAGCGCGCGCGCCGATCGGCGCAGCAGCTCGCGCTGGGCCTCGTCGGCTGCCGGCGTCGGCAACCGCTGGACCTCGAGCGGCAGCACGCGTTCGGTGAGGTCGTACACGCGTTCGAAGCTGCCGCGGCGAGTCGCGGTCGTGACGATGCCGGCGAAGAACAGCCATTCGAGCGCAAGCTTGCCGTCGTTCCAGCCCCACCACGGCCCGCGACGGACACCACCGTTGCTCAAGTCTGACGCTGCAAGCGGACCGCGGTCGGCGATCTCGCGGCGCACCTCGTCGATGAAGGTCGCCTTGTCGCGGCGGAAGGCGTGAAGCTTTTCCTTGCCGTCGCCGGCATCGTCCGCCGCGCGCTGCATGCGCCAGCGCAACAGAGGGTGGGCGCCGACCGGCAGCAAGGACGCCTCGTGCGCCCAGAATTCGAACAGCCGCCGCTGGCTTCGGCGGCCCCACGCAAGGCGGTCGAGATGGCCGCTCGCGTAGTTGCCGAGGCGCGAGAAGAGCGGCAGGTAGTGGGCCCGCGCCAGCACGTTCACCGAATCGATTTGCAGCAGGCCCAGCCGGTCGATCGTGCGGGTCAGGTGGCTCGCCGTGATGCGCCCCGGAGGCCGGCTCGCTGCGAAGCCCTGTGCCGCGAGCGCGATCCGTCGCGCCGCGGCGGCCGACAATTTTTCCTTCTTCAAGCCTCGAGCCCAGCCGTTGTCCGTCGGACATCGCTACAATAATCGCAACCGCTCGGAAAGAGCGGTCCGCTGAAAGGCTACTCACCACGTTTCGAGTGCGCGCCATTCGGCGGCACGGTGCGGGACTGGGGGCGCGCGTCGGGCGTGGCGCCGGCGAGCTGGACGATGTCGACCTCGGCAAGCGGCTGGGCCGCCGGGCCGTTCAGCACCTCGCCGTCGACGCCGAACTGCGAGCCGTGGCAGGGGCAATCCCAGCAGCGCTCGAAGGCGTTCCAATGTAGCGCGCAACCCGCGTGGGTGCAGACGGCTGAGCGCACGTGAAGCCCTCCGGTCTCGTCGCGGTACGCCGCAACCTGCTGGCCGCCCAGCTTGAGACGCGCGCCCTGCGCGGGCGCGATCTCGTCGAGGGAATCGACGTCGCCGCGGCCCAGCAGCTCGGCCCAATGGCGCACCGCGTCGAGGTTCTCCTTGAGATACTCCGCGAGACCGCGGTGCATTTGCCGCGACGGCTCGTAGAGAGCCGTCCACGGGCTGGTGCTGGACATCGCGAGATCGCGTACCAGCATCGCCGCGGCGACGCCTGTGGTAAGGCCTTCGCCGCTGTCGCCCGACACGAGGTAGACGTGATCATAGCGCGGACTGCGGCCGGCAAACCCCACGAGGTCGGCGGGCTCGAGCACCTGGCCCGACCAGGCATGCGTGATCGGACCCATCTGCGGCCAATGCTGCCGCGCCCAGGCTTCGAGACGGGCGATCGCAGCGGCGCCATCCGGAACGACACCGGATTTGTGGTCCTCGCCGCCGACGATCAGCACGTCGTCGCTGCGCCCCGGTTGCACGCGAACGTAGTGATAGGCGGGCTCGCCGGTGTCCCATAGCAAGACGTCGTCGACGGTTCCCTTGGGAACCGGTGCGGCGATGACATAGGTCCGGTAGGGCGCCTGCTTGGTATGGATCGGGATGCGCAGGTGGAATGGCGAATTGGTGGCGACGACCACCTGGCGGGCACGGATGGCGTGGCCCGCCTCGGTCCTGGCGACGATCTGGTCGTCGCGTTCTTCGAGGGACTGGATCGCCGTCGATGCATAGAGCTTGGCACCCAGCCGTTGCAGGGCCGCCGCCAGTCCGTTCAGGTATTTTACCGGATGGAAGCGCGCCTGCCGGGGGAAGCGGATGGCCGGCCGGTCGCCCCCGACGATGCGCCCGGCGTCGACCCATTCGGCATCGGAAAGGCCGGCCGATCGCGCCGCGTCGAGCTCCTTGCGCAGGTACTCGACATCATCTTCGCGAGCGGCGAACAGCAAGCCATCGACCCGCTTGAAGTCGCAGTCGATCTCCTCGGCGCGGCACACGCTCTCGATGCGGTCCACCGCGGCACTCTGGCTGCGATACCAGCTGCGCGCCGCCTCGATGCCGTGGCTGAGGATCAGCTCGTGATAGAAGTCGTCGATCTCGAACGCCAGATGGGCGCTGGTGCGCGCGCTCATGCCCCGCCCGATCCGGCCACGGTCGACGACGATGACGCCCCGCCGCAGGCTCGCGAGCTCATAGGCGGCCGACAGCCCGGCGATGCCTGCGCCGATCACCAGGACATCGGCATTCTGGTCGGAGGCCAGTGACGGGAAGTCCAGCGCCGGCACCTCCATCCAGAGGGACCGGCTACGCTCCTGTTCGGTGTTCATTGCAGTGCCCTTTCCCTGGCTCTGAACGCCGCGGCGTGGGGTGCGTTCCGGCCGGCGGTGGGCCGATAGGGGCCTTCGAGGACGCCGTCCGCCCGTGGTTTTCCCCGGCGTGGCGGTGGCCGGCGGCGTGTTACCTTGAACGGCGATGCCATTGGAGAGCGAGCTCTACGCGCCGGTGAAGGCGCTGCTGGAAAGTCAGGGCTACGAGGTCAAGGGTGAGGTGCGGGGCTGCGATGTTGTCGCCGTGCGCGGAGAGGAGCCGCCGGTCATCATCGAATTGAAGAAGAGCTTTGGGCTTGGCCTCGTGCTGCAGGCGATCGACCGGCTGGCGATGAGCGAGCGCGTCTATCTGGCCGTCGGCGAGTGGCCCAAGCGCTGGAAGAATGTGCGCAAGCTCTGCCGGCGCCTGGGCGTGGGCTTCATCGTCGTAGCCGACGCGGAGGCGGCCGTCGTGCTCGATCCCGAGCCCTATCGGCCGCGCATCGACAAACGACGAACCGGACGGCTGCTGGGCGAGCATCAGCGGCGGGTCGGCGATCCCAACCGCGGCCGCTCGTCGACCAAGGTGCCGGTCATGACCGCCTATCGCCAGGAAGCCCTGCGCTGCGCGGCCGTTCTGGCGGCGAGCGGCCCGATGCGGACGGCCGTCTTGCGGACGGCGGCCAATGCTCCGCGCGCGGCGCGAATCTTGCTCGACGACGTGTACGGCTGGTTCGAGCGCGTGGAGCGCGGCGTATACGCCCTCACGCCCGCCGGACGGCACGGCCTGCAGAGGCATGGGCGCCCGGTTCCGCCGGACCCGGCCGTGGGCGAGGTCGGCGAGTAGGGCGCGGACCAGGCCAGCCGACGTCGCCGCGCCGGCAGGGAGCGATTGGGCGTCGGGGGCAACCCTTGGCAAGCGGGCTCGCCCTCCCGGCTTTCCTCGGGTAGCATGCAGGGAAGGAAAGAATTTCGTATGGCCGGGGAATCCATGCCCAAGGGAGGCTGGCACAGCGGCCGTTTTGCGCACACATTCGCGGCCATCGATCTTGGCACCAACAACTGCCGCCTTCTGGTGGCCCGTGCTTCGGTCGACGGCTACGAGGTCCTCGACGCCTATTCCAAGCCGGTGCGGCTGGGCGAGGGCGTGGCGCTCAACGGAACTCTGTGCGGCGATGCCATCGAGCGCACGGTGCAGGCGCTCGCCGTCTGCGCTGCCAAGATCGAGCGCAATGGCGTGACGCGCGCGCGCCACATCGCAACCGAGGCCTGCCGCCGCGCCTGCAACGGACAAAACTTCCTCGCCCTGGTCCGCGAGCGGACCGGGCTCAGCTTCGAGGTCATCCAGCCGGTCGAGGAGGCGCGGCTGGCGCTGGCCGGCTGCGAGAACCTGCTCGACCCGGCAATCCCCTACGGGCTGCTGGTCGACATCGGCGGCGGCTCGACCGAGGTGAGCTGGATCCGGATCGTGCGCCGGGCCAGCGGCGCGGGCGGCGTCGGCACCGAGGTCATCGACACCATGTCGGTGCCCTGGGGCGTCGTCACCCTGACCGAATGCCACGTCAAGAACGGCGCGCATGAGCGCCACGTGGATCGGCCGGTGAGCCGCGCCTGCTACGACGGCATGGTGGAGCGCATCCGCGGCGACCTGCGGCCGTTCTGCGCGCGCAACGGGATCGGCGGCGCGATCGCCCGCGGCGAGGTGCAGATGGTCGGCGTGTCGGGCACCGTGACCACGGTGAGTGCGCACAACCTTGGTCTGCGGCGCTACAACCGCACCGCCGTCGACGGCTCGTGCATCAGCCGCGAGCGCATCCTCGGCATCTGCGAGCAGCTCGCCACGCTCTCGGTCGTCGAGCTCGCCGAGATGCCGTGCATCGGCGCCGATCGTGCCGAGCTGGCGCTGGCCGGAGGCGCCATCCTCGAGGCGGTGTGCCGGCAGTGGCAGACGCCGATGGTACGGGTCGCCGACCGCGGCCTGCGCGAGGGCGTGCTGATGGACCTGATGCGCCAGGCCGACCGCGAGGCCGATCCCTTCTTTTGCCCACTCAGCGACTGCGACTGACCGATCATGGCACGAGGAAAGGGCAGCCGACCGCCCACCTCCAGGCCGAGCGGACGGCGCGCCACGGTGCGCGTGAAGACCGCGCGCGGCCGCACGGTGTCGTCGCAACGCTGGCTGCAGCGGCAGCTCAACGATCCCTACGTCGCCGAGGCGAAGAAGCGGGGCTATCGCTCGCGCGCCGCCTTCAAGCTGATGCAGCTCGACGACCAGTTCCACTTTTTGCGCCCCGGCGCCCGGGTCGTCGATCTCGGCGCGGCGCCGGGCGGCTGGACGCAGGTCGCCGTCGAGCGCGTGCGGCCGGACAAGAGCGGCGGCAAGGTGATCGGCATCGACCTCGAGCCGATCGAGCCGATCGCCGGCGCGACGCTGCTTGCCAAGGATTTTTACGACGGCGACACACCCGACGTGCTCAAGGCCGAGCTCGCCGGGCCGGCCGACGTGGTGCTGAGCGACATGGCGGCATCGGCGACGGGCGACACCCAGGTCGACCATCTGCGCATCATGGCGCTGGCCGAGACCGCCCACGACTTCGCCTGCCAGGTGCTGAAGCCCGGCGGCACGTTCGTCGCCAAGGTGCTGCGCGGCGGCACCGAGCGCACCTTGCTCGACCAGCTCAAGCGCGACTTCGCCAAGGTGCGCCACGTCAAGCCCGAGGCCAGCCGTGCCGACTCGGCGGAGATGTATGTCGTGGCGACCGGGTTTCGCGGTTAGTTCATTGCTGGGAGCGCGCAACTCCAGTTGCGCATCTTGCTTTTCGATCAACACCGCATGAGCGCCACTGGAGTGGCGCGCTCCCAGCAATGATCCCGGCGATGATCCCAGCCATGAAGGGCTTGCCTTGCGCCACCCATAGTGTACAAGGCGCCGCCAACCCGCTATTGCCGGACGGAGGTTGGCATGGAGTTTCAGGAAGCGCTGACGTTTGACGACGTCCTCCTGAAGCCGGCGGCCTCGGCCGTCCTGCCGCATCAGACCAACATCCACACCCGCCTCACGCGCACCATCGAGCTCGGCATTCCGTTGATGTCGTCGGCGATGGACACCGTGACCGAGGCGCCGATGGCGATCGCGCTGGCCCAGGCCGGCGGCATCGGGGTCATCCACAAGAACCTCGACGCCGTGGCGCAGGCCAACGAGGTGCGCAAGGTCAAGAAGTTCGAATCGGGCATGGTGGTGAACCCGCTCACCATCCAGCCGCAGCAGACGCTGGCCGACGCCCTGCAGATCATGCAGACGCACCAGATCTCCGGCATCCCGGTGGTCGAGCCGAACGGCAAGCTGGTCGGCATCCTGACCAACCGTGACGTTCGCTTCGCCACCGACACCACGGCGCGTGTCAGCGAGCTCATGACCAAGGAGCGCCTGATCACGGTGAGCGAGGGCGTGAGCAGCGAGGACGCCAAGAAGCTGCTTCACCAATATCGCATCGAGAAGCTCCTGGTGGTCGACGCCGAGTACCGCTGCATCGGGCTGATCACCGTCAAGGACATCGAGAAGGCCAACAAGTTTCCCGGCGCCAGCAAGGACGAGAAGGGCCGCCTGCGCGCCGCCGCGGCGACCGGCGTCGGCGAGGACGGTGTCCGCCGCGCCGAGATGCTGATCGACGCCGATGTCGACGTGATCGTGGTCGACACCGCGCACGGCCATTCCCGGGGCGTGCTCGAGGCGGTGACCCGGGTCAAGAAGCTCAGCAACTACGCCCAGGTGATCGCCGGCAACGTGGCGACGCGCGACGGCGCGCAGGCGCTGATCGATGCCGGCGCCGACGCCGTCAAGATCGGCATCGGGCCGGGCTCGATCTGCACCACACGCATGGTGGCGGGCGTCGGCGTGCCGCAGCTCACGGCGATCCTCGAGGCGGCCGAGGCCTGCCGTGCCGCCGGTGTGCCGGCGATCGGCGACGGCGGCATCAAGTATTCGGGCGATCTCGCCAAGGCGATCGCCGCCGGCGCCGACTGCGCCATGATCGGCTCGCTGCTCGCCGGCACCGACGAGGCGCCGGGCGAGGTGCTGCTCTATCAGGGCCGTTCCTACAAATCGTATCGCGGCATGGGCTCGATCGGCGCCATGGCGCGCGGCTCGGCCGACCGCTACTTCCAGCAGGAGGTCGAGAGCAGCCTGAAGCTGGTGCCCGAGGGCATCGAGGGCCGCGTGCCCTACAAGGGGCCGGTCGCCAACATCCTCCATCAGCTGGTCGGCGGCCTGCGGGCGGCGATGGGCTACACCGGCAGCGCCACGATCCGCGACCTGCAGACCAAGCGGGAGTTCCTGCGCATCACCGGCTCGGGCCTGCGCGAGAGCCATGTGCACGACGTCGACATCGTGCGCGAGGCGCCGAACTACCGTCCGGGGATGTGACCGTCTTTTCCTCCCCTTCGCGGATTCCGCGAAGGGGAGGGTGTCGCCGTCTTACGGCGACGGAGGGGTCGGGCATCATGAGTCCATGACCCCTCCGTCGGCGTCAGACGCCGACACCTCCCCAAGCAGAGCTTGGGGAGGAGAACTACGCTCACGGCGGTGAATGCGGACCGGGAGGTCCGCGGTCCAATGATGACAGCTTGTCGGCGATCAGCTTGGCGACCAGGGCGTTGCCTTGCTGGTTCATGTGCCAGAGGACGTAGAGGCTGCGCGGGTTGCCGGTTGCGCCGAGCGCGTCGAAGGTGTCGATGGTGGCGAGGCCTTGGCGTTGCGCGCAGGCTAAAAGGCCACCGGTGAGGCGGCGCTGCTCGGCGGCGAACTTGGGGTCGTCCCACACGACGGGGTCGTACTCGGCGACCAGGATCACCTTCGCGCCCGAGCTGCGCTGCAGCTCGGCCAGCCGCTCGGTGAGCCGGCAGGCGATGGTCTCGCCGGTGCCCGGCGGATGGACGCGGACATGGTCGCCGAACCAGTCGTGCAGCAGATCGAGACGGCGCAGGACGAAGTCGAACAGGTAGGAATAGCCGAGCGTTCTCTGCCGGAAGGTGAGCGTGCTTTTGGGATCGGCGCGCTCGGGCACCGGCACGCCGGCAAGCTCGAGCTCGTCGCCGGCAAGCGCGAAGTAGGGCTTGTCGGCGCTCCACAGCCGGCGCATCTCGGTGCGCCGGACGTCGTCGGCAATGAAGCTGACGACGATCGCCGCCGGCTTGTACTTCGAGGCCAGCCGTTCGGCGCGCAGCACCGTCTGGTCGAACCCGTAGCCGCTCACGCCGCCGTTCAGCACCTCCTTGCCGACGACGTGCGCCAGCGCCGCAGGCCAAGTCTGGCCGTCTGCCACCTCGTCGCCGAAGGTGAAGGAATCACCCACCGCCAGGATCGGCGCATCGGACAGCGCAAAGCCGCTGCGCCGCAGCCCGTCGTCGCTGATGGTGATGCCGTCGGCGCGATAGCCCGGCCGTGGCACGTAACCCAGCTCGGCATCATGCTGGTAGCGCTGGCCATCGCGCTCGGCGAGCACGCTGCGTGCGTCGAGCACGAAGTTGGGCCAGACGAAGAGATAGCCCCACGTGCTGGCGCGCAGGCCGAGCTCCAGGACCACCAGCGTCGCCACAATCGATGCCAATATCAGGCTGAGCCGCTTCAGCCACTCGAGGCGCGTGCCTGGGCGCGTGCTTGGGCGCGTGCGGGGGCGCGTGCGTGAAGGAGGACGTTGCGCGGCGGGCTTATTCATCGTAGCGGCAGGGACGAAGAGGACATCGACATGACGCCCGGCGCGCGGGTCGCCGCCACCATAGAGCTTCTCGACGACATCGTCAGCCATGCCGACCGGCCGGCCGACGCGGTCTCCAACGCCTTCTTCCGCGCCCGCCGCTTCATCGGCGGCGGCGACCGGCGCTTTGTGTCGGAGCGCGTGTGGCGCATCCTGCGGCGCTGGGGACAGTTGTGGTGGTGGCTGGAGCGCGTGCGGCATCCCGCCATGGCACAGGGAGTCTCGGGGCGCGCCATCGTCGCGGCGAACCTGCTGCTGATCGAGGGCCTGTCGCTCGAGAGCGTGCAGGCGAGCTTCGACGGCGGCCGCTATCGCCCGGCGCCGCTCGAGGAGGCCGAGCTGCGCGCGCTGCGCCAGATGGAAGGCCATTCGCTCAGCCATCCCGAGCAGCCCGACTGGGTGCGCCTCAACGTCCAGGAATGGCTGGTGCCGCATCTCAAGGAGGCCTACGGCGAGGCTTGGGGGCGCGAGATCGCCGCCCTCGATGCGCCGCCGCCGGTCGATCTGCGCGTCAACCGCCTGAAGGCGACGCTGGACGAGGCACGCACCGCACTGAAGCGCGAGGGCGTCGAGACCGAGCCGATGCGCTTTGCCGCCGACGGCCTGCGCCTGAAGCGGCGGCTGTCGATCGTGGCGGGCGAGGCGTTCCACAACGGGCTTGTAGAGATCCAGGACGAGGGCTCGCAGCTGGTCGCGGCGCTGGTCGACGCCCGGCCCGGCATGCAGGTCGCCGACTACTGCGCCGGCGCCGGCGGCAAGACGCTGGCGATCGCCGCCGGCATGAACAACAAGGGCCGCGTCGTGGCCCTCGACGTGCTCGAGACGCGGCTCGACCGCTCGGCGCAGCGCTTGCGCCGCGCCGGCGCGCACAACGTCGAACGCCGCGCGCTGTCGGCCGACAACCGCAAATGGCTGAAGCGCCAGGCCGGCAACTTCGACCGCGTGCTGGTCGATGCGCCCTGTACCGGCACCGGCACATGGCGACGCAATCCCGACGGCCGCTGGACGCTGCGGCCGGAGGATCTCGAAGAGTTGGTTCCCAAGCAGGCCGCCATCCTGGATGCCGCGGCGCGGCTGGTGAAGCCGGGCGGTGCGCTGGTCTATGCGACCTGCTCGGTGCTGCCGGCGGAGAACGAGCGGCAGGTCGAGGCGTTCATCGCGCAACATCCCGACTTCGAGGTCTCGCCGGTGAAGGATGCGCTGCCGCAAGCGCCGGCGGAAATCGCCAGCGGGCCGTACTTGCGTCTCTCGCCGCTGCGGCACGGCACCGACGGCTTCTTCGCGGCGCGGCTCAGCCGGCGCGCCCAACCTGTAGCCGTCGCGCATGAAATGGGGGACGGGACGGAGGAGGAGCTCAGGGACGAGACGGGCAGCGAAGGGGAGGAGGAGCAGGCGGCATGATCCGCATCCGCCGCGCCCGCCGCGAGGACGCCGCCGCGATCGGCCGCGTCCATGTCGAGACCTGGCAGGCGACCTATGCCGGCTTGCTGCCCGACGCCATGCTGGCGTCGATGTCGGACGTGCGACAGTCGGCGTGGTGGTCACGGCTGCTTTCCGATTCGCGCGAGGTGCGCGGCGTGTTCGTGGCCGACGACGAGGAGATGGGCGTCGTGGGCTTCGGTAGCTGCGGCCCGGTGCGCGATCCGCCGGAGGGGCTCGACGGCACCGAGACGCGGGTGGGCGAGGTCTACACGCTCTACGTCGAGCCCGATTTCCAGAACCAGGGGCTCGGCCGCCGCCTGCTCGATGCCTTGTTCCGCCAGCTCAAGGCGGATGGCTGCGACTGCGTCGTGCTGTGGATGCTGGCCGACAATCCCACGCGCTTCTTCTATGAAGGCATGGGCGGCGAGCGCGTCGGCCATCGCGTCGACACGCTCGCGGGCAGGGACGTCGAGGAGGTTGCCTATGCCTGGCGCGACCTCGACATGCCGCTGGTGCGCCGCAAGCTCGCGACCGAGGAGTAGGGCGGCGGAGTTGGCGCAGTTGGCGCAGTTAGCGCAAGTGAAGCGCCAATCGACTGGTGAGTTTTTGGGCTCCATAGGGCGAAAAAAGCGTCTTCTCCTCCCTGCGCGCAGCGCGGGGAGGTGTCGGCGTCTTACGCCGACGGAGGGGTCATGGTTCATGAGGCATGACCCCTCCGGCCCTGCGGGCCACCTCCCCATCGCGGGTTCCGCGATGGGGAGGAAAAGACGGCGTGTCGACATAAGTGGAATATAGCATAACTGAACTAAAGGTCAAGTACGGCATGGCGTCTTCCTGGCCGGGCGAGTTTCTGCCGATCATGCTCGGCAGAAACTCGGGCTCGCTGGCCGTGGGTTTCCCCACCGACCGACAGACCGGCTGCAGGTACTTTTTGGGCTCCGGGAGCGGGGATCGTTTTTTCTCCTAAAAGTGAAATGATTCCTTAACATTGCGCGCAATGGTTGTAGCCGAGACCATTTCGGCGTACTGTATCGGTGAGCAACGTCCACAGGAGGAAACCGATGCCGATCGAGCTCAAGGTACATCCGGGCGTAGACAGCGCATTCCTGGCCTGGCGGGCCCCCTACATCGAAGGTTGTCGCGGCTTTGCGCTCACCCGGCGCATCAAACGGTTGCTGGGCAGCGCGCCGAGCCCGACGGCCCAGCCGGACGGCGAGGGCTTCGCCATCGAGATCGTGGCGAGCTGGGTTGGCTTCGCCAACCAGGAGCCGGCGCCGCCGGCCGGCACGCGCAAGCCGACCACCGAATGGCCGATCCAGAAGTACCTGTGGTCGGACTTCCAGGTGAACGCCGGCGACCAGGTCGCCTATCGCGTCACGGCGGTGATGGGGACGGAAGCCGACCTCCATCCCGACGACGCCAACCCCGAGCACGTCTCCGATTGGAGTCCCGTGTGCACGATCGGCGCCGAGACGACCGGCGGCATCTCCTGCTATTTCAACCGCGGCGTCGTTGCCAGCCAATGGCTGTCCCGCGCGCTGCCCGACGTCAGCCCCAGCACCGAGCTCAAGAAGATCATCGGCACGCCCGGCGACAAGGTGCGCAACTTCCTGGCGGGCCCGATCCGCGACAAGCTCGTGTCCCTCCTTACCGACACCTGCAAGACGGGCGGCCATATCTTCGCGGCCCTGTTCGAGCTCAACGACCCCGAGCTCATCCCCCTGATCCAGGCGTTCGGCAAGCGCGCGCACGTCGTGCTGGGCAACGGCAGCGTCAAGCACAAGGGCGACGACGAGAATTCCGACGCCCGCGCCGAGCTGCGCCGCATGTGCGACGTGCACGATCGCATGACGGCGCCGCGCGCGCTCGCCCACAACAAGTTCCTGGTGATCGCCGATGCGCACCAGACGCCGCAGTCGGTGTGGACCGGCAGCACCAACTGGACCGAAACCGGCCTCTGCACCCAGGCCAACAATGCGCTGCTGGTGCGCAACCCCGCACTTGCCCAGACCTACCTCGACCAGTGGAACACGCTGGTCGAGTGCGGCGACGGCTCGCCTGCGACCCTGATCGAGGCCAACGGCACGCCGCACACCGTGCGCCAGCTGCCCGGCGTGACCCTGTGGTTCACGCCGATGCACGCCCAGGCCGATCTCGAGCAGGCGCGCGAGCTGATCTACGCCGCCAAGGAAGGCGTGCTGTTCCTGATGTTCAATCCGGGGCCGGCGCACACCCTGTACAACGCCATCTCCGATCTCGCGGTGCCGGGAACGCAGCACTACGACCCCGACCTCTACATCCAGGGCGTGCTCAACCAGGATCCCGGCACCTCCAAGAACCCCGTCACGCTGTTCCATCGCGGCAGCAAGGTGGACGCCAACGAGGACGTCGTGCTGCCGGCGGCGATCGGTGGGCCGTTCGCCTTCTGGCGCAAGGAGCTGCTGAAGCTGCCGGCGACCCACGCCATGGTGCACAGCAAGGTGGTGGTGATCGACCCCTACGGCGACCATCCGGTGGTCATGACCGGCTCGCACAACATGGGCCCCAAGGCGAGCGGCACCAACGACGAGAACCTTCTAATCATCGAGGGCGACGGCGAGCTGGCCAGCCAATACGCCGGCCAGATCATGCAGATCTACAGCCAGTATCGCTGGCGGCAATCGGTCCAGGGCGCCAAGGGCCATGCGCCGTGGAGCGGCCTGGCCGACAACGACGGCTGGCAGATCGGCGGGCCGGGCGAGAGCGCCGACGAAAACAAGCGGCGCACGAACGAGCTCGACTTCTGGTTCGGCGATCCGATCGCGGTAGCCGGCGTGCATGCGCCAGTGCATCCCGACGACGCGCACGCTGACGACGTGCATGCGGATGCGGGGCATTCCGACGACGGCGCCGAAGAGGAGCCTGCGGCGCGCGGCCGCCGCAACAACGGGCATACCACGCGCGTCACACACGTCCCGCCGAAGCATCGCCCGTCGACGCACACCGGCGGACATGCCGCCGGTCACGCGAGCGGCCATCGCCGTACGGGGCATCGGTAAAGCTCATTGCTGGGAGCGCGCCACTCCAGTGGCGCTCTTCACCTTTGCAACGAAGTATGATGCGCCACTGGAGTGGCGCGCCCCCAGCGTTCAGGCCTTGACGGTCGAGGCGCGGTAGATCTTGTCGATGCTCTCGGCCAGCGCCGTGTCGAACGCTGCGTCGGTCATGCCGTCGGTCAGGCCTTCGGCCAGCGCCCGCGAGAAGCTCGCGATCAGGTCATGGTTGGCAGCCAGGCGCCGGTTGGCATCGTCGCGCGTATAGCCGCCCGACAGGGCGACGACGCGCACGACGCCGGCGTGCTTGATCAGCGGCATGTAGAAGTCGGGCGTTTCGGGCAGGGTGAGCTTTATCATCACTCGCTGGCCCCTCGGCATGGCATCGAGGCCGGCCAGCAGGGCATCGCGTAGCAACGCCTCGCAGCCGGCCTTATCGGGGCTCTTGATCGAGATCTCGGGCTCGAGGATGGGCACGAGACCGTGGGCGGCGATCTGCGCCCCGAACTCGAACTGCTGTCGGGCGATGGCGGCGATGCCGGTCTTCGACGCATGACTGATCACCGAGCGCATCTTGGTGCCGAAGATGCCGAGGCCGACGGCGTGCTTCAGCAGCGTGTCGAGGCCGGGCATCGGCTTCATCATCTGAACGCCGTCTTTTTCGGCATCGAGGCCTTTGTCGACCTTGAGGAAGGGCACGACTCCGCGATCGTGCCACAGATAGGCCGGCACAGGCTTGCCCTTGGCCTGGCCGTCCATCGTGCGCTCGAACAGGATGGCGCCGATCACCTTGGCGCCGGTGAAGGCGGGCGACGTGATCATGCGCACGCGCATCTCGTGCATCAGCCGGAACATCTCGGCCTCGTCGCCGTGCCAGGCGCTGTCGGGAATGCCGTAGGCGCGCAGCGCGCCCGGCGTCGAGCCGCCGCTCTGGTCGAGCGCCGCAATGAAGCCCGGCTTGGCCGACATCTGTTTCAGCATCTCGTCATTGGCCATGATCGTCCTCCCGGTGCTGGAGATCCGATTCTGTACGGCATCGCGGCGCGAGGGGCCAGCGACCTTCACGAGGTCGCGGGCAGCCTTCCTCGCCCTCTCAATTCCTCTCCCCCTAGGAGGAGAGGAACATGACGGCGATTTCACGAAGCTTACAGGTGAGGCGGCCGGCGCTGTTTTTGTCGCTTTTGGTGCCCATTTCCCGAATCGCAAGGGAATCATCCCGATCAGGAGAACGCTCAAATGACTCGGACAACCACGCTGATGGCGGCCCTGGCGCTCGCCTGCCTGCCGCTGGGGGTGGCGCAGGCGCAGGCCATGTCGAGCGCCAACGATCTCGCCTACTGCGCCAGGCTCAGCGGCCTGTATCAACGCTATGTCGGCTCGAATGAATATGGTCGCCACATGGTCGCCACGCCCAATGTCGAGGGTGGCGCCGCCGTCGCCGAATGCCATCAGGGAAACGCGGCCGCCTCGATCCCGGTGCTCGAGCGCCTGCTGAGCGACGCCGGCTTCACCTTGCCGCCGCGCGGCTGACAGGCGCGGCGGATCCTATTCTTCCGGACCGGATGAGGCGCGCGGGACGCGCGCGGTCCGGAAGAGGAAGAGTACGCTCCGGCAAGACTAGTTCATGAGCCCCAGCATGGAGGAGGGTTCCCACTTCAGCAGGCAGGTCGTGGAGCAGAAACAGACCAGGCCCTGCGTGACCTCGTCGTCGGCGTCGAGATAGTGGGCGAGTCCCATGACGCCGTTGGCGTAGAGGAAGGCGGTATCGCACTCCGGGCACTTGCAGGTCGTTTCCAGCGCTTGCGGGACGACGTATGCGGCGGGCTGCATCGAGTGAAGCATCGGGGCCTCCGTGGCCAAAGCCGGGGCTGAGTGTCCCCGAGCGGATGCAGCACTAACGCCGAAGCCTTGGGCATCCGTGTGACAAACAGCACGCAGCGACGAGGAGGCGCTTTACTGTGGCACGGCGGGCACACTGTTGCGCGGCCGCCACACCAACGCGCCATACCCTCTCCACAGGGAACCCCAGGGACCTCCCGAGAGCACGGGTTGAACCGTTGCGCTGCCTTCCGTATATCGCGCCATGGCAGACCGCTTGCTCATCGTCGATTTCGGCTCGCAAGTCACCCAGCTGATCGCCCGGCGCCTGCGTGAGGCTGGCGTCTACTGCGAGATCCATCCCTTCCAGTCGGTCGACGAGAAGAAGCTAAAAGACTTCCATCCCAAGGCCATCGTGCTGTCGGGCGGCCCGGCATCGGTGATCGAGGGCGAAGCACCGCAGGCCGACCCGGCGGTGTTCGCCGCGAACGTGCCCGTGCTCGGCATCTGCTACGGCGAGCAGGCGATGGCGCACCAGCTGGGCGGCCAGGTCGAAGGCGGCCATCACCGCGAGTTCGGCCGCGCCACGCTCGAGGTCAAGCAACCGTCGGCGCTGTTCGACGGCGTGTGGCAGCCTGGTGACCGCAAACAGGTGTGGATGAGCCACGGCGACCGCGTGACGAAGCTGCCGCCCGGCTTCGAGGTGATTGCCACCAGCGAGAACGCGCCGTTCGCGGCCATCGCCGACGAGCGCCGCCATTACTACGGCGTGCAGTTCCATCCCGAGGTCATGCACACGCCCGACGGCGCCAAGCTTTTGCGCAACTTCGCGCTCGGCATCGCGGGCTTCAAGGGCGACTGGACGATGGCGGCGTTCAAGGAGCGCGCCATCGCCGACGTCAGACGCCAGGTCGGCAAGCGCCGCGTGATCTGCGGCCTGTCGGGCGGCGTCGACTCCTCGGTGGTGGCCGTGCTGCTGCACGAGGCGATCGGCGAGCAGCTGCAGTGCGTGTTCGTCGATCACGGACTCTTGCGGCTCGGCGAGGCGGAGCAGGTCGTGAAGCTGTTCCGCGATCACTACAACATTCCGCTGATCCACGCCGACGCGAGCGAGGTGTTCCTGAAGGCGCTTGACGGCGTCACCGACCCCGAGCGCAAGCGCAAGACGATCGGCGCGCTGTTCATCGACGTGTTCCAGGCCGAAGCCGAGAAGGTGGGCGGCGCCGAGTTCTTGGCCCAAGGCACGCTCTATCCCGACGTGATCGAATCGGTGTCGTTCACGGGCGGCCCGAGCGTCACGATCAAGAGCCATCACAATGTCGGCGGCCTGCCCGAGCGCATGCACCTGAAACTGGTCGAGCCGTTGCGCGAGCT
>JAFAKN010000311.1 GCA_019235415.1 Alphaproteobacteria bacterium
GGAAACAGCCGGTCGTGCTCGGCCGCGGTCTCCTGGATCGTCTTCAGCACCACGCCGGCCTCGACGGTCATGGTGTAGCCGATCGGGTCGACCTCGAGGATGCGGTTCATGCGGTTGAGCGACAGCACGATCTCGCGCCCCTCGCGATGGGGCGTGCCGCCGCCCATCATGCCGGTGTTGCCGCCCTGCGGCACGATCGCCGCGCGCTCGTCGATGCACAGCCTGACGACGGCCACGACCTCTTCGGTGCTGGCCGGGCGCACCACGGCAAGTGCGGAGCCGAGATAATTCTCGCGCCAGTCCGTGAGATAGGGGTGCTTGCCGGGGTCGTCGGTGATCAACCCACGCTCGCCGACAATGGCACGCAGCTTGTCGATGAAGCTCATTCTCCTCCCCCGTCATACGGGGGAGGGTAGGGAGGGGGAGAGCCGCAAAGAATATTCATCGCAATTCCAGATCTGCAACTGGCCACATTCATCACGGCTGCCTTCCCCCTCCGGCCCTTCGGGCCACCTCCCCCGTATGACGGGGGAGGTGAACCACACTAGAGTCGGAGAACCTTCCCCGGGTTCATGATGTTCTTCGGGTCGAGCGCGCGCTTGATGGCGCGCATGGTGTCGAGCTCGACCTTGCTGCGGTAGTGGGCCAGCTCGTCGATCTTGTCGATGCCGATCCCGTGCTCGGCCGAGATCGAGCCCGCCATGTCGCGCACCAGGTCGTTCACCGCGCGCGTGATGGCCGGCGCATACTGGCCGAGCGTCTCGCGGTCCATGCCTTGGGGGCCCATGAAGGAGAAATGGATGTTGCCGTCGCCGATATGGCCCAGCGGATAGGGGCGGATGCCGGGCAGAATGTCGAGGGCGGCTTTGACGCCCTGCTCGATGAAGCTCGGAATCTTCGATATCCCGACCGAGACGTCGTAGCTCAGGCCCGGACCCTCGGCGCGGGACGCTTCCGCGGCACCTTCACGGATCTTCCACATGTTGCGCGCCTGCGCCTCGCTCTGGCCGATCACCGCGTCGAGCACGCGGGCCGCTTCCATCTGATCGGCGAGGAACTGCTCCATCTTCTCGGCCATGCCCTCGCCGACATCGGTCTTGGGCCGCGACGATGACCACTCCAGCAGCAGGTACCATGGCGTCTCGGCCTTGAGCGGATCCTGCGTGCCCGGCACGTGACGCAATATCATCTCTGTCGCGGCGCGGCTCATCAGCTCGCAGGAGCTGACATTGTCCTCCGACGCGGCGTGCGCCTCCGACAGGATCTCGATGGCCGCTTGCGGATCGCGTACGGCCAGCCACGCGGTAGCGACATCTTTGGGTGCGGGCCACAGTTTCAGCACCGCCTTGGTGATGACGCCAAGCGTGCCCTCGGCACCCATGAACAGGTGCTTCAGGTCATAGCCCGTATTGTCCTTCTTGAGCGAACGCAGGCCGTTCCACACGTCGCCGTTGGGCAGCACGACCTCGAGGCCGAGCACGAGGTTGCGCGCATTGCCGTAACGCAGCACCTGCACGCCGCCTGCGTTGGTCGACAGGTTGCCGCCGATCATGCACGAGCCCTGAGCCCCGAGGCTGAGCGGGAAGAACCGGTCATGGCTCGCCGCCGTCTCCTGCAGGGTCTGCAGGACGCAACCAGCCTCGACCGTCATGGTGTAGCCGACGGGATCGACCTCCAGGACGTGATTCATGCGGCCAAGCGACAGCACGATGCCGTTGTGCGTCGGATAGGGCGTGGCACCACCTGTGAGCCCGGTGTTGCCGCCCTGCGGCACGATCGCGATGCCCTCGTCGAAGCAGAGTTTCACGACCTTGGCGACTTCCTCGGTGCTCGCCGGCCGCACGACGACGGCAGCCGTGCCCACCACCGTGCCGCGCCAGTCCGTCACGAACGGCTGCTTGCCCTGCTCGTCCAGGATCAGGCCCTTGTCGCCCACGATGCCGCGCAGGTGGCTCTGCACGGCAGGCGTCACGGGCACGGTCGGGATGGTGGGCAACGCGGTGTCTGGCATTTCCTCTGCTCGTTCTCGTTTTCCCCTCCACCTCCCCGTCAGACCGACCGTCAGACGGGGGAAGTGGCCGAAGGCCGGAGGGGGAAGGCAACCCTACCGCCGTGGCTTTTCATCGTCATCCGCAGCCGCACGTCGCAGGCGATCGTTGATCGCAAACCCCAATCCCGTTTCCGGTATGGGCATGACGGCGATCCGCCCGATCCCCGGCCTGTCCAACGCGCGCATCATCGAGAAGAGGTTGGCCGCCGCCTCGCCGAGATCGCCGGACGGGCTGAGATTGAACGTCAGGATGGCGCCGCTCGGCACCTCGGGGCCGAAGGCGAGAAGTCCTTCATCCGTCCCAACGGACGTTGAATCGAGCCGCACGGGGCGCGCCGGCGCATAGTGGCTGCGCAATTGCCCCGGCGACTTCAGCGCCGAATCCCCCGACGGCAGCGCGTCGCTCAGCGCCACCTTGCCGATGACCGCCTCGATCGCCTCGCGCGTCGCGCCGCCTGGGCGCAGCAAGGTGGGCGCGGGCGTCGTGAGGTCCAGCACTGTCGATTCGACGCCCACCAGGCAGGTGCCGCCGTCGAGGATGATCGGCACGCGTTCGCCCAGCGACTGGGCGACGTGTAGCGCCGTGGTCGGGCTGATGGTGCCGCTGCGGTTCGCAGACGGCGCCGCCAGCGGCCGGCCAACGGCACGCATCAGCGCCTGGGCCACGGGATGCGACGGCGCGCGGATTGCCACGGTGTCGAGACCGGCAGTCGTGAGCAGCGCGATCGGCGATCCTTCTACGCGCGGCAACACCAGCGTGAGCGGTCCCGGCCAGAATCGCGCCGCGAGCTTGTCGGCCAACGCGTTCCAGCGCACGCAGCGCTGCGCTTCACGCGCATCGAGGACATGGCTGATCAGCGGATTGAAGCGCGGCCGCCCCTTGGCCTCGTAGATCGCCGCGACGGCGCGTTCGTTGGTGGCGTCGGCGCCGAGCCCATAGACGGTTTCGGTCGGGAAGGCGACCAGACCGCCTTGCTGCAGGTGTTGCGCCGCCTCGGCGATCGATTGCGCCGTAGGCCCGCGGATCCTCATCCCAGCGCCTTGCTGCGCGCGATGAAGTGCGGATTGGAAAAGGCGGGTTTGCCGTAGCGCAGCGGATGGCCATCGGTGGTGACGACCTCGCCGCCCGCCGCCTCCAGCACGCCCTGTCCCGCCGCCGTGTCCCACTCGTTGGTTGGACCGAAGCGCGGATATATGTCGGCCTTGCCTTCGGCGATCAGGCAGAATTTCAGCGACGATCCGGTCTGGATCCGGTCGGCGACGGTAAGCCCCTGATTGCGGAACCAGAGGTCGAGGTCGCTGTAGATCGCATGGCTGCGGCTGGCGCAACAGGTCAACCCCTCGGCGGGCGGCTGACGTGTTGCGATGGGCCTGAAGGCGGCGCCATGCTCGCTCTTGTCGGCGCCGAGCCCCGCTGCGCCACGCCACAGCGTGTCGCTCGCCGGCGCCAGCACGATGCCGAGCGTCGGCCGGTCGCGCTCGATCAGCGCGATGTTCACGGTGAACTCGCCGTTCCTCTTGATGAACTCCTTGGTCCCATCGAGCGGATCGACCAGCCAGAACGGGCCTCCCGCTTCGATCACCGGCACGCGACCCGCCGCCATTTCTTCCTCGGCGACCACGGGCACGTCCGGCGTCAGCGCGCGCAGCCCGGCCACGATGACCGCCTCGGCCGCGTGGTCGGCGTCGGTCACCGGGCTCTTGTCCGCCTTGTCGCGCACGCCCAGGTCGCCGGCATAGATGCGCATGATCTCGCGCGCCGCCTCGCGGGCGAGCTCGGTGCAGGACTGGCGGAGGGTCTTGTGGGAGGGCAGGTTGGACACGGATACCGTTGCGTTGAAGGCGGCGACCTTATAGGCCGATCACGCCATGACAAACAGGCTTTTGGGCGTCATTTCCGCCCTTCCCGAGGAGTTCGCGCATCTCTCGGACCAGTCGGGGACGCCAAGCGATATCGGCGGGTTTTCGTTCTGGCGCGGCCGCATCGCCGGCCCGGCAGCCGTCCGTCGCGCGGCGACGCCCGGCTACGCGCTGCCAGGAGGGCTCATCACTCGGCTGCAGCAGGCGCTGGATGGCCTGGAACTCGAGCCACTCCCGGCCGAGATCGACGCGGCGCGCCGTCGGGCCGCGTGTGCATCTCGGCGACGGAGGGATCAAGCATCATGACCATGACCCCTCCGCCCGCTGCGCGGACACCTCCCCTTCGCGGGCTCCGCGAAGGGGAGGTGAATTAGATCTTCAGCACACGCCGGGCGACGGCATCGAGCTTGCCTAAAACTTCGGGCGCGCGCTTCTCCGGCGCGGTGATCAAAGCGAATTCGAGCGCGCGGTCGCAGCCGGCGGGGCAGGGGGCGGGTCGGCTGTCCTTGAGCTTGGGCGCCACCATGGCGACCAGCGCCTTGGCTTTCTCGGCGTTCTCGTGCAGCACGCGCACGATGTCGGCGACCTGCACGTGGTCATGGTCGGGATGCCAGCAGTCGAAGTCGGTGACCATGGCGACGGTGACGTAACAGATCTCCGCTTCGCGGGCGAGCTTGGCTTCCGGCATGTTGGTCATGCCGATGACGTCGCAACCCCAGCTGCGATAGAGCCGCGATTCGGCCAGGCTGGAGAACTGCGGGCCTTCCATCGTGAGATACGTGCCGCCGAACCGAATGGGAAAACCCGCTTGCGTGGCGCAGTCGTGCACCAGGTGGGCCAGACGATTGCAGGTCGGCTGCGCCATCGATACGTGCGCGACCATGCCTTCGCCGAAGAAGCTCTTGTCGCGCGCGAAGGTGCGGTCGATGAATTGGTCGACCACCACGAAGTGGCCGGGTGGCAGGTCCTCGCGCAGCGAGCCGCAGGCCGACAGCGACAGGATGTCGGTGACGCCCACGCGCTTCAGCGCATCGATGTTGGCGCGATAATTGATGGAGCTCGGCGAATGGCGATGGCCGCGGCCGTGGCGCGGGACGAACACGACGTCGAGCCCATGCAGGACGCCGAACAAGAACTCGTCCGACGTCTCGCCGAAGGGTGAGGGCACCCGCCGCCACGTCGCCTTCTCGAGGCCGGCCATTTCATACAGTCCGCTGCCGCCCAATATGCCCAACACCGTCATCTGCTGCTCCCAGTTGGCGGTGGTGTATCATCGGCTTTGCCAAAAAGGGAGAAGTCATGGGCAAGCTCGACGGCAAGATCACCATCGTCACCGGTGCCACCAGCGGCATCGGGCGGCGCACCGTCGAGATCTTCGTGGCAGAAGGCGCCAAAGTGGTGGCGACCGGGCGCCGCGAGGAGCTTGGACATTCGCTCGAGCAGG
>JAFAKN010000638.1 GCA_019235415.1 Alphaproteobacteria bacterium
CATCGTGACCGTGGTCTCGCCCCCCGACAGCATGACGGTCGGCTTGGCGACCCGCTTGGCGAGATCGAGCGCTTGTTGGGCGTGCGTGGCGCCAAGCGCGCGCGCTTCGCCTTCGAGATCGGCGCCCAGCATCAGCACATCGAGGCCATGCTTGCGCGCAGTTTCAGCGGCAGCCTCCAGCGAACGGCGTGGTGTCGCCACCATGACCATCTCGACGCGCGCCAAGCGAGGATCGCCGGGCTTGGGCGTCTCCTCGACCTTGCCGGCCGCGCCGGCATTCAGATGCGCCAGCACTGCGGCGGGCGGCTCGATGCGATATTTGGCCAACACCGCCAACGAATCGGCAAAGGTGGTGCGGTCGGGCACGGTCGGTCCGGAGCCAATCACGGCGGGATCGTCGTTGGGCACGTCGGAAATCAGCCAGCTCAGCACCCGCGCCGGCTGCGCCGCGATGGCCAGCCGCCCGCCCTTGATGGCCGAAAGGTGCTTTCGCACGGTGTTCATCTCGACGATATTGGCGCCCGATCGCAGCAGCGCACGATTGACCTCCTGCTTGTCGGCAAGCGTGAGTCCCCGCGCCGGCAGCGAGAGCAGCGCCGATGCGCCGCCCGAGACCAGGCAGAGCACGAGGTCGTCGGGCGATAGTCCCTGCACGCGCTGCAAAATACGGCCGGCGGCGGCGCGGCCTTTTTCGTCCGGCACGGGATGGGCCGCTTCGACGATTTCAATCTTGCGGCACGGCTCGCCGTAGCCGTAGCGCGTGACGACGAGGCCCTCGACCGGGTGCGGCCATTGCTCCTCGACCGCGCGAGCCATGGCGGCACTCGCCTTGCCGGCGCCGATCACGACCGTTTTACCCTGGGGCTGCGGCAAGGCCGCGATGCAGGGGGCGAGGCAAGTCGCCGGCCGGGCGGCGATCAGCGCCGCGTCGAACAGGTCGCGCAGAAGCGCGCGGGCGTCGGCATCTTTCATTTGCCCAATCTTCGCACTATAGGGGCGGCGTGGGAATGCAAGTGGGGCAATCGCCGGGTCCATCGCCAATCGGGCGGCCGCTGCTGGGGCCGGACGATCCGCCGGCCTTCGCGGTCTACAACGAGGCCGGCAACGCCCCGCTGCTGCTGTTGTGCGACCATGCGAGCAACGCCGTACCCGAGGCGCTCGGTAATCTTGGGCTTTCGCCAGCCGAGCTCGGGCGCCATATCGGCTGGGACATCGGCGGTCTCGACACGGCGCGCGAATTGGCGAGGCTGCTCGATGCGCCGCTGGTCGCTTCCGGCTACTCGCGGCTGGTCATCGACTGCAACCGCTGGCCAGGGGGCGAGGGGTCGACACCCGAGGTGAGCGACGGCACGCCTGTCCCCGGCAACCGTGCGCTGACCGAGACCGACATCGCGGCCCGCGCGGCGGCCTGCTTCTGGCCCTACCATCGCGAGGTCGACCGCCAGCTCGACCGCATGAGGGCCGAAGGGCGCACCGTGGCAATGCTCGTGGTCCACAGCTTCACGCCGCGGATGGCCGGCTTTGACCGGCCCTGGCACGTCGGCGTGCTGTGGAACGACGATGCGCGCCTGCCCACGCCGTTGCTTGCCGAGCTGCAGCGCGACAGCGGGCTCGTGGTCGGCGACAACGAACCCTACTCGGCGCGCGCTGCCTACGAATACACGCTGAATGTCCACGCCCGGCCACGCCGGCTGCCGCACTGCTCCCTCGAAGTGCGGCAGGATCTGATCGCCACGCCCGACACTGCGTGCAACTGGGCCCGGCGGCTGGCGCCGGCGATCGGCATCGCCGTAAAGACGGCGTTGGCCGGATGAGAACCGGAGCAAGCCGACCGGCCTAGTTCACAGCCTGTGGATTCATTTCCCGGCATCCGAAATTAGCCCGTGACGTTTGGATGACTAGGGCAACATGGTCAGAACACCTACCGCCAGACCTCTCGTGATCCGTTCGCTGTTCGGATCGGCCCAGCTGTCTTTCGCAGCGGAGGGACCGCCGCCTCAGATTGCTGCCGCGCAGCCGGCCATCCTGCGGCGTTTGCCGCAGTTCGAGCATGCGCGCAAGGAACCGGAGCGCCGTCCCTGGCCTCGCCATCGTTGCCGGCCCGGCCGATGGGACGTGATGCAATAAGAAAAACGGCTCGCCGGGAGAAGTGGCGAGCCGCGAGGTTCTCTCTGAAAAAGCTTCCGGGACAAGCGTCCCGAAGGTCACAATAGCAGGGAATTCGACGACGTCCACTGCCGTCCGCTTCCCTCCCGAAGTGCGAGACAAAGGCGAGAGGCCATTGCAGCGGTACGCTCTCGTACGACGTAGCCTTCGGCACGGCCGGCGCTCCGAGAACAATCCGAATACGATCCCCTCGCCTTTCCGGACAGGGGAGGCAAGCGCTGCTGCTTTGGCCTCGTCTCCGCCGTCGCGCTATATACATGATGATATAGCGAACATGGAGCCTCCGCACATGGAATGGCCGAAGACGGTCCAGGCAATGGGTAGTGAAATGACGGGCCGACGTGGGCCTGCCGGCGTCGGTGTTGCGGTCCTCGTGGCGGCGGCGATCCTGATGGCGCTGCCGGCGGGTGCGCAGACGGCGTTCGTCGATTCGGGCGGTCGCAGCGTGACACTGCCGCAACGCGTGGACAAAGTGCTGCCTGCCGGGCCGCCAGCGGCGGTGGTGCTCTATACGCTCGCCCCCGAGAAGCTGCTGGGTTGGGTGCGCGCGCCGGACGCGGAGTCCCTTGCCTACCTCGCGCCGCGCTGGCGCAACCTTCCCGTGCCGGGCCGGATCACCGGCCGCAACGGTCTGGCGCCCGCCGCGATCAAGGCGCTGGGCGCGGACCTCATCGTCGACTTCGGCGACGTCACGCCGGCCTATGTCGAGCTCGCGAACCGGACGCAGGCGGAGACGGGCATTGCGTATGTGCTGGTCGACGGCGCGCTCGGCGACAGCGCAAAGGCGTACCGCAGCTTGGGCCAGGCCGTGCACAGCGAGGCGCGCGGCCAGCAGCTGGCTTCCGCCTCGTCGGGATTGCTCGACGAGGTCGCGGGCAAGGTTGCCACCGGCGCGGCCGCGGGACCGAAGCGCGTCTACATCGCGCGCGGACCGGACGGCAACGAGACCTACGGCGCCGGCGCCTTCAACGACGACGTGCTGGCGCGCGCCGGCGCCGTCAACGTGGCGCGCGACTGGGGACGCGGCCTTCTCAAGGACATCGCACCGGAGAAAGTGCGTGAGGCCAACCCCGACATGGTAATCGCGCTCGATCCCTATTTCCTCGAGGTGGTCGGACGAACGCCGGCCTGGAAGGCGGTTGGCGCGATTGCCGCCGGCCATCTGCGGGTGGCGCCACGCCGACCGTTCGGATGGCTCGACGAGCCGCCCAGCGTCAACCGCCTGATCGGCGTACGCTGGCTGGCGGGCGTGCTTTATCCGGAGCGGTTTGGTCCGACGCGCCAAGCGGTCCGTGACTTCTTCCGCACCTTCTACCAGGTCGAGCTCGGCGATGCGGCGCTCGACAAGCTGCTCGACGACAGTCGGACGCCATAACGGCCGTTCGGGAGGCCGGTCAGAACGCCTTGG
>JAFAKN010000439.1 GCA_019235415.1 Alphaproteobacteria bacterium
TTCGTTCTGAGTTGATATCGGGCACGCTAAAGCCATGGCTGGCGAGGGCCGCCGGCGCAAACAGGGCGAAATGTGATGTCGTTCAAGATCCAGGTCGGGCCGCCGCAGATCTCCATCCATCAGGGCCAGACGGTGCTGATCACCGAGCAGGATGGGCAGGTCAAATGGCCGAGCGACAAGGGCCTGTACTTCTTCGACACGCGCGTGGTCAGCGACTGGACCATCTACGCCAACGGCGTGCCCTGGGAGCCGCTGAGCGGCGGCGCCATCAGCCATTACGCCTCGCGCATCTTCCTCACCAATCCGACCATCGAGACCGAAAGCGGAGTCATCGCGCCGCGCACCTTGGGCCTGACCATGGGACGCTCGATCGGCGGCGGCATGCACGAGGACGTCGACATCACCAACGACAGCATGAAGCCGGTCCGTTTCCAGCTCGAGATCGCGCTGCGCTGCGATTTCGCCGACATCTTCGAGGTCAAGTCAGGCCGCATCGTGCGTCGCGGCCGCATCAGCTCGGAATGGTCGGCGTCCCGCCAGCATCTGGTGACGACGTACAGCAACAAGGACTTCAAGCGCGCCGTGCGGTACGCGGTGTCGAACAGCGCGACCCGGGCGGTCTACGCCAATGGGCGGCTGAGCTTCGAGGTGGCGCTGAAGCCCGGTGAGGCCTGGCACTGCTGCCTGCTCTACACGCTGGAGGATGGCGATCGAAATTTTGCCCCGCCGCGCCACTGCATCGGCTCGAGTGAAATCTCGGACCACGCCGAGTCGATGGCGAGCTGGCTCGAGCACGTCGTGAAGATCCATACCAGCAACGAAGAGTTCTACCGCATGTTTCGGCAGGCGCTCGAGGACATGGCGGCGCTGCGCCTGCCGATCCCGGGAACCGACCACATGGTCTTCCTGCCGGCCGCCGGGCTGCCGTGGTTCGTGGCACCGTTCGGCCGCGACAGCTTGATCGTCTCGCTGCAGAACATCCTCATCTATCCGGAATTCGCCAAAGGCGCCCTGGAGATCCTCGGCGGGTTGCAGGCAAAGGAGGACGATCCCTATCGCGACGCCGAGCCCGGCAAGATCCTGCACGAGATGCGCTACGGCGAGCTGGCGCATTTCAAGCTGATCCCGCACACGCCGTACTACGGCACCGCCGATGCCACGCCGCTTTACCTGATCACCCTGCACGACGCCTGGCGCGCCATCGGCGACCGGGCTCTGCTCGAGCGGCATCTTGAGACGGCCGAGGGATGTCTGGCGTGGATCGACAAATACGGCGATCGCGACGGCGACGGCTTCCAGGAGTACCAGACCCGCTCGCCGGTCGGATACGAGAACATGGCGTGGAAGGACTCCGGCGATTCGGTCATGTATCCCGACGGGACGCTGGTCAAAGGCCCCAAGGCGCTCTGCGAGCTCCAGGGCTACGTCTACAACGCCTGGGTGCGCATGGCTGAGGTGTTCGATGCCCTGGACAGGCCGGACCGCGCCCAGGAGCTGCGCGCCAAGGCGGCCGCTCTGTTCCAGCGCTTCAACGAGGCCTTCTGGGACGAGGAGCTCGGCTTCTATGTCTATGCCCTCGACGGCGACAAGAAGAAGGTGTCGACCGTGGCTTCGAACGTCGGCCACTGCCTGTGGTCGGGCATCGTGCCGCCCGAGCGCGCCAAGCGAGTCGTGGAACGACTGGTCGCGCCGGACATGTGGACTGGATGGGGCATTCGCACGCTCTCGACCGGCAATCCCGCCTACAATCCCTACAACTACCAGACGGGCTCGGTCTGGCCGCACGACAACGCCATCATCGCGATGGGCTTCAAGTTCTACGGCTTCAGCGCCGAGGCGGCGCGCATCGCCTATGACATCAGCCGCGCGGCCGAGCACTTCTCTTTCAACCAGCTGCCCGAGCTCTACACCGCGTTCCAGCGCGACGAGACCAATTTTCCCGTCCAGTACGTCGGCGCCAACGTCCCGCAAGCCTGGGCGGCCGGGTCGGCCTTCATGCTGACACAGGCGATGCTCGGCTTCATGCCCGACGCGCCGCGCGGCAAGCTCTATGTCGATCCCGTGCTGCCGGCCTGGCTGCCTGACCTCACCGTGCAGGACCTGCGCATCGGCAAGCACAAGGTCACGGTCCGCTTCTGGCGCGAGGGCGAGCGAACCGAGTTCGAGGTGACCCGCGGCGACCGCAGGCTGGTCGAACGCTGCGATCTGCCGGCGAAGATCGCGAAGCTCCGCACCGCCTCCGACCCGATCTAGCGGCCACATCGTCATCCCGACCGGAGCGCGAAGCGCGGAGTGGAGGGACCTCTCTTATTTCTGCACCGCGAAGAAAGGTCCCTCGGCTGCGCCGCCCGATGGGCGGCTTCGCTCGGGATGACGGCTCAGGCGTCGTGTCTTGACATCCGTAACCATCCGGTTACCGTAACCATGTGGCTACATTAAAGCACCGGCGCCGGGAAGGCGTCTTTCGCGCAATCGCCGATCCGACGCGGCGGGAGATTCTCGGCATGCTGCGGCGCCGGCCGTACAGCGTCGGCGAGATCGCCGCGAACTTCCGCACCAGCCGGCCGGCGATCTCCAAGCATCTGCGCCTGCTGCGGGCCGTCGGCCTGGTCGCCACGACCGAGCGCGGCACCGCGCGGATCTGCACGCTCAACGCCGAGCCGCTGCGCGCGGTGAGCGAGTGGGTCGGCGACTACGAAGCCTACTGGAGCAAGAACCTGCGAAGCCTGAAACGCTATGTCGAGGAGGGACGATGACCACGATCGATGCAGGCGAAACCATCATTCAGGAAATCGCCATCAACGCGCCGGCCCGGCGCATCTTCGAGGCGCTGACCGATCCCGATCAGCGCAAGGCGTGGTGGGGCGCCGAGGGCCGTTTCCAGACGACGCACGTCGAGTCCGACCTGCGGGTCGGCGGCAAGTGGCGGATGAGCGGCACCGGCATGGGCGGGCCGTTCACGGTGGCAGGCGAATATCTAACCGTGGAGCCGCCCTGGGCGCTCGCCTTCACGTGGCTGCCAAGCTGGCAGCCCAATGCCACCAAGTCGCTGGTGCGCTTCGATCTCAACGAGAAGGACGGCATCACCACCGTCCGCGTGACCCATTCCGGCCTCACGCCGGAAGGCGCGCAGGCGCACAGCGGCTGGCCGCAAATCCTCGGCTGGTTGAAGGCTTACGCCGAGCCCGGGAGGAGCTGACGCCCGCTGGGGGCGCGCGACTCCAGTCGCGCGTCTTTGTCGAGGCATAGAAAACCGCGCCACTGGACCTGCCTGCGCGAAGCCGAAGCGGCTTCGCTTCGGCGAAGGCAGGGTGGCGCGCCCCCAGCGTTTCGCATGACCGGGATTGATGACCTGCAAAAGATACATGATCTGGAAATGGCCAGCCGCGTGTGTCAGCGTTGGGATCGAACCAACCGGAGGTGTGCCATGAGCCCGCTCGAGGTCGCCGAGACCAACGTTTCTTCCCCCTATGTCCCGTCCCTGCAGCGCACGAAGGGGCAGCCCGAGCCCATCGCCGCCAACGGCGGCCTGTCCTACATGTCGTTCGATCGCGACGGCGATGCCGGAACCGCCAAGGCGCTCGAGGACGCGCTTGCCGAGATCGCCGGTGGCGAGAGCCAGCGCGTTATTGACATGATCGACAAGGCGCCGCCCGGCCCGATCAAGACCCGATGGGGCCTCGCCTTCCGCGACTACGACGAATGCCTGAAGTACATCCGCGAGTCGAACAGCCTCAAGGCGCCCGAAGGCGGCCTGGTGCTGCCGCTGCCCTACACCGTCTATGAGCGGCCGAGCTATTCCATCGTGACGTCCAACGC
>JAFAKN010000715.1 GCA_019235415.1 Alphaproteobacteria bacterium
GCTGGCGCTGATGGGCCCGGCGCGCACCAAGCAGGCGGTGATCCTCGCGTCCGATCGCATCTCCTCTGCCGACGCGCTCGCCTGGGGCCTGGTGGAAAACGTCGTCGAGGACGGCAAGGCCTTAGAGGCGGCGATGGCCTTCGCCCAGCGCATCGCCCGCCAGCCGCCCATTCCGGTGCGCATGACCAAGCGCACGGTCAACCGCTTCGCCCATGCGCTCGACGATCTCGGCAGCCACATGGACTCCGAGCAGAACGTGCTGACCGGCCTGACCGAGGACTACCGCGAAGGCACGACGGCGTTCCGCGAGAAGCGCAAGCCAGAATTCAAGGGGAGGTAGGTGCTGTCATCCCGAGCGAAGCGAGGGACCCTTCCTGCGGCTTTGAGGATCCCTCGCTGCGCTCGGGATGACAGTCTTCGCGGCGCGACGGCGTGCGTCGCTCAAGCCTTCCGTCCCGGCAGCTGGTCGAGGATCGCCTGGCGCTGCTGGTCGTCGAGCATGGCCCAGCGGCCGATCTCCTCGATGTTGCGCTTGCAGCCGAGGCAGAAGCCGGTCTTGCGGTCGAGCGTGCAGATGCCGATGCAAGGCGACATCACGCGGCGCAGCGGCGGGGGGCCGTCGCCCATGGTGGGATCAGGACTTCTTGCTGAGTTCTGCGAGCTGGCTCTGCAGCTCGTCAAGCTTGCGCTTCAGCTCGTCGATGGCGGCGTCGTTGCCGGTAGCGTTGCTCATGGCGTTGCCAGTGGCGTTGCTCGTGCCCGGTGCCGCGTCCGACTTCGGCGGCTCCTGACCATTGGCTGACGCCGGGCCGTTCGCCTGGTTGGGGCGGAACGGATTGAACATGCGCATGGCGTTCTCGAACATCGCCATGTTCTGCTTGCCCATCGATTCGAACTGCTGGAAGGGATTGAAGCCGAATGCGTTCTGCATGTAGCGGCGCATCTGCTCCTGGTTGCGCGCGAACTGCGTCATCGACATCTCGAGATACTGCGGCACGACGCCCTGCAGGCTGTCGCCGTAGAACGAGATCAGCTGCCGCAGGAACGGGATCGGCAGCAAGGTCTGGCCGCCTTTGTTCTCCTCCTCGACGATGATTTGGGTCAGCACCGAGCGGGTGATATCCTCGCCCGTCTTGGCGTCGTAGACCACGAAGTCGGTCTTGTCCTTCACCATCTGCGACAGGTGATCGAGCGTGACGTAGGCGGAAGTGGCCGTGTTGTAGAGCCGACGGTTGGCGTACTTCTTGATCACCACGGGAGCGGGCTTGGGTCCCCCCTCGGGTACTGCCTGATCGGCCATTACGCTTCGCTCCCTGGCAGCACGGACGGCTGTAAACGTCCGTTTACTACGGCACGGCCACCTTAGCGCCGATACCGCACTGCGACAAGGAGCGCTTTGCGCCTGCGAACGCCGCCGTCGCCTGCTTGGGTTATAGTCGAAAAATGGCTTCCGACGATCACGATCCGGCCGACGCCGACCGGCTGGCCAGGCGCTATCTCGACCTGTGGCAGAACCAGCTGGCGAGTCTCGCCTCGGACCAGGCCTTGACCGACCAGATCGCGCGCCTGTTTGCTGCCGCCAACGCGCAAGTCGCCTCGGTCCTCCAGATGGCTCAAGGAGCGCAACATGCAGCCAGCTCGACTGGGTCCCCGGCCGCTGCCGCTTCACCTGGGCACGGCGTTGATGACGTGGGCGAGCTCAGAAAGCGCGTGGAAGCTCTGGAAGCAAGGCTTGCCCAGCTCGAGTCCCATCTCAAGCCCCAGCTCGAGTCCAAGGGCGGCGGCACCTGAATCGCTCGCGGCGCTGCTGCCCGAGATCGCTGCCGTCGAGGCCAAATCATCCGGCAGCTTCGATGCCGCCCTTCATCGCGAGATCAGCCGGCGGCTCGGCCGGCTGGCCGATGGCGTGCTGGCCTACCGCGGCAACCCGGTGCACCGCACGCTCGACGAGCCGCCGGTCGCCTGGCGCGAAGGCAACACCCGGTTGCTCGATTTCGGCGCCATCCATCCGGGCGGTCGCGCGCGCGGCCGGCGCGCCGTGCTCGTCGTGCCCTCGCTGATCAACCGCTGGGAAGTGCTCGATCTCACGCCCGAGAAGAGCCTGCTGCGCGCCATGACGGCGCGCGGCCTGCGGCCCTACCTGGTCGACTGGGGCACGCCCAACGCCGACGAAAGGCGGTTCGACACGACGGCCTACGTCGAACGTCTCGAACGGGCGCTTGCCTTCCTGACGCGACGGGCGAGACGCGCTCCTGCCGTCATGGGCTATTGCATGGGCGGCACCCTGTCGGTCGCCCTGGCCGCGCGCCAGCCGCGCCGCGTCGCGGGTCTCGCGCTGCTCGCCGCGCCGTGGGATTTCCACGCCGACAAGGCAGGGCACGCGTTCCTGCTGTCGGTCGGGCCGTTGCTGGCCGAGATGGCGGACCGGGTGGGCGAGCTGCCGGTCGACATCCTGCAGACTTTGTTCTGGTCGCTCGACCCGTGGCTCGCGGTGAGGAAGTTCGGTCGCTTCCTCGGGCTCGACCCGGCGAGCGAGCACGCCCGCGAGTTCGTGCTGCTCGAGGACTGGCTGAACGGCGGCGCCCCGCTCGCCGGCCCGACGGCGCGCGAATGCCTGGTCGGCTGGTACGGCGACAACCTGCCCGGCTCCGGCCGCTGGATGGTCGGCGGCCGCGCCATCGTGCCGGCGAAGATCAAGGTTCCGGCGCTGGTCATGATCCCGTCCGGCGATCGCATCGTGCCGCCACTCTCCGCCGCCGCACTGGCCGAACCGAGGAGGGGGTTGCGCAACGCCACGCGCGTCGACCTGCCGCTCGGCCATATCGGCATGGTGG
>JAFAKN010000480.1 GCA_019235415.1 Alphaproteobacteria bacterium
CGGAGGGCACGAGGTCCCAGTTCACGTGGCCCTTCTGGCCGGCGATGGTCTCGACGCAGGCGATGCCGTCCTCGCTCGCCTTGTGGGCGAGCATCGGCCCGTCGATCGCGTCGCCGATGGCATAGATGCCCGACACCGACGTCTGGAAATGGCCATCGACGGCGATGCGGCCGCGTTCGGTCACCTTGACGCCCACCTTGTCGAGGCCGAGGCCCTCGATGAAAGGCCGTCGCCCGATGCAGACCAGCACGACATCGGCCTGCATGGTCTCCGGCGCGCCGCCCTTGGCCGGCTCGACGGTGAGGGCGACGCCCGAGCCCGAGGCGTCGGCCTTGGTCACCTTGGCGCCGAGCTTGAATTTCAGGCCCTGCCGCTGCAGCGAGCGATGGAGCTGCTTGGTGACCTCGTCGTCAACGCCGGGGGCGATGCGGTCGAGGAACTCGACCATCGTGACATCGGAGCCAAGCCTGCGCCACACCGAGCCCAGCTCCAGGCCGATGATTCCCGCCCCGATCACGATCAGCTGCTTGGGCACCTCGTCCAGCTCCAGCGCACCGGTCGAGGAGACGATCTTTTTCTCGTCGATAGCGACACCCGGCAGCGGCGTCACTTCCGAGCCCGACGCGATCAGGATGTTCTTCGTCGTGAGCGCTTCCTTTGGCGTGCCGTCGTCGCCGAGCACGGCGACTGCGCCGGCCGCCTCGATGCGCCCGGTGCCCTGGAAGGCCACGATCTTGTTCTTGCGGAACAGGAAGGCCACGCCCTTGGTGGTGGCATCGACCACCTCGCTTTTGCGCTTCATCATGCGCGCGAGGTCGAGCTTGGGCGGCTCGGCCAGGATACCGTGCACGGCGAGCTCTTGTGCCGCTTCCTCGAACAGGTGCGAGGACTGCAGCAAGGCCTTGGAGGGAATGCAGCCGACATTGAGGCAGGTACCGCCGAAGGTTGCGCGCTTCTCGACGACGGCGACCTTCATGCCGAGCTGCGCGGCACGGATCGCGGCGACGTAACCGCCGGGGCCGGCGCCGATGACGACGAGGTCGAAGGTTTCGTTGGCCATGGGGCTACACCGCGGAATGCAAGAATGCTGTCATCCCGAGCGAAGCGAGGGATCCTTCCTGCGGCCTCAAAGATCCCTCGCTGCGCTCGGGATGACAGATGGGACGCAGGGCGTGACGGTCTTGTCGTTGCGACATGTGTTCTTACACGCCCAACAGCAGCCGCTCGGGGTCCTCGAGGCATTCCTTGAGGCGCACCAGGAACAGCACCGCTTCGCGGCCGTCGATGATGCGATGATCGTAGGAAACGGCGAGGTACATCATCGGCCGCACCTTGATCTCGCCACCGACCACCATCGGGCGCTGCTGGATCTTGTGCATGCCGAGGATCGCCGACTGGGGCGGGTTGAGGATCGGCGTCGACATCAGCGAGCCGTAGACGCCGCCGTTGGAGATGGTGAAGGTGCCGCCGCTCAGATCGGCGATCGACAGCTTGCCGTCGCGCGCCCGGCGGCCGAGCTCGGCGATGGTCTTCTCGATCTCGCCGAACGACTTCTGGTCGGCGTCGCGCACGACGGGGACCACGAGGCCCTGCGGCGTGCCGACCGCGACGCCGATGTCGTAGTAGTTCTTGTAGACGAGATCGTCGCCCTCGATCTCGGCATTGACCGCGGGCAGCTCCTTCAACCCGGCGATCGAGGCCTTGACGAAGAACGACATGAAGCCCAGCCGCGCGCCGTGCTTCTTCTCGAAATCGTCCTTCAGCCGCTCGCGCAGCGCCATGACGTTGGTCATGTCCACCTCGTTGAAGGTGGTGAGCATGGCGGCGGTGTTCTGCGCCTCCTTCAGCCGGTTGGCGATGGTGCGCCGCAGCCGCGTCATGCGCACCCGCTCCTCGCGGTCGGCCCGTGGACGCGGCCCGGCCGGAACAGCAGGCTTGGCGACCGGCGCAGCGCTGGGCGCAGAGATCGACGCCAGTGCCGCGAGGACATCGGCCTTGGTGGCGCGAGCGTCCTTGCCGGTCGGATGGATGGCCGACGCGGCGACGCCGGTCTCGTCGACCAGCTTGCGCACGGCGGGCCCTGACGCGGCGACGTTGGCAACAGCCGGCGCCGCAGCAGCGGCAGCAGGCGCAGGGGCTGGCTTCGGTGCGGCGGCAGCGACCGGCGCTGCCGTCGCGGGCTTGGCGTCGCCCGCGGCACCGGCCTCGATGTGGCACAGCACGCCGCCCACCTGCACGGTGGCGCCTTCGTCGACGGCGAGATCGGCGATGCTGCCGGCGACGGTCGCGTTGACCTCGACCGTGACCTTGTCGGTCTCGAGCTCGCACAGGGGCTGGTCGACCGTGACGGCGTCACCGACCTTGACCAGCCACTTCGCGACGGTTGCTTCGGTGACCGATTCGCCCAGCGCCGGGACCTTGATTTCGACGGCCATCAGCAGTCCTCCGTCAGCTG
Organism: Alphaproteobacteria bacterium; assembly: GCA_019235415.1. GTDB lineage: Bacteria > Pseudomonadota > Alphaproteobacteria > Reyranellales > Reyranellaceae > Reyranella. The sequence continues at coordinate 2,456 of JAFAKN010000480.1, forward strand.
ATCAGGCGGGCAGCGCCAGGGCGCGGTCGACGAGCTCGGCCTGCTCCTTGACGTGCGTTCGCGCCGAGCCGGTCGCGGTCGACGCCGATTCGGGCCGCCCGATATAGATCGGCCGCGTCGCCTTCACGTTCAGCCCCGCCAGCACCCGCTCGATGCGGCGATCGGCGAAGAACCAGGCGCCCATGTTCTCCGGCTCCTCCTGGCACCATACGACCTCGGCGCCGGGATAGAGCGTCAGCTCCTTGGTGAGGCTGGCGAACGGGAAGGGATAGAGCTGCTCGACGCGCAGGATGGCGACGTCGTCGATGCGGCGCTTGCGGCGCTCGGCGAGCAGGTCGAAGTAGACCTTGCCCGAGCACAGGATGACGCGGCGGACCTTG
>JAFAKN010000017.1 GCA_019235415.1 Alphaproteobacteria bacterium
GACAGGTTCGCGCCGCCAAGGACGCGGTCGGGAACGTGATCTTCGGCCAGGACCGCGTGATCGAAAGCACGCTGGTGACGATCCTCTCCGGCGGCCACGCGCTCCTGATCGGCGTGCCGGGTCTTGCCAAGACCAAGCTGGTTGAGACGCTCGGCATTACGCTCGGTCTCGATGCCAAGCGCATTCAGTTCACGCCGGACCTGATGCCCTCGGACATTCTCGGCGCCGAAGTGCTGGACGAGAGCAATTCCGGCAAGCGTTCGTTCCGCTTCATCGCGGGTCCCGTGTTCGCGCAGCTCCTGATGGCGGACGAGATCAACCGCGCCAGCCCCCGCACGCAGTCGGCGCTTCTGCAGGCGATGCAGGAGCAGCACATCACGGTCGCCGGCGCTCGCCACGATCTGCCGAAGCCGTTTCATGTGCTCGCCACGCAAAACCCGCTGGAGCAGGAAGGCACCTATCCGCTGCCGGAAGCGCAGCTCGACCGCTTCCTGATGGAGATCGACGTCGATTATCCCGACCGCGATGCCGAGCGGCGCATTTTGTTCGAGACCACCGGCGCCGAGGAGACGCTGGCCAAGGGCGCCATGACCGCGGACGCGTTGATCGCCGCGCAACGGCTGGTGCGTCGCCTGCCGGTCGGCGACTCCGTGGTCGATGCGATCCTGTCGCTGGTGCGCTCGGCGCGTCCGGGACCCGATGCGGGTGAAACCGGCAAGCTGATCGCCTGGGGCCCCGGCCCGCGCGCCAGCCAATCCTTGATGCTCGCGGTGCGCGCCCGCGCGCTGCTCGACGGACGCCTTGCGCCCTCCATTGACGACGTGCTCGACCTCGCCGAGCCCATCCTCAAGCACCGCATGGCGCTGACCTTCGCGGCGCGCGCCGAGGGGCGCACGATTCCGGACGTGATCCGCCAATTGAAGACCCGGATCGGTTGATGGCAGAAGCGAACAGGGGCGCGGGCAAGGAGATTGTTGCAATCCGACGTGCCGATGGCGAAAGCCGTACGCTCGCCGCATCGCTGCCGCGTCTTGTGCTCGAAGCCCGCCGCATCGCCGCCAACGTGATCCATGGCCTGCATGGCAGGCGGCGCGCGGGCACCGGCGAAAACTTCTGGCAATATCGCCGCTTCATCTCGGGCGAGCCGTCGCAGAATGTCGACTGGCGCCGGTCGGCGCGCGACGATCATCTCTATGTCCGCGAGCAGGAATGGGAGGCCGCGCACACCGTGTGGCTTTGGCCCGACCGCTCGCCGTCGATGGCCTTTGCGTCCAAAGCTGCGCGCGACAGCAAGCTCGAGCGCACGCTGATCGTCACCTTCGCGCTGGCCGAGCTTCTTGTTGCCGGCGGCGAACGGGTCGGCATTCCCGGCCTGATGAATCCGACCGCGAGCCGGGGCGTGATCGACAAGATGGCGCAGGCGATGCTGCACGATGATGCGGCGCGGCTGAGCCTGCCGCCGTCCTTCGTGCCGTCGGCGCTGGCCGAGATCGTGGTGCTCTCGGACTTCTGGTCGCCGATGTCCGAGATCACCACCATGCTGGCGGGATTGTCCGCCTCCGGCGCCCATGGCGTGCTGGTGCAGGTCGTCGATCCCGCGGAAGAGACCTTCCCCTACTCGGGCCGGATCGAATTCGTCGAACCGGAGGGCCATGGCGTCATCACCGCTGGCCGGGCCGAGCGCTGGGCCAGCGACTATGTCTCGCGTGTCGCGCTGCATCGCGACCAGATCCGCGCCGAGACCGGCCGACTCGCCTGGCTGTTCACAACCCACACCACCGACCGTTCCGCAGCGGAGCTCCTGTTGTTCCTGCACAGCGGCATGACGGCGAGCAAGGCCGGCGTGCACGGCAATGTCAAAGTGGGGCGAACCGCATGATCTTCGGCCTGCCCCTCTCGTTCACCGAACCGCTGCTGCTCGCGGGCCTGTTGAGCCTGCCGGTGTTGTGGTGGGTGTTGCGCGTGATGCCGCCGCGGCCGCGGCGCATCGAGTTTCCGCCGACGCGGCTGCTGTTCGACATCCAGCCCCGGGAAGAGACGCCCTCGCGCACGCCATGGTGGCTCACGCTGCTGCGGCTTGCCGCGGCAGCCCTGGTGATTTTCGCAGCCGCCGGACCGGTCTGGAATCCGCAGACCGGGCTTGCCGGCAGCAAGGCGCCGCTGATGATCCTGCTCGACGACGGCTGGAGCGCCGCCTCGAGCTGGGAAACGCGGACGCGGGCAGCCGACGAGCTGATTGCAAACGCCGATAGCGACCGCCGCGGCGTGGCGCTGGTGCCGCTTTCGGAGCCGATGCGCGACATCACCATGATGACAGCGGGCGCCGCACGGGTGGCGCTACGTCAGCTTGCGCCGAAGCCCTATTCCGTCGACCGGGTGGACACGCTCGCCACGATCGACCGTTTCCTCAAGGGTGCAGGCGACGTGGAGATCGCGTGGCTGTCCGATGGCGTCGATACCGGCCGCGGACCGGAATTCGTCGAAGGGCTTGGCAAGATCATCGGCAATCGAACGCTCACAATCTATCAGGGCGGCACCCAATCGCCACTGGCGCTCGCCGCAGCCGAGAATGCCGCTGCAAAGATGACGGTCAAGGTGCTCCGCGCCGATTCGGGCGTCGGCGGCGGCGTGGTGCGCGCACTCGACGCCAAGGGCTCGCCGATCGGCGATGCCCGTTTCGCGTTTGCGCCCCAGGCGCTGGAAACCGAAGCCGCCTTCGAGCTGCCGGTCGAATTGCGCAACGACATCGCGCGGCTCGAGATTGCCGGCGAACACTCCGCAGGGGCCGTGCAACTGCTCGACAAACGCTGGCGCCGCCGCGCGATCGGCATCGTCTCCGGCGCGACCAGCGACACGGCGCAGCCCTTGCTTGCGCCGACCTTCTATCTCGCCCGTGCACTCGGTCCGTTCGCCGACGTGCGGCTTGGCGATCGCGGCGTGGCGCCGCAGCAGGCGGTCGCCCAGTTCCTCGACCAGAAGCTGCCGATGATCATCATGGCCGATGTCGGCACGCTGTCGCCTGAGGTGCGCGAGCGCCTCAATGCCTGGATCGACCAGGGCGGCGTGCTGGTGCGC
>JAFAKN010000097.1 GCA_019235415.1 Alphaproteobacteria bacterium
GGCATCCGCCGCTGGGGCGCCGCGTCGCTCGACCTCGCCTTCGTGGCGGCCGGCCGCTACGACGCCTTCTTCGAGTTCGGCCTACAACCGTGGGACGTCGCCGCCGGCATCCTGCTGGTGCGCGAGGCGGGCGGCGTGGTGTGCGACATCGCGGGCAAGCCCTACGAGCTCGGCGCCCCCTCGCTGCTCGCCAGCAATTTCGGCCTGCGCGAGTCGATGGTGGAGATTTTGGGGTAGTTCTCCTCCCCATCGCGGAACCCGCGATGGGGAGGTGTCGCCGTCTTCGGCGACGGAGGGGTCAAGAGTCATGACCATGACCCCTCCGTCCGCTGCGCGGACACCTCCCCTTCGCGGAATCCGCGAAGGGGAGGTGAAGAAGCGCCTAGAAATCGTCACGAAGTGCGCATCCGGGGTCGGTTGAGGGGGCACCGCTCCTTGGTTATTGTCGACGCCGACCCGGCGCATGAGCAGTCCCCTCCCCTATCTCATCCGCATGCTGTTGTTTCTGGTGGCCGTGGCGGTGCTCGCCTGGGTGCTGCTGACCGACCTGCTGCGCGTCTTCCTGCACACGCCGATCCTCGACGGCGTGATCCTGGGCGTGCTGGTGATCGGCATCTTCTTCGTCATGCGCCAGGTGATCGCGCTGTGGCCGGAAGTCACCTGGATGCGGCGCTTCCAGCATCGCGAGGAAGGCGCGCCGCCGCTCGAAACCCATTCCATCGACCTGCTGGCGCCGCTCGGCGTGATGCTGGGCGAACGGCGCGGCGACCTCAGGCTGTCGCCGACCGCCACGCGTGCCCTGCTCGATGGCATCGCCACCCGGCTGGACGAGCGGCGCGAGCTCACGCGCTACCTGATCGGGCTGCTGATCTTCCTCGGCCTGCTCGGCACCTTCTGGGGTCTTTTGGAGACCATCGGCGCGGTGGCCGACGCCATCGCCGGCCTGCAAGTCTCGAGCAGCGATGCCACGCAGATGTTCGCCCAATTGAAGTCGAGCATCGAGGGCCCGCTCAAGGGCATGTCGACCGCCTTCGGCGCCTCGCTGTTCGGCCTGTCGGGCTCGCTGGTGCTGGGCTTCCTCGAGCTGCAGGCGAGCCAGGCGCAGGGCCGCTTTCACACCGAGCTCGAGGAATGGCTGGCCGGCGCGACACGGTTGTCGAGCGGCGTGCATATCGAGGGCGAGCAAGGCGTGCCGGCCTATGTCGAGGCGCTGCTCGAGCGGACCGCCGACGGCCTCGACGACCTCACGCGCACCCTGCGCCGTGCCGAGGAGACCCGCGAGGCGACCGCCTCGGCCAATGCCGTGCTGGCCGAGCGCTTCTCGGCGCTGGCCGAGGCGATGCGCGGCCAGCAGGCGCTGCTCGCGCGCATGGCCGAGCAGTCGATCGACCTGCGCTCGGCCCTCGAGCGCATCGCCGACCGCGCCGCCGGCGGCGATCGCGAGGAGATAGCGGCGCACCAGCGCAACGTCGAGATCCACCTGGCGCGCCTGGTCGAGGAGACCGCGCGCAGCCGCACGGCGCTCGCCGACGAACTGCGCGGCGAGTTCCGCCTGCTCGCCCGCACCATCGCCTCGATGCGCGCCAGCCATCCGGCGGGGGACGGCTAATGATGTTCTTGCCGGACCGCGGGCCCCTGCCTTCGCCGAAGCGAAGCTGCTTCGGCTTCGCGCAGGCAGGTCCAGGCCCTTTGTCATCCCGAGCGCAGCGAGGGACCTTTCCTGTGGCCTTAAAGGCCCCTCGCTGCGCTCGGGGTGACAGTTTGCGCTTCAACGGACGGACCTAGCGCATGGCCGCGATCTCCGCACGCCGCCGCGGCGGCCCCGACTACACTTGGCCGGGCTACGTCGATGCGCTGACCACACTGCTGATGGTGCTCATTTTCCTGCTGACCCTGTTCAGTGTCGGCCAGTTCACGCTGTCCAATGCGTTGCACTCCAAGGACAGCGCCATCGATCGGCTGGGCAAGCAGGTCGGCGATCTGGCGAGTGCGCTGTCGATCGAGAAGAAGGCCACCGCCAACCTGCAGAAGGACCTCGAGCAGCTCACCCTGCAGCTCAGCCAGGAACGCGAGGCGCGCACCCGTCTCGGCGCCGACCTCGCCGCCGAGCGCAAAGCGGCGGAAGGCCTCAAGACCGAGCGCGACCAGCTCACCGAGCGCCTGACCTCGATGCTGGCCGAGCGCGACAAGCTCAATGCGGCGCTGCAGAGCCAGTCGAAGGAGCAGCAAGCCTTGGCGGCGGACGCCGCCGCCAAGGCCGCCGACCTGCAAAAGGAGATCGAGCGGCAGCGCGCCGAGCTCACGCGGCTCGCCGCCTCGCTCGCGGCGGCGAACCAGGAAAAAGGCAAGCTGTTCTCCGACCTCACCGAGCAGGAGAAGCTCACCGCCGAGCAGAAGGCGGCCGTCGTGCGCCTGACCGCCGAGCTCGCCGGCGTGAAGGACGAGCTAGCGCGGCTCAACACGGCGCTCGACGCCTCCGAAGCCAAGGCCAAGGAGCAGCAGGCGCAGATCGTCGATCTCGGCCAGAAGCTCAACCGGGCGCTCGCCAGCAAGGTCGAGGAGCTGGCCCGCTACCGCTCGGAATTCTTCGGCAAGCTGCGCGAGGCGTTGGCCGGCCAGCGCGACGTGCAGATCGTGGGCGACCGCTTCGTCTTCCAGTCGGAGGTGCTGTTCCCCTCGGGCTCGGCGCAGCTGCAGCCGGCCGGCGAGAAGCAGCTGGCCGACGTCGCCCAGCGCCTGATCGACATCGCCTCGAAGATTCCACCCACTATCAACTGGGTGCTGCAGGTCGACGGCCACACCGACGACAAGCCGATCAACAGCGCGCTCTATCCGTCGAACTGGGAGCTGTCATCGGCACGCGCCATCGCCGTGGTAAAATTCCTCCACGAGCAGGGCATTCCCTACAACCGCCTGGTCGCCGCCGGCTACGGCGAGTTCCAGCCGCTGTCGACCACCGACATCAACCGCAACCGCCGCATCGAGCTGAAACTGACCAATCGTTGAATGTTGCTGCCGTCCTGAGCGGGGCTTTCGGTGGGCGTCACAAATGTCTGTCGGCGGCGGGTGGATGGACGATGACGAGGCGGGCTTTGCCTTCCCAGGACTGGCCGTCGCCGAACCTTGCGAAGTAGATGTTGCCGCGAGAGTCGCGCATGTGGCTGCCGGTGTAGATGGCCGGCTCCACTTCGCCGACCGATGTGAGCGC
>JAFAKN010000154.1 GCA_019235415.1 Alphaproteobacteria bacterium
GGAGAAGTTCGACATGAAGAGCTGGGCGGTCTGCACCATAGAGTTGGCGAAGCCCGAGTAGTTCATGCCCGAGAGCGAGGTCAGGATGGCCGGCACCTGGCTCGGGTTGCTGCTCGCCAGGTTGCCCAGCACCTGGGCGTAGTCGCCGCTGGCCTGCAGCACCGAGCCGTCGAGCGCGCCGCCCACCGCCGCCTGCACCGGGTTCTGCGCCGCCGCCAGGAAGCCGCCGATCGTGATCGTGAGAAACACGTTGTTGGCGCCGTAGCTCAGCGACGGCAGCAGGAAGGGATTGCTCGAGCTCACCGACGAGAAGCTGCCACTCACGCCGCCGGCCGAGCTCACGATGCTGTAGGTCGTGCGTGGCGCGTAGACGCCGTTCAGCGGCGTGACGGCGACAGTGCCGCCCTGGATGGCGGTCGATCCGCCGACCGAGAGGGCATCATTCTGACCCTGCGCGTTGACCTCGACGCTGTAGGTCGTGCTCGAGGCGAGGGCGGCGTTGCCCGCCACCGTGATGGTGCCGATCGAGTTGCCCGGCGAGAGGATGCCGCTGTTGGCGAGGTTGCCGACGATGATCGGATTGCCGGCCAGCGTGCCGGTATTGAGCACGTTGCCGGCAAACGTTCCGTTGCTGTTCAGCACGCCGCTGTTGGCGAAGTTGCCGACGACGAGGCCAGTCCCGTTGAAAATGCCGGTGTTGGCGGTGGTCCCCTGAATCAATCCGTTGTTGGTGAGCGTGCCCGAATTTCCGACGTTGCCGACGATCGTGCCGGTATTGAGGAGGAAACCCGAATTGAGGACGTTGCTGGTCAGCAGGCCGCTGTTCGTCAGCGAGCCCTGGTTGACCAGCGTCGCACCGGCGAGCGACTGGAAGCTGCCGCTGTTGTTGAAGACCGCGCCCGGCGCCACCGAGTAACCGCCCGTGCTGGTCATGGCGCCGCTCAGAAACAGGCTGCCCATGATCGAGCCCGTGAGATTGAGTGTCGCGCCCGACGCCACCGTGGTGCCGCCGGTGTAGGTGTTGGCACCGCCGAGCCCCAGCGTGCCGCCGGCCAGCGTCAGGCTGCCGCCGACACCGCCAGAGGCGCCGCCGTCGGCGATCGTGCCGGAGAAGGTGCCGTTGGCATTGATGATGGTGAGGTTCTGGCCGCCGAGATTGACCTGCCCCGAGCCCTTGAGCGCCTGGATGCCGACCGCCTGGGATGCGCCCGAGATGTCGAACAGGCCGAAGTTGGTGACGCTCGGAGCGCCTAAAAGGCTGCCGCCAGCGCCGACCAAGAACTGGCCGCCGGTCGAGACGTTCAGGGCCGAAGCGGCGAAGCTCGAGCTGACCGTGGCCGCAGCGCCCGGCTGAACGAAGAAGCTGCCGCCGCCCAGGTCGACCGGCGCGCCGAACAGGACCGAGCCGCCGGCCACGGCGAAGTTGGATCCGCTACCGACGATCGACGAAGAGAAGGTTCCGGTGCCGGCCTGCTGTAGGGTGGTGTCGCCGATCAGGAACACCGGCAAGGAATTGGCGAAGCCGTTGGGCAGGCCGATCGAGCCGACCAACGCGACGCCGGGGTTGACCGATCCGGAACTGCCCAGCGCCGGCAGGGTGCCATAGCCAACGTAGCCGCCGGCGGAATCGTAGACGTATTGAAAGCCGAGGAAGAACTCGCGGCCGGTATTCACGAACGGCTGTCCGGACAGGACGACCACGTTGGCCGGCTGGACGACATTGGTGGGCGACGTCGTGCCGAGCGGACCGACCGTGAAGCTGTACTGCGCCAGTCCGCTGGCGGCGCCGGTTCCCGGCAGCGACACCTGGACCTGCGCGCCGGGCTGGACGCAATTGCGCGTCAAGCCGGAGACCGTGCAGGGCACGGTCGTCACGTTGCCCGGGACCGGCGACATGAACATGTAGTTGATGCCGGCGTCGGGCAGGACACCGCCGCCGGGCGGCGGCACCGCGCCGCTGCTGGCGGATGCCGATTGGCCGCCGTTGGTCACCGTGTAGCTCATCGGTGCGGCGTTCCACGTATCCAACGACGTGCTGGGATTGGCGCCCAGCTTCACGAAGGAGAAGCCTTGCGTGTTCTTCTGCGTCAGGCCCAGCGTCACGCCGCCGGTCGCGCCATTGGCGCTGTTGATGATGTAGCCTTGGCGAATGCTGGCCGGATCTATCGCCTGGCCGTTGATCTGGGTGACGTTGAGGAAGGTGTTCAGCGTCTGGCCGTTGACCAGTTGCGCATTGGGGGTGACGAGGTTCTCGCCCGCGGTGCGATCGACGCCGACCCCCATGTAGAACACCGAGTTGGAGAGACCCGTCGGCTTGCAGACGCCATTCGTGCAGGTTTGCGTGACGACCAGCACCGGAACGGTGGCGGTGGCGACGTTCTTGCCTCCGTTGGTGAAGAAATTGACCGGAGCGTCGTAGAAGTTGCCGGAGTTGGTGACGCCGCTGCTGTTCAAGGTGATGCTGCCGGGGCCGATGGGCGTGAGACCGACCGGATTCCATACATCGGGGCTCACCTGCAGGCCGATCGAGCCGGTGTCCATGGTGATGGCCTTCGGAGTGGACATGTTGCCCACCGTGAGATTGACCTCCGCACCTTGGCTCACCGCGGGGCCCATCGCGCTCACGAAAGGCACGAAGGCCGAGCTCGTGTAGGGCTGGTACATGTTCCACGATTGCGCGTTCGCGCTCGCCATCCCAAGCGCAAGCGCGCTGCTGGCCGCCAACAGGCCGGCCCGGAGTTTACTGGTCAAATGTCCCCCTTTGACGTTCGTTCCCTACACCCAAGCCGGGCCGCCGCCCTTTCCCCAGCGGCGGCCTAGCGGGGGAATTTTAACCTTGTTGCGGTCAAAATGCGAGATAATCAGGGCGCGGCCAAACGTGATCTTAATCACCAGCTGACGCGCACGCCGGCAGTGAAGGCGTGGCTGGAATCCTGGCCCGCGACGTTGCCTTCGTAGCGGGCGTAGATCGAGGCAGCGTCGGCCACCGCCGTGCTGGCCGTGAAGCCGACCACCGCCCCATCGCGCGTCGGGCTGATGCCATAGGTCGTGAACGGCGAGGCGGGTGCGCCCACGAACGACACCGACACCGGCCGCGTCGTGTCGGCGTATTCGTGGCTCCAGCCCAAGCGGAGCTGCGCCAAAAGCTTGTCGCGCCAGCCCATGTTCATCGCGCCACCCAGCTGCGCCCCCACCACCGTGCGCAGCGAGTTGGTCGTCTGACCCGCAACGTTGAGGTTGAGCGACTGCGCGCCTGATTCGGTGAACGCGCCCTGCGTGCCGGTGTAACCCTGCAGCCGCGCGAACGGCGTGATGAACGCCTCGGCGTTGGTGCCGAGGTCGAAGCGATATCCCGACTCGAGCTGGCCGTACGCCTGGTTGGCGCCCGCCTGGCCCACCGCC
>JAFAKN010000162.1 GCA_019235415.1 Alphaproteobacteria bacterium
GGATCGTCGACCAGGAGGTCGGCGACCTCGCCCAGCGCCAGGTCGACCTCGTTGCCGACCGAGATCAGGCGCGAGAAGCCCAGGCCGCGCGCGTCGGCGCGCGACAGCAGCGCGCCGATCAGGCTGCCGCTTTGGCTGACGAGGCCCCAGTTGCCCCGGCGCAGGGACTCGATGGCGAAGGCGGCGTTGGCGGTGAGCGCGACCGGCGGCCGGGTGCTGACGGTGCCGATGCTGTTGGGGCCGACCAGCCTCACGCCCGTCTCGCGCACGATGCGTAAAAGCTCGTGTTGGAGCGTCGCGCCGGCGGCACCGGCGTCGGCGAAGCCGCCGGCCAGGATCGAGGCCACCTTGACGCCGCGCCTGCCGCAGGCGGCGAGCGCGTCGACCGCGGCCTTGCCGTTCAAGAGGATGTAGGCGTGATCGACCTCGCCCGCGATGTCGTCGAGGCTCTTGTAGGCTTTCAGCCCCAGCACCTCGTCGCGCGCCGGATTGACCGGCAGGATCTCGCCTGTGTAGCCGTGCTTGACGAGGAAGCGCTGCGGCCGCGAGGTCGTCCGCGTCGGATCGGCGGAGGCGCCGATCAAGGCGATGCGGCGTGGTTCAAACAGGGCGTGAAAAAGATCGCTCATGCGGCGAGTATAGCCAACTGAACGAGGAGGAGATGCTCATGGCCATCCAACGAATAACGTCGCCCGCTGCGCCCGAGCCGCCGCCCGAGCGATGGTCGAACTGCCTGCTGGTCGACGGCGTCGCCTACGTCTCGGGCATGGTGGCGCGCGGCGCCCAGGGCGAGATGCCGACCGGCATGGACGAGTACGAGCAGGCCAAGGCGATCTTCGGCAAGATCAAGGGGCTGCTGGAGGCAGCCGGCGGCTCGATGGCCGACGTGGTCAAGATCACGGTCTACGTCGTCAACATCAAGAACAACGTCAAGGTCTGGGCGGCACGCCGCGAGTTCTTCAAAGGCAACTTCCCGGCCTCGACCCTGGTCGAGGTGCGCGCGCTCGCCTCGCCCGAGATCCTGGTCGAGATCGAGGCCATCGCGCACATCGGCAAAGGAGTGAGGTAGCGAAGGCGATACGGCTGTCATCCCGAGGGCGAAGCCCGAGGGACCTTTACTGTTGCCGTAAAGGTCCCTCGCTTCGCTCGGGACGACAGGAGCTGCGCTTGGAAATGACGGAGCGTGCTACGCCGCCTTGACCTCGCGCTCGGCCTTGAGCGCGCGCACGGTCTGGCGCAGCGCATGCGCGGTCTTCTCGATCTCCGCGCCGCCGTGGGTGGCCGAGACGAAGCCGCCGGGGGCGCCCATGACGTCGACGCCGTGGCTCATCAGGCCCATGCGGATCTTGCCGCTGAGCGGGCCCGAACGGGCGCCCTTGAGCTTGGCGAAGCCGAGCTCCAGCGGATCGAAGGTCGCGGGGTCGACGTCCTCGCCGGTCGGATTGGGATAGATCAGGAAGGTCGAGGACTGGCCGTAGATGCCCCACGGCACGCTCTCCTCGACCAGCACCTGGCGCAGCGCCGCCCGCAGCTCGGCGGCGGTGCGGTTGGCCTTCTCGGCGAGGTCTTCGTCGCGCACCAGCGACAAGGCCGTCACGGCAGCGGCGGCCGACAATGGGTTGGCGTTGAAGGTGCCGGGATGGGCGATCTTGTCGCGCTTCTTGGCGGCCGAAACCGCGAAATCGATCTGGTCGAGGATCTCGCGCTTGCCCGCGACCGCGCCGCCCGGCAGGCCGCCAGCCACGATCTTGGCCATGATGCAGAGGTCGGGCGTGACGCCCAGCGCCTTCTGCGCCCCGCCCGAGGACCAGCGAAAACCGGTGATCACCTCGTCCATCAGCATGACGACGCCGCGTCGCGCGGTGACCTCGCGGATCGCCTGCACGAAGCCCGGCGGCAACGGCACCTGGCCCCACGACGCGCCCGAGGGCTCGAACATCACGGCGGCGATGTCGTCGCGCGATTCGAGGAGCTTGACGACCGGTTCGACGTCGTCGGTCGGCATCAGGATCGACAGGTCGGTCACGCTCTGCAGCACGCCCGGCGGCGAGGAGCCGTCGTAGTGCGACGTGGCGCCGCCCGCGACGTGATCATGCCAGCCGTGGAAATGGCCGATGAAGCGCACGATCTTGTCCTTGCCGGTCGCGGCGCGGGCGAGCCTGATCGCCATGTGCGAGGCCTCGGTGCCCGATGCCGTGAAGCGCACCTTCTCGGCCGACGGCACCAGCTCGCAGACCAGCTCGGCCCAACGCACCTCGAGCTCGTGGCTCGAGCCGTAGTGGGTGCCGAGCTCCATCTGGCGCGTGACCGCCTCGACGATCGCCGGATGCGAATGGCCGAGCAGCAGGGCGCCGTGGCCGCCGAAATAGTCGACATATTCGTTGCCGTCGACGTCCCACTTGCGCGGCCCCGTGGCGCGCGAGACATGAATCGAATAGGGGTCGAGGTAGCGGGCATCGTGCGTGATGCCGCTCGGCAGCACCTTGCGCGCGCGCTCGAAAAGCGCGGCGGAGCCGCCGGTGCGGGCCTTGTAATCGGCCACAATCGCGGAATTGGTGGCCATGGAATCGGATTTCTGCGCGCTCATCTGCCCTCATCTGGCTAATGGCTGAGCATCGCAAGCCTCGCTTGCCTCGCCAAGGCCTGTGGCCCTATGGTCCGCCACTTTTCGCACATCGGAGCCATTCGTGAACGCCAAGCCCCGCGGCCGACAGTTCTTCAACAATCCCGGCCCGACCAACATCCCCGACCGCGTGCTGCGGGCGATGGACCGCCCCGTCATCGACTTCCTGTCCGACGAGTTCTTGGCCATCCATCACGCCTGCCACGCCGGCGTGAAACGCGTGCTGCGTACCGACCAGCAGCTCTACATGTACAACGCCAGCGGCCATGGCGCCTGGGAAGCCGCCCTCGTCAACCTGTTCTCGGCCGGCGAGCGGGTCGTCATCCTGGAGAGCGGCTATTTCTCCGAGAGCTGGACCGACATGGCGGTCAACCTCGGCATCAAGGTCGAGACCATCACGGCCGACTGGCGCAAGGGCGTCGACGTCGCGAAGCTTGCCGAGCGCCTCGCGGCCGACAAGGCGCACGAGATCAAGGCGGTGCTCGCCGTCCACAACGAGACGGCGACAGGCATGGTGCTGCCGGTGAGCGACATCCGCCGCGCCATCGACGAGGCCAAGCATCCGGCCCTGCTGTTGTCCGACACCATCTCCTCGCTCGCCAGCATCGACTACCGCATGGATCCATGGGGCGTCGACGTCACCGTAGGCGGCAGCCAGAAGGGCCTGATGCTGCCGACCGGCATGTCGTTCACCGGCGTCTCGAACAAGGCAATCGAGGCGGCGCGCAAGAACAAGTCGCCGCGGCATTACTTCAACTGGGACCAGATGACCGGCCGCTCGCCGCAGAAGTTCATGGGGACGGCGCCGGTGCACATGTTCTTCGGCCTGCACGAATCGCTGAAAATGCTCGAGGAGGAAGGCCTCGAGGCGGTGTTCGATCGCCATGCGCGGCTGGCGGAAGCCACGCGTGCGGCGGTACGCGTGTGGGGCGGCAACGGCGCAGGCCCGCAGCTGTTCTGCCAGTCGCCGGACCGGCTCTCCAACTCGGTGACCACGGTCATGATGCCCGAAGGCGTGAGCTCCGACCCGCTGCGCAAGGCGGCGATCGACCGCTACAACCTGTCGCTGGGCGGCGGGCTGGGGCCGTTGACGGGCAAGGTGTTCCGCATCGGCCACATGGGCGATCTCAACGAGCCGATGCTGCTCGGCGCGCTGGCCACGACCGAGCTCGCGATGAAGACCGCCGGCGTGCCGTTCGCACCGGGCGGCGTCGACGCCGCGATCGAATCGCTGGCGGGCTAGCCTTTTCTTGCCGGAGCGCGGACCTCCAGGTCCGCTCATGTTCATACGGACCGCGCGCGTCTTGCGCGCCTCATGACGTATGAGCGCGCAGGATGCGCGCGGTCCAGAAGAGCAAGAGCGGGCGGGACGCCCGCGGTCCTCAGAACGCCGGCTTGCGCCTGGCGAGCGCGGCAACGAACTGATCGGGCTTGATTCCCGACAGCGCGGCCTGCTGCGTGATGGCGCCGCCCAGCTTCACGCCCAGCACCGGCTCGAAGGCCGTCGTCTCGGGATTGAAGGCATACAGCTGGCCTTCGACCAGGTTGAACCACCAGGCGTGCAGCGACAGCGTGCCCGCGGCGACCTCGAGGGCGACCCAGCGGAAGGTCAGGAGGTTGCGCACGCTGTTCACCACGGCCGCCTGCTCCAGCGCGCGAGCGATTTCGGCGCGCGGTCGTCCCTTGAACTCGCGCACCACCAGGTTTCGCACCTCTTGGGCGATGCTGGTCCAAGTGGCGAGATAATCGTAGTGGCCGTAGGCACCGCCGCTGCCGTCCATCAGGGCGGCGATGCCGCCGCACAGCGCATGGCCCAGCACGACGATATGCTTGACGTGCAGCCCGCGCACCGCGAACTCGATCGCGGCCGAAGTGCCGTGATGGCGCTCATCGGCCGGGAACTGCGCCGGCGGCACCATGGCCCCGACGTTGCGCACGGTGAAGATGTCGCCCGGCTTGGTCTGCGTCAGGATGGTGGGATCGACGCGCGCATCGGAGCAGCCGACGATCAGGATTTCCGGCGACTGGCCTTCGGACGCGAGCTTCTCGAACAGATCGAGGTGCTCGCGGTAATAGCCCATGCGGAAATCGGCGAAGCCCTTGAGAAGCCGTTCCAACGCCATGATGCGTCGCCTACCATGCTTTTGAACCCACGCGGCAGCTCCAATGACCCAAGAATTGCTCTACGACAAGCGCGGCGAAATCGGCTGGATCACCTTCAACCGGCCGCAGGCGCGCAACGCGCTCAGCTTCGCCATGTACGAGGGCCTGGCCGAGGCCTGCGAGCGCCTGTCGCGCCAGCGCGAGGTGAAGGCGCTGGTGATCACCGGCGCCGGTGAGAAGGCCTTCGCCGCCGGCACCGACATCGCGCAGTTCAAGGACTTCAAGGACGGCGAGGACGGCATCGCCTACGAGCGCAAGCTCGACCGCATCCTCGATGCCGTCGAGCGCTGCCGCGTGCCGACCATCGCCGCCGTTGCCGGCTTCTGCACCGGCGGCGGGGCGGGGATCGCCGCCGCCTGCGACCTCAGGATCGCCGCGGCGAACGCGCAGTTCGGCTTTCCCATCGCGCGCACCCTCGGCAACTGCCTCTCGATGGCCAACCATGCCCGGCTGGCGGCGCTGATCGGCCCGCAACGGGTCAAGGAAATGCTGCTGCTGGCCAAGCTGATCGATGCGCCGACCGCCGCCTCGGTCGGCCTGGTGAGCGAGGTCTTGCCCGACACCGCGGCACTGCACGCCCGCGCCCAGGCGCTGGCCGAAAGCCTGGCCGGGCACGCGCCGATCACGCTGCAGGTCACCAAGGAGGCGCTGCGGCGGCTGCAGGCGCGCCTGGCTGAGGAGAATATCGACGATCTGATCCGGTTGGCCTACGGTAGCCGCGACTTCCGCGAGGGCATGGCGGCTTTTCTGGAGAAGCGCGCGCCGAACTGGACCGGGACGTGACGCGGCACGGTACCGCATGGAGGACTCGTTTATGAGACGGATTGGAACTGCTGTGGCCGCGACCCTGGCCGCCGCCGGACTTAGCGTCCTGTTGGCCGCCTGCGAGACCCCGCAGCAGAAGGTCGCCAACAAGGAAGACATGCTGTCGGCCGCCGGGTTCAAGTTCCTTCCGGCCAACACGCCGCAGCGCCAGGCGCAGTTCGCAAGGCTGCCGCCGCACCAGTTCTCGCGCACGATCAAGAACGGCCAGGTATTCTACGTCTATCCCGACCCGACCGTGTGCGTCTGCCTCTATGTCGGCGACCAGCAGGCTTACGGGACCTATCGCAAGAACGTGTTCGAGAAGAAGCTGGCCGACGAGAACGCCATGACCGCCAACGAGATGGCGATGAACGACTGGGACTGGGGCCCGTGGGGCGGCTGGCCGTACGGCTGGTACTACTGATCCCGTCAGAAGCGCGCTTCGACCGCGCCCAGGCCTGAGAAGGCGCCACGGGCGCGGGTGCCGGGCGAAAAATAGCGCAAGCCCGTCCACGAGCCGGTGGTGATCGCCTGGCCGCGGCGGACGCCGCCGCGGCGGCGCACGGCGTGGTCGATCATCCAGGCGAGCGGCCGCAGCGGGTCGACGGCGCCGAGGCCTCCGGTCTGATCGACGACCGTCTGGCCGTCGACCTCCAGCCTGACCTGCAGCGTCGGCCAGTCGAGCGTGCGCCAATCCTTGATGGGATCGCCGACGACCAGCGCGTGGTTCATCTGGTTGTCGGCCAAAAGCCATTCGGGATCGGCCTCGCGGAAATTGGCGAGCCGGGTGTCGACCACTTCCATGCCGACGAAGGCGTCGCCGACCGCCGACAGCGCCTCCTCGCGGCCGACCGGCGCCTCGCGTGCGGCAATGTCCCGGGCGATGTGGAACGAGATCTCGATCTCGATGCCGATCATGTGCATGGCCCTGCCGTCGAACACGGCGGGCGACGGCACCAGCGCGCCCGCCAGCAACGGCGCCGGATTGGGCTCGGCGGTCGGCGTGCGGGCGCCGACCTTCCAGCCGGCGATCGGTCCGGTCGCCTTCGATACGCCGTCCTGGATGGCGTAGACCGTATCGCGGTTCGGCAAAGGGAATGGCGGCGCAACCTGCACGCCGCTGCGGCGCGCCTCGAGCAAGGCCCGCACCGCCTGGGAAATATCGACGTCCATGCTAAGCTCGCAGCAAAGGAAAACAGCGGAGGGACAATGCCCTATGCCGGCGGCCGCGTCATTCACGACGCCGACGCGCACATCATGGAACTGCCGGGCTTCCTCGCCGAACATCTCGAGGCGAAGTACCGGCCGATGGTGACCGACGCGCTCTTGTTCCCGCGCCGCGAGGGGTTTCACAGCCATCGCACCGAGGCGCACCGCGCCGACACCGGCCGCGATGCCGCGTTCGACGAAACGCAGATCATGCTCGCCAAGAACTGGGATGCGCTCGGCGCCTACGACAGGCGGGACCGGCCGCGTTCGATCGAGCTTCTGGGCTTTGCCAGCCAGCTCATGTTCACGACGGCGTTGCTCAACTTCTCGAGCGTGCTCGAAGGGCAGCATGACGTCGAGCTGGCGTACGCCGTGGCCCGGGCGCATACGCGCCACATGGTCGAGTTCTGCGCGCTCGACCGACGGCTGCTGCCGACCGGCTACGTGCCGCTGATCGACTTCGGCCGCACCGCGCAGGCGGCGCGTGAAGCGATCGAGCTCGGCGCCAAGGCGCTGCTGATCCCCTCGCGCTGCCCGGATGGCCATTCGCCGAGCCATATCGGCTTCGATCCGCTGTGGGCCAGCGCGCAGGAGGCCGGTCTGCCGATCGTGTTCCATGTCGGCGGCGGCGGTAAGCTTCTGGAGGATGCCTTCTTCAACAACGGCCTGCCGCCGGTGCCGGACTTCCATGGCGGCGACGACAATTTCCGCTCGCTCGACTACATGGCGATCGCCTATCCGCCGATGAAGGCGCTGACGGCGCTGATCGTCGATCGCGTGCTCGACCGCTTCCCACGGCTCAAGTTCGGCGTCATCGAGCAGGGTGCCTCGTGGGTGCCGGGCTGGATGCGCAACATGGATTCGGCGCACAACGCCTTCTACAAGAACGAGGAGCGGCTGCAGAAAATGTCGCTCAGGCCCTCGGAGTTCGTGCGCCGCCAGGTGCGCGTGACGCCCTATCCGCACGAGGACGCCGGTTGGATCATTGCCAATGCCGGCGACGAAGTCTGCCTGTTTTCGTCGGACTACCCGCATGTCGAGGGCGGCCGCAATCCGATCAAGCGCTTCGAGGCGTCGATGGCGTCGGCCGGCATCGGCGAGCCTCAGAAGCAGCGCTTTTATTGCGACAACTTCATCGACCTGATGGGTGAAGGCCTGGCGCCCGAGTTGAGGGTTGCAGCATGAGCTACACGACACTGCTGACGGATCGAACCGGCGCCGTCCTGAAGATCACGACCAACCGGCCGGAAGTGCTGAACGCGCAAAGCCGCATCCTGCTGGAGGAGCTCGATGACGCCTTCAAGCAGGGTATCGCCGACGAGGCGGTGCGCGTGATCATCCTGGCGGGTTCCGGCAAGCATTTCTCGGCGGGGCACGATCTCGGCAGCCCGCAGGAGATGGAGGACCAGAAGAACACGCCGCTGGAGCCCGGCTTCAAGGGCGAGCACCGGCGCATTTGGGAGCGGTTCTTCGAGAACACCATGCGCTGGCGCGACCTGCCCAAGCCGACCATCGCCCAGGTCCAGGGCTACTGCATCATGGGCGGCATGATGATCGCCTCAGCCTGCGACATCATCATCGCCAGCGACGATGCGCTGTTCGCCGACCGCGCCGTCAAGTGGGGCGGCGCGCACGTGCAGTATTTCTCGATGCCGTGGGATTTCGGCCCGCGCAAGACGAAGGAGTATCTGTTCACCGGCGATTTCATCACCGCGGCGGACGCTGAGCGGGCCGGCCTGGTGAACCGCGTTGTCGCGCGGGAAAAACTCGAGGAGGAGACGATGGCGCTGGCGCAGAAGATCGCCGAGCGCGATCCGTACGCGCTGAAACTTGCCAAGGCGTCAGTCAACGAGACGCTCGACGCCCAGGGCTGGCGCCAGGCGATGGAAAACGCCTTCAAGAACTACATGCTGACCATCCCGCATCGCATGGAGATGGGCACCTACGGGCCCAAGGCGCGCGAGAAAGCGCCCAAGGAGCGGTTCGCGGTGTTGAACAGGAAGTCGGGCTAGCCTCCCCAAGCTTGCTTGGGGAGGTGTCGGCGTCTTACGCCGACGGAGTGGTCATGGCGCGACCCCTCCGTCCGCTTCGCGGACACCTCCCCACGTCAGACGTGGGGAGGAGAACTAGGCCGCGCGGCGCTGGCGCTCGGCCATCTCGACGCCCATCGCCTGGGCCACCGCGGGGCGCTGCAGGTGCTTTCGGTGGTAGGCGGCGATGGTCGGCCACTTCTTGAGGTCGCAGCCGACGAAGGCGAACCAGTTCAGCAGGGTGACGAGATAGGCGTCGGCGACTGTAAACTTGTCGCCGACCAGAGTGTCGCGATCGTCCAGCCGCTTGGCGATGTAGTCGAGCGTCGGCTCGAGCAGCGCCCTCGCCGCCTCCTTCGTAGGCTCCGCCGCCTTGGGATTGAAGACG
Source organism: Alphaproteobacteria bacterium (assembly GCA_019235415.1). GTDB lineage: Bacteria > Pseudomonadota > Alphaproteobacteria > Reyranellales > Reyranellaceae > Reyranella. The sequence goes on from JAFAKN010000162.1 coordinate 9,218, forward strand.
TTGGCGAAGATTCGCTTGTGCACCTCGGTCGACAGATAGTTCAACGTGTCGATCAGCTCGTAGCGTTCCATGGTGCCCCACGCGGGCGCGAGCCCGGCCTCGGGCTTGCGGTCGGCGAGGTATTGCAGGACCGACGGGCCTTCGTTCAGGATCTGGCCGTCGTCGAGGCGGAGCGCCGGCACGTAGCCCTTGGCCGAGATCTGGTAGTAGTCGCCGCCGTCGTCGGTCTTCTTGTTCTCGATGAAGCGGACTTTTAGCGGCAGTCCCGCCTCCAACGCCGTGATATGCGAAGCGAGCGAGCAGGCCATCGGTGAAGCGAAGAGTTCCATCGCATCCTCCATGTTTTTATGCGATGTGGTACAAAAAGGCGGGGGCGAGGCCAGGTCAAGGAAAATTATGCGAACCGGTACAAAAATAATCGCAGCGTCACGAAGCAAGCCTCGCGGCCGCCCGCGGTCGTTCATTCCCTCCGAGGTACTTGACCGGGTGCGCGCGGTGTTCATGGCCAAGGGCTTCGCGGCCGCATCGTTGGACGAGCTCGCCGCCGCGGCAGGCCTCAATCGCCCGAGCCTGTACGCGGCGTTCGGCGACAAGGAGCAGCTCTACATTGCGGCCCTGCGCTTCTACGGCGAAAAGAGCGTCGAGGCGCTCGACCAGATCCTGGCCGCACCCGGGACCATCGAGCAGCGCCTCGGCAAGGTCTACAACGCCGCGATCGATCTCTACACCGCCCCGCCGCATCGGCCGGGCTGCATGATCGTCGGCACCGCCGCCGCCGAGTCGCCCATGCATCCGCAGATTGCCACGGTCGCGCGCGGGCTCCTGGCCGACATCGAAGGCAGCTTCGAGCGTGCTTTTGCCGACAGTCGCCTCTCGACGACTCCCTCGCCGCCGGCCCGCGCCCGGATGGCGGGCGCGATTCTCTACGCCATCGCCATCCGCGCGCGCCTGGGCGCCAAGGCGACCGAGCTGCGCGCCTTCGCAGCCTCCATGGTGCCGGCGATCTGCGCCTGAATTTCAGCTTCCTCCCCAACGCAGTTGGGGAGGTGTCCGCGTCATCGCGGACGGAGGGGTCATGATTCATGAGAGCCATGACCCCTCCGTCGCCGTAAGACGGCGACACCTCCCCAGCGAAGCTGGGGAGGCGGTCCACGCTCCGCATGAGCGACCTACCGGGTGCGCAGCTTGGGGTCGAGGGCGTCGCGCAGGGCGTCGCCGAACAGGCTGATGCCGAGCACCGTCAGCATGATGGCGAGCCCCGGGAACACCGCGATCCAAGGCGCGGTGGTAGCATATTCCTCGGCGCCGCCCTGCAGCATCAGGCCCCAGGCCGGCACCGGCTCCTGCACGCCGAGGCCGAGATAGGACAACGAGGCCTCGGCGAGGATCGCCTGGCCGACGAAGGCCGACAGCAGGATCAGGAAGGGCGCCAGCACGTTGGGCATCATGTGGCGCAGCACGATCCGCGCGTGGCTGAAGCCCAACGCCCGGGCGGCGTCGACATAGGGGATCTCGCGCACCGCCAGCGCGCTTGCCCGCACGATGCGGCCGCAGCGCGGGAACAAGGGGATGGTGATGGCGATGATGACGTTGATCACGCCGGTGCCGAACACCGCGACCACCGCCAGCGCCAGGATGATCAGCGGGAAGGCCATCAGCACGTCGAGCACCCGCTGGAAGACGAGGTCGAACCAGCCGCCGAAATAGGCGCTCGCCACCCCCAGCACCAGCCCGAGGAAGCCCCCGACCAGGGCGGCAGTGAAGCCGACGATCAGCGCGGTGCGCGCGCCGAACACCAGGCGGGAGAAGATATCGCGGCCCATCTGGTCGGTGCCGAGCAGATGGACCCAGCTCGGCGCCTGCATCATGGCGCTGAAGTCGTTCTCCTCGGGATCGAACGGCGCGATCCAGTCGGCGAGGCAACCGGTCGTGAACATGATCAGCACGATCACCAGGCCGAATGTGCCGAGCGGCTGGCGCCGGACGAACTGCCAGCCGACGTCCAGCACCGAGCGTTTTCGTTCTGCGCCCTCCTCGACCGGGGGCGAAACAGCCGCCCGCTCGCGTGCGACGATGGTCATGGCGGCAGCCCCTTCACGAGAAACGAATGCGCGGGTCGAGCCACGCATAGAGCAGGTCGACCACGAGGTTGGTGACCACGAAGATCACCACGACGAGCATGGTCAGCGCCTGGGTGAGCACGTTGTCCTGGTTCTGCACCGCCAGCACGAACAGCCGACCGATGCCGTTCAGGTTGAACACCTGCTCGGTGACCACCAGGCCGCCGATCAGGAAGGCGAACTCGATGCCGATCAAGGTCACGACCGGCAGCAGCGCGTTCTTGAGGGCATGCCGGTTGATCACGATCTGCTCGAGCAGTCCCTTGGCGCGCGCGGTGCGGATGTAGTCCTCGCGCATCACCTCGAGCATCGCCGAGCGCGTCATGCGCATGGTCACGGCGGAATATCGGTAGCCGACTGTGATGGCCGGCAGGAGCACGATCGACAGGTTGCGCAGCGGATCCTGCCAGAACGGCACGAAATCGATCGGCGGCATCCATGCCTTCCCGGTAGCGAGGTAGGTGATGTCGAGCACCAGCACCAGCGACATGATTCCGAGCCAGAACGAGGGGGTCGCGATGCCGGCGATCGCCACCATGCGCACGATATGGTCGAGCCAGCTGTTCTCCTTCAAGGCCGACAGCGTGCCAAGCGGGATGGCGATCAGGACGGCGATCACCGTCGCCATCAGGGCGATCTGCAAGGACACCGGCAGCCGCTTGCCGATCTCCTCGGTGACCGGATGGCCCGACCACATCGAGGTGCCGAAGTCGAAGGTGAGGTAGCTGCCCAGGAAGTCGAGGAACTGCGCGATAATCGGATCGTTCAGCCCGAGCTCCTGGCGGCAGTGGGCGAGCGCGGTTGGATCGACATGCATGCCGCCTGCGCCCAGGCGTATCACGCAGACGTCGCCCGGGATAAGCCGCAGCAGCACGAACACCAGCGCGGCGGCTCCCACCAAGGTGGGAACCGCCAGCAGGAGCCTGGTGACGATGTAGCGATACATGGCCGTCTCCCGACGCCGGCTACTTTTCCAGCCAGATGTTGGCGAGGTCCTGGTTCAGGTAGTGGCTGGGGCTGATCTTCCAGCCCTGGACGTAGGAGCGCATCGGCACGATGCGGTACCAGTAGGGCAGCACGATCGAATGGACCATGGTGTCGAGCGTGTGCTTCTCGTAGGCTCGCATGTCGTCGCGCTGCTTCTTGGGATCGGTCTCGGTCTGCATCTTGTCATAGAGCTCGATCGACTTGTCGTCGTCGAACTGGCCGTAGTTCTCCGGGAACACTTTGGCCGGCAGGTACTTGCCGGTGTCGAGCAGCGGATTGACGACGCTTATGCAATTGGCCTCCATCACCACGTCGAAGGTGCCGCCGCGCATGTTGGAGAACCACGGCCCGGTCGGCACGACCTTCTGCTCGACGTTGAGGCCGATCTTCTTCCATTCGCCGATCACCCAGGTGCCGACGAACTTGTAGGGCTGGTCGACATTGCGGTTGAGCAGCTCGAACTTCAGTCCTTCGGCGCCGGCCTCCTTCAAAAGCCGCTTGGCCTCGGCGCGCGACTTTTCGATGTCCGGCCAGTAGCCCGCCATCTGTTGCAGCTCGTCCTTGGTGGCGGCGAGCGGCGAGCCCGGGAAGACGATGCCGCCCACCGTCCGGACGTTGGCGATCTTGGCCAGTGCCGGCGCGCCGTGCCACTGATCGATGGCGAGCGCAAGCGCGCGGCGCACGCGCACGTCATCGAACGGCTTCTTCTTGTGATTGGGCGTGATGATGTTGCCGCAGTTCCAGTCGCTCTCCTGGAAGACGATGTCCTTGCCGCCCTCCTTGGCAAGCTCGTCGCGCGCCGACGGCGGCAGGCCGCGGAACTCCATGGCAGCGCGGTCGGAGCGGATGGCGTCGACCCGGACCGACTGCTTGGGCGCGAACAGGGCAACGAAGCCGTCAAGGTAGGGCTGCCCCTCGTGATAGTAGTCGGGATTGCGCTCGCCCTTGATCGACTGGCCGATCTCGTACGAGACGAACCTGAAGGGGCCGGAGCCCATGACGTGCTGCTCGTAAAAGTGCGGATCCTTCTCGAGGATCTTCTTCGAATAGATCCAGCTGTAAGGATCGGCGAGCGCCGGCAGGAACGCGCTGGCCGGATACTTGAGCTTGAAGACGACCGTCTGGTCGTCGGGGACCTCGATCTTGTCGACCATGGCGTAGAAGGTGACGCGGGCGCTGGTTGTGCCCTTGGGCGGAAAGACGATCCTGTTCCAGCTGTCGCCCACGTCCTGCGCCGTGAGCGGCGAGCCATCGTGGAACTTCACGCCCTGGCGGATCTTGAAGGTGTAGGTCTTGCCGCCGTCGGTCGGCTTGGGCATTTCGGTGCAGAGATCGCACACGAACTCGGTGGTCGAGGACGGATTGTCGGGCGGCACGCGGATCAGCACGCTGTAGAACGGTGCGGCCGCGTGCACCGTGGCGTAGGTCGTCTCGCGATGGCCGTCGAGGCTCGGCGGCGCGTCGGCCGGAATCATGTAGGTGAGCGTTCCACCACGCTTGGGCGCCTCGGCGCCGGCGGACCCTGCCGCGATCGCGGCAACCACGCCGAGGGCAATCGCCGCCAGTCTCTTGCGAACGTACATCGCCTCCTCCTCTTACGACTTGTTCTTATCGAGCCTCCGTACTCACGCTTACGCCACGCCTGTCATCCGGAGCGCAGAACTCTGTCATCCCGAGCGCAGCGAGGGATCCTTCGCGTTCATGGAAAGATCCCTCGCCTGCGGCTCGGGATGACAAGACACCTCGCTGCACGCCACCCAATGGCCCGGCCGCAGCTCGCGCAGCGCCGGCCGCCTGTCTTGACAGGACTCGACCGCGATCGGACAGCGCGGATGGAAGACGCACCCTGACGGCGGATTGATCGGGCTCGGCACCTCGCCCTTGGGCGGCCGGAACTCGCGCCTCGCCTCGATGCGCGGATCCGGCACCGGCACGGCCGACAGCAGGGCCTGGGTGTAGGGATGGAGCGGGTTGTCGAACAGCTCGTCGCTCGCCGCCATCTCGACGATGCGGCCGAGATACATAACGGCGACGCGCTGGCAGAGATGGCGCACGACCGACAGGTCATGGGCGATGAAGAGATAGGTGAGGCCGAAGCGCCCGCGCAGATCCTCCAGGAGGTTGACCACCTGGGCCTGGATCGACACGTCGAGCGCCGACACCGCCTCGTCGCAGACGATGAACTCCGGATCGAGGGCGAGCGCGCGGGCGATGCCGACGCGCTGGCGCTGGCCGCCCGACATCTCATGCGGATAGCGGTCTGCGAACTTGGGGTCGAGGCCGCACACCGCCAGGAGCTCGCGCACGCGCTCGCGCCGCCGGCGCGCATTCGGCTGCACGCTGTGCACCTTGATCGGCTCGGCGATGATGTCGCCCACCTTCATGCGCGGGTTGAGCGAGCTGTAGGGGTCCTGGAAGATCACCTGCATGCGGCGCCTGAGCGCCGTCAGCTCTTCGCGCTCCATGCGGCCGATGTCCCGGCCGTCGAACAGGACCTCGCCGGCCGTCGGTTTTTCGAGCCGCAGGATGCAGCGGCCGGTCGTCGTCTTGCCGCAGCCGCTTTCGCCCACCAGTCCCAGCGTCTCGCCACGCTCGATCGAGAAATCGACGCCGTCGACCGCCTTGACCGCGCCGATCCGCCGGCTGAACAGCACGCCCTCGGAGACCGGAAAGTGCATGGCAAGCCCGCGCACTTCGAGAAGCGGCGGCTGTGGCGGCACGCCGTTCATGCCGGCGCACCCTGGCCGACCAGCAGCTCTGCGGCGCGAAAGCAGGCGGCGAGATGGCCGGACTCGCCCGCCCGTTCGAGCGTCGGCCGGTCGCGAGCGCAGCGTTCCACGGCAAAGCGGCAACGCGCCCGAAAGGCGCAGCCGGCGTCGAGCCGCGTCAGATCGGGCGGCTGGCCATCCACGGGGTCGAGCCGCGCACGCCGCGGCTGGTCGAGTCGCGGCACCGAGCGAAGCAGCGCCACGGTGTAGGGATGTCGCGGATCGTGATAGATCGCATCGGCGGTGCCGGCCTCGACGATCCTGCCGGCGTACATGACGTTCACTCGGCTGGCATAGCGGGCCACGACGCCCAGGTTGTGGGTGATGATGATCTGGGCGACGTTGAGCCGGCGGGTCAGAGACTTCAGGAGCTCGAGTATCTGCGCTTGGATGGTGACGTCGAGCGCCGTCGTCGGCTCGTCGGCGATGATCAGTCGAGGATTGCAGGCGAGCGCCACCGCGATCATCACCCGCTGCCGCATGCCGCCGGAGAGCTGGTGCGGATATTGCCGCAGCCGCCGGCGCGGGTCGGATATGCCGACCATCGAGAGCAGCTCGAGCGCACGCTTTTCCGCCGCGCCCCGATCGGCGCCCTGGTGCCGCTCCAAAGTCTCGGTGATCTGGCGGCCGATGGTCAGCACCGGATTGAGCGAGGTCATCGGCTCCTGGAAGACCATGCCGATGTCGCGGCCGCGCATGGCGCGCATGTCCGCTTCGGAAAGGCCGCGCAGGTCGCGTCCCTCGAACAGAATCTCGCCGCTCGTGATCCGTCCCGGCGGGTCGGGAATGAGGCGCAGGATCGACAGCGCGCCGACCGATTTTCCCGAGCCGCTTTCGCCGACGATGGCCACGGTCTCGCCATGCTCGACCGTGTAGGACACGCCGTCGACGGCGCGCACCAGTCCCGCCCCGGTGCGGAACTCGGTATGCAACGCCTTCACCTCCAACAGTGGCGGCATGCGACTGGTCTCCGACTGGCCGCCAGGCAGCCAGCATCCGTTGCGAGCAGGCGCCCGCTCATGAATGCTTTGACCGCAGAGCTTCCCACACTCCGCGGAGGAACGCGCCGACGGCTCGTGAAAGCACTGTGAAGCCTGTTTCCTCGAAATACGCGCTACCGCCGCCATCGGCACCGGGCGCAGCCTCTTGCGGGCCGTGCAGAGCCTACGAAAGCAGGCGCACCGCCGCAAGCGCCGGCAATGCCCGCCGCGATTCGGCCCGCGAAGTGCTAGTGTGGCGACATGACGGCCAATGAACCTTATCCGTGGAGCGCCGGCTTCCGTTCCCTCGACGAAGAGCACAGCTATCGCGTGGAGGACGTCGAGGGCGAGCTACCGGCGCGCCTGCGCGGCAGCCTGTTCCGCAACGGTTCCGGACGGAACGCACTGGGCGGCAAGTGGTTCGCGCATTGGTTCGATGGCGACGGCATGATCGTGGCCGTGCGTTTCGACGACCAGGGCATCCATTTCCAGAACCGCTACGTCACGACACGCAACCACCGCGACGAGACCCGGGCCGGCCGCATCCTCTATCGCGGCTTCGGCAAGATGGTGCCGGGCGGGGTCCTCGCCAATGCCTTCCGTCCGCTCGCCAACGTGTCGAACACCTCGGTCGTATTGGAGTACGGGCGCCTGCTGTCGCTGTGGGAAGGCGGCCCGCCCATGGCGCTCGACCCGGCAACTCTGCGGACGCTCGGCATGGAGACCTTCAATGGCTCGGTCGATGCCTTTTCGGCCCATCCCAAGGTCGATCCCGAGACCGGCGAGCTGTTCAATTTCGGCATCGACTACGGCGCACGCAGCACGCTGACGCCCTATCGCCTCAACAAGGGCATCGTGACCCGACTGCCCGTGGTCGACCTGCCCTATCCCGTGATGAACCACGATTTCGTGCTGACCCGTCGCCATATGGTGTTCTGCCTCGGGCCCATCGTCGTGGACACGCCGCTCAAGGTTCTGCTGGGCCTGCGCAGCTTCGACAAGGCCCTGCGCTGGGATGGCGGCAAGCCGACGCTTATCCTGCTGGTGCCGCGCGACGGCAGCGGCAAGTCGCGCATCATCGAGACCGAGCCGTTCTTCCAGTTCCACTTCGCCAACGGCTTCGAGGAGGACGGCGCGCTCACAATGGACTTCGCGCGCTACCCCGACTATCTCACCATCGGCCAGGCCTTGCGCGATTTCTGGAAGTCGGAGTGGCCGGCCGACGGCATGGCCGCCCTGACGCGGCTCCGGCTCGACCTCGCCAGCGGGAAGGTCGATAGCCGGACCTACGACACGGGGCTCGCCAACGAATTCCCGACCATCAACCCCAAGCGGATCGGCGCCCCCTACCGCTATGCCTATATTCTCTGCAATCCGTCGGACCGCCGGCACGGACTGCAGCAGCAGGTCGCCAAGATCGACTTCGAGACCGGCACGGTGCGCCGGCACGAGTTCGGTCCCGATCGCTATCCGGGAGAACCCTTGTTCATCGCCACCGGGGAGGATGGCGAGGACGACGGGGTGATCGTGACCTTGGTGTTCGACGCGGCGCGCCGGCTGAGCGAGCTCGTCTGCCTCGACGCTCGCGACCCCGCGTCCCGCCCGGTCTTCATCGCCCGGCTCAAGCACGCCGTTCCCTTGGGCCTGCACGGCACCTTCACGTCTCGGCTATTCTAGGAATTCCTTCGGCTCCGGGCCGCGGCCGTCGGGCGGCAAGAGCCGCGACCGCCGCGAAGACCGACAACACGCCGAACACACTGAGCGATGCAGTGTAGTTGCCGGTCCAATCCCGCAGGCCGCCGGACAGCACGGGACCTACCGCCTGCGCAATCACCTGCAGCGAAAGCGCCACGCCGCGGATCGCACCGTAGCTCTGCCGGCCAAAGTAGTCGGCCCAGGCGATCGGCAGCAGCGTCAAGATGGCGCCGATCCCGGCGCCGAACACGCCGGCGGCCGCATAGGCCTCGACCGGCGAGCGCACGCCGATCAAGCCGAACGTGCCGACGCTCAGGATGACCGCCGCTCCCAGCATGCCGTAGCGGACCGGCCAGCGCCTGGGCAGGAAGCCGACCGCGAAGCTCGTGATCGCCGAAAGGACCGAGAAAACGCCAATCGCCGTCGCCGCGGCGAACGGCGCAATGCCGCGTTCGATGAGGTGCGCCGCCTGATGCAGGCTGACGCCCGCCTGCACGGGGAAGACCAGCACGGTGTAGAGCGACAACAGCCAAAAGGCCCGCGTGCGCATCGCCGCGGCACGGCTGAATTGCGGCTCGACTCGAGCGCCCGCCGATGGCGTACGGTGGTCGGGCTGCAGGCCGAGATCCTCGGGGCGGCGCACCATCAGCAGCCATACCGGCGCGAAGCCCACGAGCAGGACCGTCCAGCCGACGGCGATCCAGCCGGAGCGCCAGTCGCCGTCGCGCATGGCGAGCTGGGCGATGATCGGCAGCGCCACGAGGCCCGACATCTGCGCAAGGGTAGCGATGGAGGTCGCCATGGCGCGGCGCGCCACGAACCAGTTGTTCAACGCGCTGTACAATCCGAGGTCGAACGGGCCGGCCCAGTTCATGCGCGCGAAGCAGAACAGCAGGTAGAACCAGACGAGCGACTGGGTGAGCGACAGCGCCATCGTGGCAAGCCCGGTCCCCAGGACGGCGAGGCACAGGATTAGCCGCGCCCCCTGGCGGTCGACCAGCGGCCCGAGCATCGGCGACAGGAAGGCCGCCAGCACGCCGCCGAGCGAGACCGCGCCGGCAATCTCGGTACGCGACCATCCGAAGGAGTCGGTCATCGGCACGACGAAGACCGAGAGCACGGCAACGGCCGGACCCTGACGGGCAAAGCCCGCCAGACAGATGCAGGCGAGCACGATCCAGCCGTAGAAGAAAGGCAGCCGAGCGGCGAGAAGGCGGGGAACGGCCGGGGCAAGCATCGCCGCGCACAATGCCGGCTCTTGCAGGGCAAGGCGACGGCTTCGACGCAGCGGCGGTCGACAATGCTGTCATCCCGAGCGCAGCGAGGGACCCTTGAGGCAGCAGGAAAGGTCCCTGCTCAGGCTCGATGAGTTCACATCCCTCCGTCATCCCGACCGGAGGCGAGCGAAGCGAGACGTAGTGGAGGGACCTTTCTTGGTGTCGCTGCCAACATGAAAGGTCCCTCCACTACGCGCTTCGCGCTCCGGTCGGGATGACGGGACTAGGTATGATCGCCTGGTGCCCTGTAGTAGCGGCCGCGCGCGGCCATGCGGTCGACCCAGCCGGTGAGCTGGTCTGCCGGCATGGGGCGGGCGAGCAGGAACCCCTGCCCGTAGTCGCAGCCGAGGTGCTCGAGCTCTTTCCACTGCTGCTCGGTCTCGATGCCTTCGCCGGTGAGCGAGAATTGCTCGCGGCGGGCCAGCGCGACCAGCATCGTGACGATGTCGTGCCCCTCCCGCCCACCGGCGTCGAGCTTGGCGACCAGCCAGCGGTCGACCTTGAGGTCGCTGAACGGGTAGTAGCGCAGCCGCTCGAGGTCGGAAAAGCCGACGCCATAGTCGTCCATCGAAACTTCCACGCCCGCCTCGCGCAACCGCGACAGCAGAGCGCGCGCGACCGGCGGGTTGATGGCCGCCTCCGTCTCGGTGATCTCCAACATCAAATGGCGCGGCTCGCCGTTCTTCTCCTGCAGCAAGGCCAGGATATCGTCGGCGGTCTTCAGCGAGGCGAGGAACAGCGCCGAGATGTTGACCGATACCGCCAGCGTCAGGCCAGACCTCTTCCAGGCGACCTGCTGGTCGATCGCGCGCGACAGAACCTCCCAGGTCAGCGGGGTGATGGAGTCGGCCCGCTCGAACATGCTGATGAACCGTACCGGCCTGATCAGCCCGTGCTGCGGATGCTGCCAGCGCACCAGCGCCTCGGCGCGGCGCAGCGTCCGATCGGTCATGGCAACGATCGGTTGATAGTGCACGACGATCTCCTCGCTCGGTATGGTCTCGACGTGGCCGAGCGAGGGATCGAGGTCCAGCAGATTTCCCTCCCGCGGCGGCAAGCTGCCCAGCAGCTGGCGCAGCTTCGGGAGCGACAGTGGCCTTCGCAGCAATCCGACCGGTTCGAGACCGCCTTGCGCGGCGGCGCGACGGACATGATCGGCCACCGCGGGAGCCGACTCGCCGACCAGTAGGGTGCGCGGCCGCACGTGCTGCCCGGCCAGAAGCTCGACAGTCTGCAGACAGACATCCTCGCCCAAGCCGAGATCGAGAATCAGCCAGTCGAAGCCGTACCGCCTCAGGAGTCGCGGCAAGTCGCCGGGGCCGCGCGCAGATCGCACCGAAAACCCCACGCTCATGGCTCGCTCGACGAGTTCTTCCCGGAAGTCGTCGTCATCGCACACCACCAGCGAGCGGAACCTGTTGGGCACGGGTGGCCTAGGCGGCTAAGGACAAAGCGCGGCTCGGGCGACAACGAGCGGCTGCAGCATCAGTTCCGGCAAGACTCCAATACGTGTGCATTCCTTGTGAGATTATCGTCTTGTGGTTTAGATAACAACTTGCCGCGCTCGCCTACGGCCGGCTGGCAGACGGCGCCTCGCGGGCGGCGATGTTCGACAGAAGCTTGAGGCTCGCAGAATAGTAGTCGTCGCCTTCGATCACGCCGGCGACGGGCGGATCCGTCTTGAAACCCTCGCCCACGAACTGGCACAGGGCGAAGATCGCCGTGTAACCGCCCGGCGCGGGAAACGGCGCAATCCCTCCGTCGCGCAAATTGATCCAGGCGGGCGGCTTGCCGCCGAACTGGGGCGCGCGCCACAGCGCGAGAAAGCGGCCAAGACGCGGGCCTTCATTGTGCCAGGCGAGGTAGAGCGGGATGCGAACGGCATCGAAGCCGAAATGCGGCGGCCAGCCCTCGGCGATCCTGAGGTCACGCTCGCCGACCAGCAGCCAATCGGGCGGCAAGTGAAAGGTGCCGAACTCCGCCTTGTCGAGCAGCGACAGGCCATCGGTCTGCAGGCGCTTCCAGTCGCCGGCGTGCTCGCCGCCCATGCTCGCGAAGGAGGCGATGGCCGGCCACACATAGTACGACAGGTTCACGACGTGCCCATCTTTCCGGGCAAACCCTTGTATCCCCGGCAGGAGGGTCAGCTTGCCCTGAAGTTCGACGAGCAGGTGCTGCGCAATGGCGTTGCGGATGTCCTGCGACTGCGCCGCCAGCCGCGGGTCGTCCCAGCGCTTGGCGGCGCGTGCCAGCGCCCAGGCGATCAGGATGTCGCCATCCGCTGCGTTGTTCTTGTCGGCGACATGGTTCTTGTCCTTCGCCGACCAGCGCCACGAGAACAAGCCATCGGGCCGCCGCAGGGTGGACGCCGTCCACTCCCACAGCTTCTGGAAGGTTTCCCGGTCGTCGTTGTCCTCGGCGAACAACATGCCCCAACCCTGACTTTCGGTATGGCTGACATCCTCGTTGCCGGTATCGGCAATGCGCTCGCCGTCGCGCAAGAACCTCCTCTTGAACAGCGTCCAGTTGTCCGGGTCTGCGGCGCGCACGGAGACGGGCTGCAGCGCCAGAGCCGCGAGGCCCGCGCACATTTGCAAAAAACTGCGCCTCATGGCTGGACCGCAGTGGTCCGTTCGTAGCGGAAGACCAGCGGCGGGTAGACGCCCTGTCCGCGCTCTATCAGACGCATCGCCAGGCCCGGCCGGGAAGCCTGGGCGCGCAGCCAGCCGTCGAGCAAGGCTTCGAGAATGGCGGCGAAGGCGGTCTGGGCCTCGACCCCGTCGAAACAGGGATAACCCATGACGACAAACTCGAGCGCCCTGTCGGCTTCGTAGACCTCGACCTGGCCCCAATCCAGGGTGGCCAGGCCGGCATTCATGGCCGCCTTCAGCTCCGCAAGCGACGAACAAGCGGGCACCGGCTGCTCCTTCGCCAGCGACGCACCAATGCCGGCCAGGACGCGCAGCGCCAACTCGTCGCCCGCCAGCTCTGAAAGGCTGGCGCCCAAAGCTTCCATGAAGGCGCGCCACTGCGGCGGGCACGATCGCTTGGCGGCGACGACCAGCGTCGTTCCCTCGATTGCACTCTTCGCCGGACGACCCGTCATGCAAACCCGCTTTGGAACCGCGGCTAGTTTATAGCGCTCCGAACGAACAACAGGATAGTGCCCTGGTCGTACTGGTAGGAGTTGTCGAAGTTCGCCTTGCCGCCGATCGAGGTACGGTCGTTGACGGCGTATTCGAAGCCCAAGCGCAGGGCGAAGGCGAGGCTGGTCGTGTTGGTCGTGAGATAGACCGGAAGGGTGTTGTTGGTCGTCGCGGCAAGGTTGGCGGCGTTCTGCAGCGTGTAGCTGGTGGGAAAAAACGGCGATGCGTTCTGCTGGATGTTCTGCACGCCGATCGCCCCGCCGGCATTGTACTTGAACTTGCCGACGGCGTCGTTCCAGTCGATCGGGATCGTGAGGCTGTAGAAGGCCTGTGGGCTGAAATACCCGCCCTGTCCGAGCGTGAACTGGCTGAGGTTCTGGTTGTAGGACAGGTACGTTCCCGACAGGCCGATCTTCAGTTCCTGATTCTCCTCCTTCACGGCACGGTAGTAGCCGCCCGCGGTCAGCTCGTACGACTGGTTGGGTGCAACGTTGGTGCCGGTATAGTTGCCGTAGGCGAACTTGGCGTAGATGCCCAGCATGCCGTCGTCGTAGCTGCCGATCGTCTCGGCGCCGGCCCGCAGCACGCCGCCCCACGTGGTGTTGGTGATCGGGTCGGTGGTGCCGGCGTAGGACAACAGCGAATCGGTCACCGGCCGGCGCGAGGCCTCCAGCCTCAGGTTGAAGGTGTCGCCGAGCGGCTGGTTCCACGCGACGCCGCCCACGACGTTGCTGACCGGAAAGCCGAGCGGCGTGCTGCCGACGTCGAGGCTGAGCCGGCCCCATTCGAAGCCAAGGTCGAGTGCGGCACCCGCGGCGCTGGTCGATCCCGGCCCCTGGAAGAAATTGGAGTTGGGCAGAATGGCGTTAGCGCCGAACTGCGCCAGGGTCGAGTTTGACGGCACCGGGCCCGAGCTCAGCGTCACCGGCATCACGAGCGGGATCATCGCGGCGTTGCCGATCGGTATGCGCATCTTGAGCGGCACGTTGAATTCGGTGAGCTGGCCGAAGCCCGATTGGCCGTTGCGGCCGCGGAAGCCGATGCCCGCGTCGATTACCGGAGAGGTCGCGCGCTTGAGCGCAACGAGCTCGCGATTGATTTCGCGGCCGAGCGGGTCGGCGTCGCCGGGAGAGGCGGATGGGCCGCCCGGAGGGGCCACCAGCGGCCCCAGCCCTGTGGGCGGCGCGCCGGCCGGCGGGGTGTAGGGCCCAGGCGTTGCCGGCACTGTAACGGACGGTGCCGTCGGTGCGGTGACGCCGCTGCTGGCGAAGCCCGAATCGCCTGGCCGACGCAGCGGCACCAGCGGGCTCTGCGCGACCTGAACGGGTGCGGCCACCGGTGCGGCTTGCGCGATCTCGGTGAGGGACACCGTCTGGCGGCGCGGCGGCGCTGCCTGCGAGGTAAGAACCGCGGGGACCGCCAGCGGCACGCGAGGCTCGATCGACAGCACCTCCGGCGCCGAAGTCGTCGCGGGTGGGGGTTGCGTCGACGGTTGCTGGGGCCGGCGCGCGGCGACCCGGCGTTCGAATTCGGCCATCGTTTCGCCGTCGGCGTTGCGCCCGTCGGGGTTGAGCGACACCATCTCCACCGCGTCGCCCATGGCAATGACACGGCCGTCGCCGACCTTGCCCTCGCTTTCCGCGACGCTGACCGGCTGCTCACGCGGTGCTGCGGAGAGGGGCGCGGACCCGGCGTCGCTCTGGCGCATGCCGCGATTGAGCTGCAGCGCGGTCTCCAGCGCGCGCCGGGCACCGCTGGTGTCACCCTGCGCCTTCAGCAATCGCGCCTGCACCATGTACAGCCGCGGATCCTGCGGTTGCAGCCGCATCGCCTCGGCCAGCCACACCTTGGCCCGCTCGTACTTCTTGAGATCGATGGCGATGTTGACCGCTTCCTGCAAGGTCGCGGCATCGGCCGGGCGCGACACCATGATGCCGTCGAGCACCTGGATCGCTTCCTCGCTGTAGCCCGAGTCCTTGTAGACGCGGGCCAGCGCCAAACGCGCCGCGACGCCGGGCGCGGCGCCCGAGACGTAAGGCACGAGGACGTCGTAGGCGGCGCCGAGGTTCTTCTGCTCGCGCAGCCGATCCGCCTGACGGATGGCGAGCGACTCCTGCAAGCCGACGACGTCGCGGCTGGCCGTTCCCGTGCCGCGCGACATGCGTGCCAGCACGCTGTTGGCCTCGCTGTCCTGGCCGGCCTCCATCGAGGCGTAGAACATAAGCCGCATCGTGTCGGACGACAGGTCGTTGCGCGCCATCAGCCGGCGCACGATCGCCATCGCCTGCGCCTTCTCGCCGATCTTGGCGAGCGACAGCGCCGAGTTGGCCAGCTGCACGGTCGTCGCCTTGGGGTCGTTGGCGCGCGAAATGATGGTGGCGCGCGCGGCTGCGTCGCCCGCCTTGGCGGCGGCGACGAGCGCATCGGTGTCGCCCGCGGTCCGGAGGTCGTTGCGCAGGGCATTCATTCGGGCCGAGCGCTGATTGGGAGGAATCTGGTCGAGCAGCGCCACCGCCTCGCCGGTACGCTGCTGCTCCGAATAATAGACCGCCGCCGCGAACAGGCTTTCGGGCCGGCCGCTGGCCACAAGTTCATCGATCAGCGGCTGCGCCTCGGCGACGCGACCCTGGCTCGCAAGAACCTTGGCGAGCTCGTACTTGGCCCACGGGTCGGACGGCTCCATCTGGATGGATTGGCGATAAAGCGCCTCGGCACGGTCGGGCTGCGACCGCTCCAGCCCCTTGGCCTGGACGCGCAGGCTGGCCGCCGCCGCTTGCGCGCCGTCAGCCTGGATCCTGTTGCGTGTCGTGGCGTCAAGATTGGCCAGCAACGGCTCGCTTCGCGTGTCACGCCCCTGCGACGTCAGCACCTGATACAGCCCGACCAGGGCGTCCCGGTTGGCCGGATCGCTCTTCAGCGCCTCGCGATAGTAGGCCTCGGCCTCGCGCTGCTTACCCTGCCGGCGCAGCAGGTCGCCCATCAGGGCCTGGGCAAGCGGCCTCTCCTTGCCGGCCCGCTCGGCCAAAGGCCGCAAGATCTTCTCCGCCTGGGCGATGTCGTTGCGGTCACGCAGCGCGACGGCCTCGTGATAGGCCGACCAGAAGTTGGCCGAATCGAGAGCCGCGGCCCACTCGGACTGGCGGTCGGGTGCCAGCCGGATCGCCTTCATCAGCTGATCGCGCGCCTCGGCGAAGCGCTCCTGGCGCAGTCGAACGATTCCAATTCCGGCGATCGCATCAACATTGTTCGGGTCGGTCTGCAGGACGCCCTCGAAGCGGGCGATGGCTTGGTCGTTGAACCCCTGGTCCGACAGCTTGTAGGCCTCGTTCACGGCGACGGCCAACGGGTCCTGCTTGACCGGGCGAAGCGAGCCCGCGAGCTTGTCGCGCATCAAGGTGTCGCCCGGGAAACGCTTCAGGTACGACTCGTAGAACGGCCGATCCTGCGGGCCGATCGACAGCCACAGCATGGCCTGCCTCATGGCCTCGAAGGCGGCTTGGCCGACAGCCGGATCGCCCGCGAGATCGGCCAGCATCACGATCCCTTCGCGACGGGTCTGCTCGTTGTAGGTCAGCACCCGGGCGTAGGCGAATTTGACCCGCGACGTGGCAAAGCTGCGCTCGGCCAAAGCCTTGAGCCGGAGCCTTGCCTCCTCCCAACCGGCGCCCGTGCCGGCCAGCGTCTCGTAGTACTCGACGGCGAGATCGAACGGCGGCGGCCCGCCGCGAAAGGCGCGTTGATAGGCAGCAATGGCGCGATCATAAGCGCCACCGGCGGCAAGCCGGCGCGCCTCGGCGAGGGCCGCGTCATCGGTCTGGCCGACGGCCATGGCGCGCTCCAGCTCGGCCGCCCGCGGGTCGTTGGGATCGATCTGCTTGAGGCGCGAGACGGTCGTGCGGACCTGATCGAAGTTCTGGTTTTGCAGCTCGATCGAGCCGAGCTGGAACAGGGCTTCGGCATTGTCCGGCTGGCTTTCCAGGATCTTGCGCAGCGACTGGGCCGCCAGATCGAAGCGGTTGCGCTCCCGCCACATCGCAGCCTGCTCGAACAGAAGGCCGTAAACCGCAGAAGAGTCCGGCGTAGTGGTCGCAGGCGGATAGGCCGCCAGGGCTTGGTGGGGCAGCGAAACAGCAATGACGGCGCCGGCAAGAGCGCTGGCAATGGCTCCGGTCGATCCCGAGCGCGCCATCTGCTTCGTCAACCCCCAATCCAAACCAGAGCCCAATCCTAGGCTCTGCGCGCCAGCAGCTTGTTCGCGTGATAAGCGGCGAATCGCTGAATGGTAACTGCGAAGATCAGTATAGCACAAATAATCAAAATGAAGGCAGCAGGTCCAAAAGAGCCTGCAAGCCACTGAATTCTCCACCAAATCGGAAGTTGCCCGACGAATTTTCTCCGGTTTGACGTGTAAAATTCACCGCGACCGTCGGTAAAATAGAAAAAGTCGCCCTGGATCTTGGACGTGATGTCCGGGTCTTCCCACTGCTTGGTCATCTCGACCAAGGCTTGGCCGTTGTTGCCGCCGATCGCCACGACGATCCGGTTGGCGTCAAGCGGCGACCAGTAGCTCGACATGTAGGCGTACGGCTTGCCGAGATTCATGCGCGCGAGCTCGACCGCGGCGCCGGCGTAGTATGGCGCCCGTGGATCGAAAGGTTGGAACAGCCGCTGGAAGAAACTCGGCTGGGGCACGGCGCTGACGCTGGTGCTGGTGATGTGGACGGAATTGTAGGACTCCCACTTGCGCAGCAAGCTGTCCGGCGAATCGAGGCCGACGACGATGAGGTTGCGGTCGGCGACGGTGTCCACATGCGCCGCGTCGACGATGGCATAGCGAGTCGCTGGAATGCCCGTGTCGTCGGCGATCTTGCCCAGGATATTCAGGAACGCCTGCACCTCTTCGGCCGACGGCGCTTCCGAGACCACGAAGGCTGTGTCCGACAGATCAGCCAGCCGCGAGAACGGAAAGCCCGAGTTGGCGAACAGCGCGAGGTTGGGGAATGCCGCGAAATGGGCGACGTGCGTGAGATCGATCAGCGAATCGGGATCGATGCCGGTTCGGTCGCTCCATTCGAGGCTGGTGCAGTCGGCGCTCTGCGAAGCTCGAAGCTCGAAGACGAAGTCGAGACGGTTCGAGCTGAACAGCTGATAGCCGGGCAGGATCACCTGGCTCACGCGGTCGTCCGCCCTCCCGGGAAACAGCCATTCCTTCAAGCGGGACAGCACCTTCAGCTTGGGTTCGAGCGGCACCTCGCCCGCGATCCGCTGGTTGAGGTAGACGAACAGCCGCGAATTGCCGGCATCGATCCAGGTGTCGTCGGCGCGATGAAGCCTCAGATAGAGCGTGCCGCCCGACAGCGCGCCGAAGAACAGGTCGGGTGCGGTACGAAACGACACCTGCGGCGAGTCCGCGATTCGCCTCCCATTGAGCGAAGATGGCGCGACCAGATCGCCGAGCCGCACCGGATGGTCGGTCGAGATCCACTTCGGCGCGTCGTAAGGCTTGCGCGGCGGCGGCAATGGATCGCGGGCCGCGGTCCAGCCACCGGAAAGATGCTGTGCCCCCAGGGCCAATGTCGCAGCAGCGGTCTGCAGCTCGGCCGCGTTGGCGCCGATGACCAGCAGCAGCTTGCTGTCGACCTGGGCCGGATTGGTGATGACGGCAAGGCGGGGGCCCTCGCCGGGAATCGAGGCGACACCTGGCGGATAGCGGTCGGCAAGCACGAACACGATGGCGTTGGTGGCGGGCAGACCGTCGAACACGACGGGAAACGTGGCACCCTTGTACTGCGCGATCAGGCCGAAGTAGCCGGCCACCATCCCGGCCGCCTGCAGGATTTCCGGGGCCGGGCTCGCCGGCATCACGAACGGCAGCGTCAGCGTCAGCGGATCCTTGGGATCGACGAAGGGCCGCGGCAGGAAGGCAAGATCGTCGGCCAGCGGCAGGCGCGCGGCGCTGAGATACACGAACGAGTTGGGCTCGATGTTCACCCAGAAGGCTTTGTCCCGGGCGATCTTGCAGGCATCGGCGCCTTGGCCCTTCAGCGCGAAGCGAAACTGCAAGCGGTTGTCGGTTGCCAGCAGGGCCGGACTGAAGGTGAACTCGGTGCGCGATTTTGGCCCCTTCGACTTGCCGATGGCCACGCTGCCCACCGGCTCGTTGTTGAGCAGCACGGAGAGCTCGCCTTCGTCCCGGGCAACCGCCTGCGAGTAGCTGAAGATCAGGCTGACGCGGGATCCCACGAAGGCATCGTCCTGTCGGGCCGTGAACGACACGCTCGCTTCAGCCGCCGTGCCTTCGAGGTGCAGGCCCTCCGATCGGCCCATGTCGCGCAGCCGAATGATCTGGCCTCGGCTGTCCGCCGAGCCCGCGAACATCGGGTAAGTGGAAGAGGACTGCACCGGTGGCAAGTCGCGCAGCGGCGGAACGACCACGCGAGGTGTCGGAGGCGGCGTGACGCTCGCCGCCGGCGCAGCCCCCGCTGCCGGCGTCGCCTGGGCAGGAGCGACCCGACCGGGCGCCGCCTGGACAGAAACCGGTGGTGCAGGAGCGGACTGGGCAGGTGCCGGTTGAGGCGCCGCCGTTGCGGGCAGCGGCGAGGCCTGCGGAATGGTGGGAGGCACGATCGGGGTGGCCACATCCTGTGGCGGCAGCGGCGTGGTCGTGGGCAAGGGGGCAAGCGGCTGGGCCGGCGGCATCGCCGGGGCGACACCACCGGGATTGCCCGCGCTGGCTCCCGGCGCGGCGGCCGGTGGAGGGGATGCCGGCGAAGCCGGCGCCTGTGGCCCAGCAGCAGGCGAACTGGCAGCAGGCGAACTGGCAGCGGGCTGCGCCGGCGCGCGTTGGCCCTGGTTGTCCGGTTGCGGAATGATCGCTACGCCCGACGGGATCGTCGGAAACGTCGAGGGCAATTCGAACTTCTGCTGTGCTTGCGCTCCCGACGTCGGCGGAGCCGTGGAAAAGAGCATCGGCAGCTGGCCGCTCGATGGCGGCTTGTCCCCGGCTTGCTGCGCCGATGCCGCCAGCAGGCCGCCCCCGAGAACGCTCATGAGAACGCCCATGACCGCGGCCGCCGTGGCTAGCCGGTTCATGTCGCCTTGGCGGCCGCTCGTGGCATGTCGCTCGCGGCGGCCGGCTCGCGCTGTCCCTCTCGCTCTGGGGTGGCTCTCGGCTTGGGCCGCCGTGCCACAGTGGCGAGCGTGCGGATCGCCCGGATCAGGTCGGCCCACGACTTGCCCACGGTGTCGGGCGGACGGTCGTCCCAGCCCAGCCAGGCATCGGCGCGGCCAAACACCGCGCTCACGATGGTGCGCTCCTCGTCGAGCGAGGTCGGCTTGAACTCCAGGCGAACTTCGCGGCCCTTCACCCCGATGATGCGGGCCGGCACGCTGGAATTGCCTTCGATCTGCTCGAAATTGATGACCACCTGCTCGTCGATCGACATGTCTTCGGCGAGGTCGTCCATGCGCAGCATGCCGCCGCCCAGCGAAAGATCCTCGGTACGTCCCATCAACGAACGCCGGCCGTCGAAGTAGAGCGCCACGGGCTGGCGGATGCGAATGCGCGGCTGCGTCCTGACTTGCCGCCGCTCCAGTCCGACGGCGAGAGCGGCCAGCACGCTGAAAGCGCTGTAGCAGCACCAGAACAGGTTCATCAGAAGCACACTGGTGTCGCCGGGAAACAGCTCGGTGAAGTTCAAGCGGTATATGCCGATTGCAATGGCGCCCAGCAGCACCATGACCAGGGCCACCAGGGGCCGCATCACTTGCAGGTCGTAGACTTCGCTTTCGAGAATGCCGCCTTTGGCGGTCACGTTGAACTTGCCGGCCTTGGGGTTGATCAGCGCGAGCAGAGTGGGCGCCATGATGTGGAACAGCAGGACGTTGTCGTAGATCTCGCCCCAGAACGAATAGCGATACCTGCCGTACAGGCGCGACTGGGTGCCGAGCGTGTGAAAGATGTGCGGTCCGGCATAGACCATGACCATGAGCGCGCTGGCGACGATGATGTTCTGCGAGGTCAGCAGATAGGCGACCGGCGCCGTGAGGAAGACGAAGCGCGGCAGCGGAAACAGGAAATACATCATGGCGTTCAGGTAGCAGATGCGCTGCCCGAAGCTCAGCCCGCGGCCCAACAGCGGATTGTCCATGCGGAAGATCTGGATCATGCCGCGTGCCCAGCGCATGCGCTGGCCGATATGGATCGACAGCCGTTCCGTCGCGAGCCCCGCGGCCAGGGGGAAGCGCAGATACGCAGTGTGCCAGCCGCGCCGGTGCATGCGCAGCGAGGTGTGGGCGTCCTCGGTCACGGTCTCGACGGCGATGCCGCCGATCTCGGTCAGGGCCTCGCGGCTGAGCACGGCGCAGGAGCCGCAGAAGAAGGTGGCGTTCCAGAAGTCGTTGCCGGGCTGGATCAGGCCGTAGAACAGCTGGCCCTCGTTCGGCACCCGGCCGAAGGTGCCGAGGTTGCGCTCGAACGGATCGGGCGAATAGAAGTAGTGCGGCGTCTGCAGCATGCCGAGCTTGCGGTCCTCCAGGAACCAGCCGACCGTCATCTGCAGGAAGGCCCGCGTCGGCACGTGATCGCAGTCGAAGATGGCTACGAGCTCGCCCTTGGTGATGCTAAGCGCATGGTTGATGTTGCCCGCCTTGGCATGCGCGTTGTTCTGGCGAATGATGTAGCCGCAACCCGCCTGCTCGGCGAAACGGGCGAATTCCGGTCGACGGCCGTCGTCGAGGATGTAGACGCGGAACTTGTCGGGCGGATAGTCCATCGCCATGGCCGCCAGGACCGACGGCTTCACGACGTCCAGGCTTTCGTTGTACGTGGGAACGAACACGTCGACGGTGGGCCATTCGTCTACCGAGGCCGGCATCTTCGCGGGGCGTCGCTCGAGCGGCCACAACACCTGGAAGTAGCCGATCATCAGCACGATCCAGGCATAGAGCTCCGCGGCGTAGAGGCCGTAGCCGAACATCATGTCGAACGGGTCGACGAAGCCCAGCGTCTCGGTGGTGCGCCACCACAGATAGCGTGTCGACACCAGCGCCGACAGCGCGACGATGATCAGGGTGGCGAGCCGATCCTGGAAGCGATTGACGACGAAGAAGAGGATGGCCGTGAAAATGCCGAATGCCGCCTGGCTCTGCAGGTCGAACGGCGTGATGACCACGAAGGCCGCCGCCATCACGCCGACCAGCGCCAGGAGCAGGTACAAGAGCCGCAGTCCGATGGGAAACTTGGCGTACTTCCGCTCGATGAGATGCACGTCCTGGTTTGTCATCTCGATGCGTGTTCCGGACTAGGCAACAGTTCGCGTATCGCAGCCGTCAGGCCGCGAATATCCGAGGCGGCCTTGCTCATGGGCGCGCGGTCCACCACCAGCTGCTGGTGAGCGACCGCGTCGCCGAACGTGTCGTCGTAGTTGACGATGCCGATCATAGTGCTTCCCAGACGCCGCCGCAGCAGGCCGACGACGTCGCGCGTCAGCTTCCGGCGCAGGTCCACCATGTTGAAGACGTAGCGGACCGAGCGCGGATGATCCGGCGGTGGCGGCCCAAGGAAGCTCTGCGCCTCGACGGTGGGCAGCAGCGACACCGAGGTGGCATCGGCCTGCAAGATGACCACGTCCAGGGTGGACACGCCGCGGGTCTGGTCGAGGTAGACAGAAGGTCCGGGTGGCGTGTCGATGACCACCATGAAGCCGCGCTCGAGAAAGGGCGCAAGAGTTTGCTTGAGCCAGTTGAGGTTGCCTTCGAAATAGTCCGACACGGCGTGGAGCTGCGCCGGTGTCACCCGGCCGAACGGGAGGATCAGGAGGTTCCCCGTGCCGGGAATGATCGCCTCGCGCATGGACCGGCCGTTGATAAGGCACGGTGCAAGGCCGCGATCATCGCCCAGCTGCACCCCGAGATGCAGGCGCATGGAATTTTGGACGTCCAGATCGACGACCAGCACGCGATAGCCGCTGCGGGCCAGGACGCCCGCCACGTTGACACTGAGAGACGTCTTGCCCACTCCGCCTTTAGGCGAGCAGAAGCAGACGACCGACATTAACCGGCCAGACGATCGAACAGCCCGTTGAGATCACCACTGGTCGGAGCGCCTGGAATTTCTTCGGCAGGTTTCGTGATGATGCGCCGGATGTCGCTCAACGATCGTTTCGAGGCCGCCCCCTGGTGCAGGCTCGCCAAAGGCGGACGCGCATGGGGCGGAAACTGGCCGGCGCCCTGTGGATATCCAAAGGCAAGCGCGGAATTGGGCGCGGGGTAGGTGCTGGCCGGGGTCATCGGGCGCGGGCCTTCGAAAACTTCGCTCAGGATGTCCGAGCTCGACAGCCCGCGCTGGAGAGGTGCCGGCGAGTGCATGTCGGGCGTCGGCTCCGGTGGCCCCTTGGCGAAAACCGCGTCGATGAGAGGCGCCGACATCTGGTCGGTCGGGGACTCGAACTCGCGGTAGGACGAGCCCGAGCCGCCTGTCGCCTCGAGGAGATGCGCCACGTCATCGTTGTTCTTTATTGGCATGCCAGGTCACTCCGCCTGTCGCTGTTTATCTACACCACATATCGCGGCACGTCATCCCGGCATACGCAATTGCAGGGGTTGCCGACCTATCTTCAGCGTCGAGGTGCCAACGCAAGACGCGTGCGACCTTACCTGCTCCGGGGCGCGCGCCCTTTGGTGCCCCCGGCCTCTCTCGGCTAGGCTGCGTCTTCGCCAGTTCGATCTCTTGATCGTCCCACACGCCTGAGAATTCAATAGCGGGGGTTCTTGCCCGGAACAAAGGAGAATTTGCGGCGATAGTTCAGAAACGCGCTTGCAGACCGAGCAGCGCTTGCCTAGCGTGCGGCGCTCGCGTGGGGAGCGCGCGCACTGGGACCGGGGACCGCTCGACAGCTGCGCCTCGGCCGCACGGAAACTGGGGCGCATGGATACAAATCGCTCGGGGCGAAGCAGGCTTTGGCGCCAAAAGGACTGGCAAGGCCGCAGTGAGGGGCGGATACCGAGACCATGGACCTCGACGTCAGGACACTGATCTGGGTCAACGTCGTCGTGGCGTTCGCCATCTCGGCGCTGACTTACTCGTTCTGGTCGAGCCAGCCGACGATTCGCGGGCTGAGGGGCTGGTCGGTCGGAATGGCGCTGTGCGGCCTGGGCTGGCTTACCGTCGGCCTGCGCTCCGCATCCCCCTCGCCCTTCATGATCATCGCTCCGGGCGCCTTGATCGCGGCCGGCTTCACGGTGGTCTGGCTGAGCATTCGACGCTTCAACGAGGCGCGGTTCAGCGTGCACCGCGTGATCCTGCCGCTCGCGATCTTCGGGGCGATCTTCGCGATCGCCTGGCTTGGCGGCGCGGACAACCAGGTACGCCTCACCCTGCTCTCGCTTTTCGTCGCCGTGGTCACCCTGCTTTCGGGCTGGGAGCTGCTCAAAGCCGATCGCGCGGAGAGGCTGCGCGGCCGATGGCTGACGGCGATCACCTTCTTCATCCTGAGCGCCACGATGATGGCTCGCGCCGCCCTATCGTTGCGCAGCGTGCTCGCGACACCGGGGGTGCACGAGCCGAGCGGCGGCTTGGCGCTGTTTGTCGGCACGATCTGCCTGGTCGCGATCACGCTCGGCTTCCTGATGATGTCGAACGAGCGATTGCGCGACCGCTATGCCAGGCTCGCCCTCACCGACGAATTGACCGAGCTGCCGAACCGCCGGTCCTTTCTCGAGCAAGGAACCCGGCTCGGCCAGCGCGCGCGAAAAGGCGGCGTGCCGGCTTCGCTGCTGATGATGGACCTCGACCATTTTTCCAGCGTGAACGAGCGGTTCGGCCACGCCGGCGGTGACCAGGCGCTGACCGAGTTCACCGACTTGTTGCGGCAGTCGGTTCGGCCAGCCGACCTGCTGTGCCGCTATGGCGGCGAGGAATTCTGCGCCCTGCTGATCGGCGCCCCGATCGAGGAGGCTGCCCGGGCGGCCGAACGAATCCGCGCCAGCGTCGCGAACCACGTCATCGATTTCGGCAGCCAGAAGCTCACCATCACGGTCAGCATCGGCGTCGCCTCCCTCTCCGAAAGGGGGCTCGCAGCGACCATCCAGTCGGCCGACGAGGCGCTCTACCAGGCGAAGGCCCGCGGGCGAAACGCCATTGCCATTGCCGCCCACGACGATCCTTCCGAACGGGCCGTCACGCGGCGTATGGCGATGTGAGACCATCATGGCTTCGCGGCGGGCAGTGGCGCACGGTTGAGTCTGCGACACAATTGACAGCCGACCGTCGCTGGATCCAAAATCCCACTCGGTTGATACGACCTGCCGGTTGCGTCCCTTAGCGGGAACGGTGAACGTATCGAAGCCTTGTCGGCCTTCCCTTTGCCCGAGCGACCGGGTCAGCAACGCAACCACCTGACACGCCTGGTTCGCTCTTGCAGAGGACGAGATTCATGCGCGATTTTCGCGACGCCAAGGTCATGGCGCAGACGCTGCGCGAATCCCTGAGCGGCAAATCCCTCACCATCAGCCACAGCGAGAGCCTGGAGCTCGTCTCCAGGATGTTAGGTCTTGCCGACTGGAACACCCTGTCGGCGCTGCTGCAAGCCGAACGGCGGCCCGAGGCCACCCGTCCGGTGGCGAGCGCCATCGCCAGGGAACGAATCGAACCGGGACGCTATCCAGCCGTTCCAGTCAGGGACTTCGTTCCCTTCCCGACTGCAGTTTTTCCGCTTTTTATCGGACGCGAGAAGACCAAAGCTGCGCTCGACCGCGCATTCAACGACCGGCGCGAGGTCGTCCTCGCCGTTCAAAAAAGCGCCGGCGTCGACGCGCCGGGACCCCGAGACATCGACACCATCGGCCTCCTCGCGAAGTTGATCGAATATGAGCAATTGGAAGACGGCACGTCGAAGGTCTTGGTGGCCGGCCGCCAGCGCGTCGTCATCAACCGCTTCATCACCGACAAGGATTGGTATCAGGCCGAGATCGTCGACCCCGACGAAGAACCCGGTGGCGACGCGACCGACCTCGTCCAGAGAATTCTGGAGCGCTTCCAGCCCTATGCGTCCGCCAATGACGTTCGAGTGCCTAAGGGATGGCCATATCCAGACGAAACCCACGATCCGGGGCGCATCGCCGACGTCATTGCCATGCACGTGGTCATGCCGCTCGAGGACAGGCGAAGGCTGCTGGCGACGCTAAATCCACTTGTCCGCTTGCAGCGCATCGCCGCGCTGTTGGAGTCGTGGGCAGTTCCACTCTCACCCGCCTTCGAAGAGACGCGGCGACGAGCCTTAGCCTCTTCCACGCAACGCGGCCATCGGTCTGCGACTCTGGAACATCTTCTGCTCGCGCTGACCGACGATGCCGATGCATCTTCCGTTCTTGGCGCGTGCGGCGCCGATGCTACGGTATTGAAAGCCGACCTGGTCAGCTTCCTCGGCAGCGAACGCGACAATATCTTCGTAGCGCCTGGTACGGAGTCGAGACCCACGCCAGCCTTCATGCGCGTCATCCATCGTGCTCAGCTGCAGGCACAGGAGCAGGGATCCGCGGCAGTCACGGGCATGCATGTCCTGCTGGGCCTGTTCCCCGAGACGCGCAGCCCAGCCGCCCGCTTGCTCGACAAGCAAGGCGTCTCGGCAGCACGGGTAGCCGACCTCATTGGTCGAAACCGCGGCACGTCCGGCTGAGTCCCTGCGCAAGTCACGCGCTGGCTGGGCTCGGCTCGAAAGGAACGAGCGCATTCGGGGCCAGGATCACGTAGGCCTGCCGCCACGGCTGTTCGTCGACGAGCTTCCAGCTATGGCCGGAACCCGCCGTATCCTCGGCGAATAGGATGTCGCCGGGGCCGAGCCGGAAATGCCGGCCTTCTCGCGTCTGAAAATCCAGCGTGCCGCTCAGGGTGATCACGAGTTGGCGCGCCGGTGCCGTGTGCCACGCGAACGTGCCGCCCGACCTTGTCTCCTCGAACGACACGCTGACCGTCCCCAACTTTCCGGTCAGCACGTCGCCACGCACCCCGGGGTCGAGGACAATGTGGCCTTCCTCGAAGTGCGATTGTTGGTCCTTGCCAGTCCACAAGTGTATGCATCGGATCATGGCTTGCCTCCCGTATGGGGCGCGATTGCTGGAGCGGCGCGCTTTCGACCATGACCGCGCCTCGCGCCTCCTCACCAAGGCGATACCATCGTCCAAGTGGCGCGGCCACCTCTGCAGTCCCGATCGACCACGAGAGTCACATGACGCGACCGGAATCGGCGCTGTACCCGCAATCACGCACACCGTGGTTTGGGTGCCACAAAAACGTTTCAGCGGTCGCCAAAGACGGGGATCACCGCCAGCAAATGATGGCGCTACGCTCCTTCGAACGGTCGGGGGATCGAAATGCCGACCATCATCGATGTCGACGCATGATGAGCACGGTGATTCCGGGTCTCCATTATCGACGACCCTCGAGGGGTCGAGCGCAAACCGAAAGAGAGGAGTGTCCGAT
Organism: Alphaproteobacteria bacterium; assembly: GCA_019235415.1. Classification (GTDB taxonomy): domain Bacteria; phylum Pseudomonadota; class Alphaproteobacteria; order Reyranellales; family Reyranellaceae; genus Reyranella. The sequence goes on from JAFAKN010000162.1 coordinate 36,670, forward strand.
GAGCACACGAGGCATCGTCGTTCAGCCGGGATGGGCCCCGGTG
>JAFAKN010000292.1 GCA_019235415.1 Alphaproteobacteria bacterium
AGGGCTTGGCGGAGATCAAGGGCTGGGGCGGCCGCGCCCGGCGCGCCCATTTCAACATGGTCGAGAATCTCGTCCTGTTCGCAGCTCTGGTGTTGATCGTGGCGGTCACCAACAAGGCCAACGCCACCACCGCGGCGGGTGCGGCCATCTTCTTCTGGGCCCGACTCGCCTACGCCGTGATCTACCTGATCGGCATCCCTTGGCTGCGTACGCTCGCGTGGGCCGTGTCGGTGATCGGCATGGCGATGATCGCCTCCGTGCTGCTTTAGCCCGGATATCTCAAACCATCATTAGTAGAGGGTGCTGCGCAGCGCCATAGGGATAGGTTTTGGCGCTGCAGTCATGGAGGGGCTTGCGGCCTCGATAAGTGGACAAGCGCCATCGCGCCGCGGAGCGCGGCGGGCGAGATGCGCGATGTCGGCTGTGCGCTGTCTGGTTCGTCAGCGGGCTGCAGCGGAGAGCAAGTCGTAGGCGCTCCGGAAGTCGTGTTGGTAAGGACAACCGGATGCCATGGCGAACTTGATGCGTCGCACGCTGACGGTGACGAGGGCGCCGATCTTGAGTAGCGCCAGGCGAATGGTGGCGCAGCTGGCCTTGGCGAAGCGGGTGTGCTGAAGACCGATACGGCGCAACGCGCAGATCAGCACGTAGGCCATCGATGCGAACCACAGGCGCAGCTGGTTGGCCCGCATGGTGGCGGCCGAGGTGCGGTCGGCGAACAGCTCGCCTTGGCATTCCTTGATGCGGTTCTCCATGTCGCCGCGGGCGCAGTAGATCTTCTCGTAGAGCAGGCGGCCCTTGATCTCGTGGCGAGCGAGGGAAGTGACGATGAAGCGCGGATTGGCTTCGCCGTTGGTCCATTCCGCCTTGGCCACCACCCGCCGACGGCAACTCCAGCTGTTCCGAGTGGTCCACTGGAAGTCCTTGAAGCGGCGGGCTGGGTGGCCTGTCCGGGTGCTTTCTGCCTGGGCCTGTGCCAGCTCGCTCTCGATCTCGCCAACCAGCCGGCTGTTGCGTGCCAAGCCGAATACGTAGTCCACGCCGTTGGCTTCGCACCATGCCATCAGCGGCTCGCGGGCGAAGCCCGAGTCGGCGCGCAGCAGGATGCGCAGCTTGCGCCACTTGGCCCGCAGCTGGTCTACGATGCGCGCCACTTCCTCCAGCGAGCCCGCCGAGGCGTCGATATTCGACCGCCTCAGCTTGGCGGCCAGCAGGTGGCGGCCGCAGAAGATGTAGAGCGGCAGGTAGCAGTAGCTGTCGTAGTAACCGTGGAAGAACCGGCCCTCCTGCCGGCCGTGCAGCGGATCGTCGGTGGCGTCCAGGTCGAGCACGATCTGCCGCGGCGGCCGCTCGTTGGCCTCCATGAACAGCTCCACGAACAGCCGCTCGATCGCCGCAGGATCGTGCGCAATCTTGTGATACTTCGTTGCTTCGGGCCGGCTCAGTTCCAACCGGTTCAGCGTGCTCTTGCCGGCCACCGCCGCACAGTCCCGGCGCCGCCCCTCGAGCTTGCCGGCCAACACGGCAAACAGCGGGTCGTGCCGCAGATGGTCGTGGTCGTTGAGATCTTCGTAGCCCAGCGCCAGCCCGAACACCCGCTGCCCGATCAACGTGCTGACCTCGTGTTCGATCAGCCTGTGGTCCCGCCGATCCACGAAGCAACCGGCAAATCGATCAATCAGTCCGATCGCCCGGTCGGTCGATCTCAGCAGCAGACCGCCGGAGTCCGACGTCATCGACCCTCCATCGAACGACGCCACCACAGCCCGCTTTTCAACAGGTGCAAACCCAAACAAATCCGCAATACACTCTGCCAGCATCGGGGTTCCTTCCTCTGGTCCCGAAAAATGTTGTCACAAAACACTTTTCGCAGAGTCAGGACTCCGATGCACCCGTCACGTTTGAGATATTCGGGCTAGCCGCCGTGCAGGTGATCGAACAGGAACACCTGATCGCCTTCGCTGAGCCGGGTCGAGAACGGGACGACGCTGCCATTCAGCGCCGCCGCCCAGAGATCGTGCTGCATGTCGAGCTGGCGGGCGAGGTCGTCGATCGTGGCGCCGTCGGCCACCTGCACGGCGGCCGTGCCGGCGCCATCGGGCAGGAAGCGGCGCAGGTTGCCCCAGG